>NZ_JAUJQE010000019.1:0-91310 GCF_030482505.1 Burkholderia sp. AU45274 | reverse complement strand
AAAGAGGTGAACGGCGAGCGCACGGTGTTCGGGTGGGATGGCGACATGCTGGCGTATGAGAGCGGGGAGCAGGGCAGCACGCATTACCTTTACGAAGCGGGTTCGTTCGTGCCGATGGTGCAGTACGTGAGTGCATCGGTCTGGTAATCGAGGTGCGTCATCGCTGGGAATGTCGTGTGCCGAAAGAGGTAGCTGTGGGGCGCCCTATGGACGAAATGAATATGGATCTGATAGAGATATTTGTGGGACTGGCCTCGAACGGTGAAGTAGTTCGCGAAGAGCTGCCCGCTCGCAAACTCGATGAGAACATCTACGAACTTCTCGCGTCGCCTGGTTTGGCATTGCACGTTGCAAAAGGCGACATTATCAAGATTGCCTCGCCTTCGGTGCCTGTGGAGATTGTTCGCCGTGGGGGGAACGTGTGCGTTCAAATCTTCGCTGAAAGCAATTTGTCTAGTGACGAGCGCAGGCAAATCGACGAAGATTTCCGGTCGGCGCTATTAGGAAGCGTCGACGGCGAGACGGCTAAAAATATGTGTTTTTCAGTTCCTGCTCGTATTGGATTCCCCGCGATTGAACGCTTCTTTAACGAATTGTCGGATCGGTGCAAACATATCAATTGGTATTTCGGAAATGTCTATGCCGACGACGGGATCACACCGCTGAACTGGTGGGCGCTGGATGATAAAGGCGGGGCATGAAGGCGGCGAATAGGGGCTGCACTCTGTACTTGAAGCAAGCAAGGTGAAGGCCCCGCCGAGTTAGCTTGATTTGCTTACCACTGCGACCAGCTCGGCACACCGCAATTGCTGACGGATGACGAAGGCGATGTGGTGTGGGCAGCGTCGTACAAGGCCTGGGTGAAGCGCGGGAGGTGATCGCGCAGGCGTCGAAGGCGGCCGGAATCACGCCGAAGAATTCGTTGCGGTTCCAGGGGCAGCAAGTCGACGACGAGACGGGGCTCGCATACAACCTTTACCACTACTGCGGTCCTCAAATTGGCCGCTTCGTCAGCAGCGATCCGATCGGATTGGCGGGGGGCATCAACGTTTATCAGTATGCGCCGAACCCGCCGCAATGGATCGATCCGCTCGGGCTGTGTCCCGGGAAAGCAATCATCCGGCAGTCGCGAAGTGAATTCGGGCCTCATTTCGACGTCGAAGTGGTTCCGAATTCGGGGCGAGCGTTGCGAACGCACCCGATGATCGTCGACGATGATCAAAATACAATCATTACCTGGCAGCATATGGCGCCGACATCAACGGTTGAGAATACGATTCACGTCGATTTGCCGGATGCCACCTCGGCGTACCAGGCTCAGGCCAAGCGCCTGGGGCATGACCAGGGTGTGTATGACAAAAATACCAATAGCTGCGTGACGCACGTCGGAGACATTCTGCGGGCCGGCGGCGCGCAGAATGTCCCAACAACGACACATGAAACCATCAAGTGGTTAACTTGCGAACGGGCGACGTCAATAGGGTAAGGCATGGGCAGGATATTGTGCAATTCGCATGGCGCTTCCGGCGTGGTGCATGTTTCAAGTGATATCGCGGCCGATATGAAAGAAGACGCGGGGCGATTGCAGATGTTCCGCTATGACATCGACTGGCTTGGAGATGGGCTCCCCGACATCTCGTACTTCGTTTCGGCGGATATTGCGAAGCAGTCCGGGTTGCCCGAGCCTAGTGACACACCATTTGGCCCGGATTTCGAAGAAGCGCATGCGGCCGTCTTTGACGGGCTTGTCCCTGTTTGCGAAAAGTGTTTTGACGAATATCTGAACAGGACCGCGTTACCGGCTCGACCCGGCAGGCACGCGGCGTCAGCTTTCCACGATCCTGAGCGGATCGCGGTAATCCCGATCGTGACGACGGTTCAGTACCCCTCACTTGCCGCTGCATTTCAGGCACACTCGGTGCGGATAGCGGACTGGGGATACATGCGTTGCCGAGAGGCTGACCTCGCTGCGTCCGGCGTGGTGTTCTTCGATGATGTCGAAGATCCCGGAACCTGCCGGCGTGCCGCGTTTGCGGGGCGGGCTGGCAATCTGATCGTGTTGACCATCGACGTTGCTTCGATGCGGGACGTGGTTCTGTTCGCGTCCGATAGTCGCATCGACACGAACCGGATGTGGCGTGACGCGCTACCCGTTGAATGGTCGGGCTGGATCGAAGCATTCGATATCGTGTATTTCGGGAAACCGACATAGCGGGTTTGAATTCGCCGGAATTCGGCCTGGAACCTGTTACATCGAGTGCGCACAACGTCCGTCGGGAGCCGAGCGAAATGGACACCGGATTCGTTGCGGACGTCGTGACTGGCATGTCCGAAGACGGCGTGCATATCGTCGGTCTCGCAGATCACGACCCGCCATCCAGTAACCAGCAGATCGACCTGCGACGACAACTTGCCAATCACGCTGGCGTGGAATTGGCATAATCACGCGCGGCCGCTGCGATCTTGCGGCGGCCATGCCGCATTCACTTCGATACAACCGCAATACCCATGTCGACCACCGCCGCGACCGTCGTGTCGCTGAAACACATTCTCGAACGCCCGGGCGAGTTCTCCGGATGGCTCTATCTCCCGCCGACGCCATGGACGCTCGACACGGAGGGGGCATTCTCCGAAGACACCAAAGACTCTGAGGACGAAGCCGTGCCGGCCATTGCCCGGCAGCCTGGCTGGCAAGTGACGCTGGACAGCGCGACGATCGAGGACATCGTGATCAACGCGCATGACCAGATCGACGAACCGACGCTCGCTCAGTTGTTCGACGCGTTCGTGTTCTACGTCGACAACGACGCGTTCATCCTGTTCTGACGTCACACCGCGAGCACGCCACAAACAAAAAAGGACCGCCAAGCGGTCCTTTTTTCATGAAGCATCAGCGCCGGAACGACGCTCACCCCTCAAGGCAACGAAATCGTCAAATTAGCCGACTCTGGCCCGACCTTGATGACTTGGGAATAAGGCGCCAGCGCCTGCAGCGTCTTGTCCTTGAGATACGTGTTGAGCCCGAGATACCCGAGCAGCGCGACCAGCGCGAACACGGCCCCAATCGCCCAAACCGGCACTTCACGCTTGAGTCGATGCGCGATCTGATCCGGCAGCGGCCAATGCGGCGCAAACGCGGCCCGCTTACCCTTCATATGCGCGATCTCATCGCCCAGCCGCGCGGTGAGGTAAGCCAGCTTCTCCGGCCCCTCGAGCAGATACTTCCCCTGGAACCCGAGCAGCAGGCACATATGAAACACCTCGAGCGACTGCAGCCGCGCCGCACCCTGCGCGCGACATTCCTCGAGATACTGGAAGAACTTCTCGCCCGCGAGCTGCTCGCCGAACAGCACGAGCTGCAGCGGTCGGCGCTCCCACTCCGTGCGGATCTTGAACTGCGACGACAGCACCATCTCGTCGATCGCCGCGCAGAACGCGAACTTCGCGCCGTACACGTCTTCAGCCGCGATATTCAGCTTCTTCGCGCCGCGCTCGAAGTCCGACAGGAATTCCTGGATGCGCGTGCTGAACTCGCCCGCGCTCTCCGGCTCCCGCCCGTTCTTGAGCAGGAACAGCATGAAGAACCCGTCGTACAGCAGGTCGAGCAGCGAACGGGCCTGGAACGAGGCGTCGGTCGACGCCGGCGTGTGCAGCGGGGCCGGCGCGTTGTCGCCGAACAGGGAAGGCGCGTAGCTCATGATGTGACCGCGATCAGTTCGAATTTCAGGTCATTGATGCCAGTCGGCGCGTAGATCATCGCGGACTGGGCCTGCAGCATGCGCTCGTACAGCGGGCTACGCGAATCGAGCGCGAAGTAGCATGCGCCGGGGCGCACCGGAATCGCGGGCGGCACCTGCGGCGTGTACGAAAGCCGCACGCCGGGCATGGCCGACAGCACGAGCTTGTCGACGTCGTCGGGCGCGCCGACCTTGAAGCGGGCCGGCACCGCATCGACGAGCTCGACGCTCGGCATGTCCGCGGACACCGCCAGGTAGAACTCGGTCTTGTCGTCGATCTTGCCGGAATCGAGGCGGCCGAGGTGGAACGACGGGCGCACCTCGTCGAGCGTGATCGCGAAGTAGCGCGTCGAGATCACGGTGTCGAGCAGCTCGCGCAGCATCAGGTCGAGACGCGCGAAGCTCGGGCCCGGATCATCGTGGCGGTACACCGGCAGGTCGGCGAGCGTATAGCCCTTCGAGAACGTCATCAGCTGGCCTGCGAGGCGCAGCAGTTCCTGGAACAGCCGCTCCGGATGCAGCGCCGAATGCTGGTGCAGGTGTGCGAGCGTCGCGAACGCGGCGTTCGCGGTGTGCAGCAGCCAGAACGACGCGATGTCGCCCGAGCGGAATTCGATGATGTTCTTCGACGGCTCGCGGTGGAAGCCGTACAGCGCGTTCACCTTCGCCTGCAGCGCGTCGACGAGCTGGCGCAGCCGCTGGTGGAGGATCGGCGACGCGTCGATCGCGAGGCACGGCGGCACGAAGCTGTCGTCGATCTCGAAGCCGGACGTCGCGGTGCGGCGCACGCGCACGAGCGGCACCGACAGCAGCTGGTCGCGCGGTTCGCTGTGCGCGATCAGCTTGACCTGCGTCTTCAGGAACGTGATGTCGGCTTCGGCGGCGTCGGTGAAGTTGTCGCCGACGCTCGTCTGCTCGCTGACGAAGCGCGTCATGAAGCCGGCGGCCGGATCGTCGCTGTAGTTGGTGCCGTTCTCGCGCAGCGGGTGCAGCGCGAGATAGAACACGAATTCGTTGATGCCGTCAGGCAGCGTGTCCAGCGCGATCGGCGGCGGCAGGTCGTCGGCCTGCGGCGCGGCATACAGCGCGCCGTCCGGGAACACGAGCGCAAGCTCGGCCACCCGCAGCACGTTGCTGCCGAGCGCATCGCGGTCGATGCGCACCGAGCGCACGCCCCAGTTGTACGGCTGGATCGCCTGGATCGATTCGAACAGGCGCGCTTCGTGGTACGCGTCCTGTCGCTGAAAGTGTTGAGGCCGGAGGAACAGCCCTTCCCCCCACAGCACCTTGGCCGAATAACTCATGTCAAATCCGGTTAATGTCGCGTTGCGATGTAATCGATTTGTTCGTGCCCGAATTAAATCGCCAATTGTTAACTCTTGTTAATTGACATTCGTGCGTCATTGTTTAACCGCAGGAGACCGAAGAAAGCAAATTCAGCGGTTGTGAAGGCGCACCCTGTTGCGGTGCGATGACAGTGCCGTCGGTGACCGTCATCGCGCAATTATGCAGGCCGATGATTATGCCGGATTTCTCCGACTTCACCGGGTCGAACGTCAGTTTCCATCGTTGTAAGGCGGGATCGCGGAACAGCGCGACGATGCCGAATGCCTGCGCTTCGCGCGAAACCTTCTCGGTCGCCGTATAGCGCTGGCCCGGAATCAGCGTGATTTCACGCACGTTCAGCAGATCCGCACCCAATGCGGCCTTTTCCTTGGTCGGATCCGTGAATGCGTCGAACGGCGCCTGCTGGAACGACGTCGGGTCCTTCAGCGTATAGAGCCGCACGACGAGCGCGAGCGGCTTGTGGTCGGTTGCGGCATTCAGGTTCGGCGCGGCGGCCAGCGTGATGCCGAGGTTGCGCGGCGGCTTCTGCGCGTCGGGCACCTCGGGCTTGCCGATGCCGGCCGCGGACATCACGGCGCTCGCGGCCGAGCCGAGCAGCGGGGCGGCCGCGCATCCGGCCAGAAGCGCGCAGGCAACCAGTGGCAGCGCGTAGCGAATCATCAACGATCTCATCGTATTTCCGGCGGGCTGCCTTTTATCCCTGTCAAATCTGCCGGGTATTTCCGCGTTCGCTGCGTGTCCCCGGCATTGCACTGTTCAACTATTAAGCACGCCCGCGTCGAGGCAGGCGCCCGGAAATTTTTGCCACCGTCCGGGCGGCGCGTCGCGAAACCAGTAAAACTTGCCCGTTCCGGCCGAAAGAAAAATCGCTGCGAGCCCGCTGCGAGAGGCCATTGGAGGGGGTAGCGCCCGGTTTTAAAAGGAATTACTCTTCACACGACGATTGAATTATGAAAAATTGATCGGTACTATACCCGCGCGCTTCTTGCAAAGCAAAAGAACCAGATTCTCAACGATTTAAAACTCACGCGCCGGTGGATATAACGATGAAAGACCGTCTCTTCGCAAAACTGTCTGGGGTAGTAGTGGCTTGCGGCGTGATCGCAGGTTGTGCGAGCCAGCCTCCGGCGCCGCCGACTGCCGAAGTGTTCAACAAGTCGCTGGCGGATGCGGACGCAGTTGCGAAGGCGGGGGACCAGGACAAGGCGCTCGGCCTGTATCAGCAGCTCGCGAAGTCGGATCCGACGCGCGAAGAGCCGTGGTCGCGCATCGCGCAAATCCAGTTCGCCCAGAACCATTACGGCCAGGCAATCGTTGCCGCGCAGGAAGCGCTGCAGCGCGACGCGACCGATCGTCAGGCGAAGAGCGTGCTGGCCGTGGCCGGCCTGCGGATCGCGACGCAGTCGCTCGGCGAGCTGCGCCAGGATTCGTCGCTCGCGGGTGACGCGAAGTCGGATGCGCAGGCGCTCGCGAAGCAGCTGCGCGACACGCTGGGCGAATCGGCGCTGTTCCCGCCGGAAACGAAGGTCGTGAAGCCGCGCCAGACGCGCCGTGTCGTTCATCGTGCGAAGACCGGCGGTGCACCGGCGGCCGAAGCAGCGGCGACCAGCACGCCGACGCCGCCCACCACGCCGCAAAAGGGCGGCGCCGACCCGTTCGGCGCACTGCGCAACTGACCGCAAGACTGACGCGATAACCACAACTAACCTGGGAGCCGTCGAGATGGCCAAGAAAGAAAGCATTCAGAAAAGCTTGCAGAAAATACGGCCGCCGCGCGTCCAATTGACCTATGAGGTCGAGAAGGGCGATGCGATCGAGGTGAAGGAACTGCCGTTCGTCGTCGGGGTCGTCGGCGATCTGGCGGGCCAGTCCGAAATCGAGCAGCCGAAGCTGCGCGACCGTAAATTTGTCAACATCGATCGCGACAATTTCGACGACGTGATGAAGGCGATCGAGCCGCGTGCCGCGTTCCAGGTGGAAAACCGCCTGAGCCCGGAAGGCGGCAAGTTCGCGGTCGACCTGAAGTTCCGTTCGCTGTCGGATTTCAGCCCGGACGAAGTCGTCGAACAGGTCGAGCCGCTGCGCCGCCTGCTCGAGGCGCGCTCGAAGCTCGCCGACCTGCGCAACAAGCTCGCCGGCAACGACAAGCTCGAGGATCTGCTGTCCGAGGTGCTGAAGAACACGCAGCAGCTGCAGGAGCTCGCGAAGGGCACGGGCAGCGACAAAGACGGCGAATGACGACGGAGTGTTGAGATGAACCAGCAAACGGCTGCGGCCCAAGCGAGCGGCGCGGACTACGCCGCCGGGACCTCGCTGCTCGACGACATCGTCGAGAAGAGCAAGGTCGCGAAATCCGATTCCGAGCATGCGCGTGCGAAGGACCTGATCGGCGAACTCGTGCACCAGGTGCTCGACGGCACGGTGATCGTGTCGGACAACCTGTCGGCCACGATCGACGCGCGCGTCGCGGAACTGGACCGCCTGATTTCCACGCAGCTTTCCGCAGTGATGCACGCGCCGGAATTCCAGCGCCTCGAAAGCACGTGGCGCGGGATGGACTACCTGGTCAAGGAAAGCAACACCGGCCAGACGATCAAGATCAAGGCGCTGCACGCGCCGAAGCGCGACCTCGTGCGCGATTTCAAGGGCGCGAGCGAGTTCGACCAGAGCGCGCTGTTCAAGAAGGTCTACGAAGAAGAATTCGGCACGTTCGGCGGCTCGCCGTTCGGTGCGCTGATCGGCGATTACGAGATCTCGCGCCAGCCGGAAGACATGTACTTCATCGAGCAGATGTCGCACGTCGCGGCGGCCGCGCATGCGCCGTTCATCGCGTCGGCATCGCCCGAGCTGCTCGGCCTCGAGTCGTTCTCCGACCTCGGCAAGCCGCGCGACCTGGGCAAGGTGTTCGATACGGTCGAATATGCGAAGTGGAAGTCGTTCCGCGACGCCGAAGATTCGCGCTACGTCGGCCTGACGCTGCCGCGCTTCCTCGGCCGCCTGCCGTTCAATCCGAAGGACGGCCAGACCGCGGAGAACTTCAACTTCGTCGAGGACGTCGACGGCACCGACCACGACAAGTACCTGTGGTGCAACGCCGCGTGGGCGTTCGCTGCGCGCCTGACGGCCGCATTCGACGACTTCGGCTGGTGCGCGGCGATCCGCGGCGTCGAAGGCGGCGGCCTCGTCGAGGACCTGCCGACCCACACGTTCAAGACCGACGACGGTGAAGTCGCGCTGAAGTGCCCGACCGAAATCGCGATCACCGATCGCCGCGAGAAGGAGCTGAGCGACCTCGGCTTCATCCCGCTCGTCCATTGCAAGAACTCAGATTACGCCGCGTTCTTCGCTGCGCAGTCGGTGCAGAAACCCAAGAAATACAGCACCGACAGCGCGAATGCGAACGCCGTCCTGTCCGCCCAGCTTCAGTACATCTTCTCGGTATCGCGCGTCGCGCACTACCTGAAGGCGATGATGCGGGACAAGATCGGCAGCTTCGCATCGGCGCAGAACGTGGAGACTTTCCTCAACCGGTGGATTTCGCAATACGTCCTGCTCGACGACAACGCCTCGCAGGAACAGAAAGCGCAATTTCCGCTGCGCGAGGCATCCATACAAGTGTCGGAGATTCCGGGCAAGCCGGGCTCGTATCGTTCGGTCGCGTTCCTGCGCCCGCACTTTCAGCTCGACGAACTCTCGATTTCTCTGCGACTTGTCGCTGATCTGCCCAAACCGGCAAATTCATAAGCGAGTAAATCGCCCGGGCGGGCCGCCTGGGTAGGACGTTAAAACCACCTCTTTGGGGAGTCGAAGGGCCATGTTACATATGCACTTGCAGTTTGGTAGTCCCGCGGTGAAGGGCGAATCCGCGGACAAGGACCACCAGGGCTGGATCGAGCTGAAATCGTGGGATCACTCGATCGTTCAGCCGCGTTCGGCAACCGCATCGACCGCTGGCGGTCACACGATGACGCGTTGCGAACACGGCGACATGATCTTCACGAAGGAAATCGATTCGTCGAGCCCGCTGCTGTACCAACACGCTTCGGGCGGCACCACGTTCGACGAGGTGACGGTCCATTTCTCGCGCGCTGACGGTGAAGGCAAGCGCGTGCAGTATCTGGAAGTCAAGCTCAAGTACGTGATCATCTCGAGCATCGCCCCGAGCGTTCGCGAAGAAGGTCTGCCGCTCGAGACGTTCTCGCTGAAGTACGCAGCTGTGCAGTGGAAGCAAACCCAGCAGAAGATCGGCGGCAACCAGGGCGGCAACACGCAGGGCGCCTGGAGTCTGACGAAGAACGACAAGACCTACGCGGTCTAAGGTCGGTTGCGGCAACGGGGCGCTCGGCGTCCCCGTTGCCGTTTTCGCTGTACATACCGGCCGATGAAACGATTCGAACCCAGTTTTCTCGACAAGCTGTTCGACGACGAACCGCACCTGCCGGCCTCGGCAGCGATGCGGCAATTGTCGCTGGACGAGCTCAAGAACACGGTCGCCCGCGACGTCGAGGCGATCCTCAACACCCGTATCGCCCACACCGAGAACGAGCTGGCCACGCTGCCGGAGTGCCAGAAGTCGGTGCTGACCTACGGGCTGAACGATTTCGCGGGGCTGAGCCTGGCGAGTCACTACGATCGCGCGTTCATCTGCAAGTCGATCCAGCAGGCCATCGCACGCCACGAGCCGCGCCTGCAGCAGGTGCAGGTGACGTTCGAGCTGAACGAGCAGGCCACCAACGCGCTTTACTTCGCGATCCAGGCGCTGCTCGTCGTGCACCCGGCCGAGGAGCCGGTGAGTTTCGACGCGATGCTGCAGCCTTCGACGCTGCAGTATTCGGTCACGCGCGCACGCGCCGCAAGAATGCAGTAAATCAAGCCGCCGAGCGGGCCGGACCGCCCGGTGGTGGATCAGGGTCCGGCAGGAAATATTGAGGTTCGGGGTCGTCGATGGAAGAATTGCTGCCGTATTACGAGCGCGAATTATCGTTTTTGCGGCGCTATTCGCGAGATTTCGCCGAACGCTATCCGAAGATCGCGGCGCGGCTCGCGCTGTCCGGCGAGCATTGCGAGGATCCGCACGTCGAGCGGATGATCGAGTCGTTCGCGCTGCTCGGCGCGCGCATCAACAAGAAGCTCGACGACGATTACCCGGAATTCACCGAAGCGCTGCTGGAAGTGCTGTATCCGCACTACCTGCGGCCGTTCCCGTCGTGCTCGATCGCGCAGTTCACGCCGGCGTCGCCCGGCCAGCAGACCGAACCGGTCGTGATCGATCGCGGCACCGAGCTGAAGAGCCGCCCGATCCGCGGCGTGCAGTGCCGGTTCCGTACCGCCTATGACGTGACGCTCGCGCCGATCCGCATCTCGGAAGCCCGCTACACGCCGGTCGCGCTCGCGCCGAGCGCGACGGTGCTGCCGTCGAACGCGACGGGCGTGATCTCGATCACGTTCGAATCGCTCGCCGCGCAGCTCGATCTCGGCGCGCTGAAGCTGCCGACGCTGCGCGCGCACCTGCACGGCGAACAGTCGTTCGTCGCCGCGCTGACCGACTGCCTGTTCGTCAACGTGCTCGGCGCGTATGTCGAGCCCGAACGCAACGGCCGCTGGACCGCGCTGCGCAAGCTGCCGATCGCGCATGCCGGCTTCGACGAGGACGACGCGCTGATCGACTACCCGGCGAAATCGCATCCCGCGTATCGCCTGCTCACCGAATACTTCGCATTCCCCGACAAGTTCGATTTCGTCGACTTCGACATCGCGGCGATCGCGCGCGCGAGCGGCCGCTGCCAGCGCGCGACGCTGCATCTCGTGCTGCAGGACGTGCGCAGCGATTCGCATGTCGCGCGGCTGCTCGAACTGTTGACGGCGAGCCACTTCCGGCTGTTCTGCACGCCGATCGTCAACCTGTTCCGCCAGCACGGCGAACCGATCCGCATCACGCACCGCGCGGTGTCCTACCCGGTGATCGCCGAGGCGCGGCGCGCGTTCGCGTACGAGGTGTATTCGATCGATTCGGTGAAGCTCGTCAGGCAACAGGCGCACGAGGAATCGGTGATCGAGTTCCGGCCGTTCTATTCGCTGCATCACGGCGAATCGGCGCGGATCGGCCATTACTGGTTCGCGCGCCGCAACGACTGGGTCGCGCAGAAGAGCCCCGGCTACGAAACCGAGATCTCGATCGTCGACATCGATTTCGAGCCGACGTCGCCGCAGACCGACACGCTGAGCCTCGACCTCACCTGCACGAACCGCGACCTGCCGGCGATGCTCGCGTTCGGGCTCGAAGGCGGCGACCTGTTCCAGGAAGGCGGTGCGCAGACGAGCGGCATTTCACTGCTGCGCCGCCCGACGCAGAGCGTGCGCTTCGAGCGCGGCCGCGCCGCGCACTGGCGGCTCGTGTCGCATCTCGCGCTCAATCATGTGTCGCTGGTCGCGCACGGCCTCGCGCCGCTGAAGGAAATGCTGACGCTGTACGACCTGCGGCGCACCGCCGTGTCGATGCGCCAGATCGACGGCCTGGCCGGCATCGAGCAGCGCGGCGCCGTGCAGTGGCTGCCCGGCAAGCCGTTCGCGACCTTCGTGCGCGGCATCGAGATCCGCCTGACGATCGACGAGGAACACTTCGTCGGCGCGAGCCTGGCCTCGTTCGTGCGTGTGCTCGACAGCTTCTTCGGGCTGTACGTGCACCTCAACAGTTTCGTTCAACTAGTCGTCGTGTCGAAGCGCACCGGCGAGGAGATCATCCGATGCAAGCCCCGGACCGGCGAATCGATCCTGGCGTAGTCGACGCGCTGCTCGACGAACCGCACCGCTTCGAGTTCTTCCAGGCGGTGCGCGTGCTCGAAGGGCTGTTCGCGCGGCAGGCGTCGGACGCGCCCGGCGCGTGGCGGCAGGGCGACGTGGTCGCGCAGCGCATCGAATTCCGCAACACGCTGTCGCTCGGCTTTCCGCCGAGCGAGATCGAAGGCGCGCGTTCGTTCGACGACGACGGCACCCACCTCGACACGGGCGAGGCGCGCGGCGCCGCGCTCGCGGCCGGTGAGCTCGGCCACGTCGAGCTGACGCCCGCGTTCTTCGGGCTGCTCGGCGGGCAGGGCGCGCTGCCGCTGCATTACACCGAGCAGATCGTCGCGCGCGAGCACCTGAAGCGCGATCATGCGGCGCGTGCCTTCTTCGACGTGTTCTCGAACCGCGCGACCGCGCTGTTCTATGCCGCGTGGAAGAAATACCGGCTGCCGTTCCACTACGAACTCGACCGTGACGAGCGCTATCTGCCGCTGCTGCTCGCGATCGCGGGCGTGCCGAGCGACGAGGTGCGCGACAGTCTCGCGGCCGGCGTGGGCGGCGTGCTCGACGAGGCCGTGGCCGGCTATGCGCTCGCCGCGCGGCACCGGCCGATGTCGGCCGCCTACCTGCAGCGCACGCTGTCCGACTACTTCCGCGTGCCGGTGAAGATCGACCAGTTCGTCGGCAAGTGGTACGACGTGCCGCCCGACCAGCTGAGCGTGCTCGGCGAAGTCAACGCGGTGCTCGGCGCGACGGCGCTCGTCGGCGAACGCGTGTGGCAGCGCGACATGCGCGCGCGGATAGTCGTCGGCCCGCTGTCCAAGCGCGACTACGAGGCGTTCCTGCCCGGCGGCGCGCACGCCATCGCACTGGAGCGGATGCTGACGCTGCTTGCCGGCGTCACGCTCGAATACGAGGTGAAGCTCGTGCTCAAGCGCACCGAGGTCGGTGCGAGCGTGCTCGGCGCGGGCTCGCGGCTCGGCTGGGACGCGTTCCTCTGCACGCGCGACGCGGTCGAGGACCGCTCCGACGCCCGCTACGAACTGCACGTGATTCACTGATTCCGAACGACAACAAACACGCAATCGAACCTGAGACTGAGATCGACGCCATGAGCACGCCTCTGAAGACCCTGATCACGAAACTGAACCCGCTGTGCCGCCACGCGACCGAGCGTGCGGCGAGCGCGTGCCTGGCGCGCGGCCACTACGAGGTCGATCTCGAGCACCTGTTCCTCGCGTTGCTCGACGAAGCGACGGGCGACCTGCCGCTCGCCCTGCGCGCGAGCCGCGTCGATCCGCACGCGCTGCACGCCGATCTCGAGCGCGAACTGACGCGCCTGAAGACGGGCAACACGCGCACGCCGGTGTTCTCCGTGCACCTGATCGCGCTGTTCGAACAGGCCTGGCTGATCGCGTCGCTCGACTCGCAGCTCGGCCGCATCCGTTCGGGGCACCTGCTGCTCGCGCTGCTGACCGCGCCCGATCTCGCGCAATTCGCGCAGCGGATGTCGTCGCAGTTCGCGGAAATGAACGTGACGGACCTGAAGCACAAGTTCGACGAGATCATGGCCGGCTCGAGCGAAGCCGAGCCGCGTCAGGCGGACGACGAAGGCAGCGACGTCGCGCCGGCCGCCGACGGCCTGGCGCCTGCGGCCGGCCCGTCGAAGACGCCCGCGCTCGACACGTACACGACCAACCTCACGCAGCGCGCACGCGACGGCAAGATCGACCCGGTGATCGGCCGCGAAGCCGAGATCCGCCAGGCGATCGACATCCTGATGCGCCGCCGCCAGAACAACCCGATCATGACCGGCGAGGCCGGCGTCGGCAAAACGGCGGTCGTCGAGGGGCTCGCGCTGCGCATCGCGGCCGACGACGTGCCTCCGCCGCTGCGTGGCGTCGCGCTGCACGTGCTCGACATGGGGCTGCTGCAGGCCGGCGCGAGCGTGAAGGGCGAGTTCGAGAACCGCCTGAAGAGCGTGATCGACGAGGTGAAGAAGAGCGCGCATCCGATCATCCTGTTCATCGACGAGGCGCACACGATCATCGGCGCGGGCGGCCAGGCCGGCCAGAACGACGCGGCGAACCTGCTGAAGCCGGCGCTCGCGCGCGGCGAGCTGCGCACGATCGCCGCGACGACGTGGAGCGAATACAAGAAGTACTTCGAGAAGGACGCGGCGCTCGCGCGGCGCTTCCAGGTCGTGAAGGTCGAGGAGCCGAGCGAGCCGCTCGCGGCCGCGATGCTGCGCGGGATGTCCGGCCTGATGGAGAAGCACTTCAACGTGCGGATCCTCGACGACGCGATCACCGAGGCCGTGCGCCTGTCGCATCGCTACATCAGCGGCCGCCAGCTGCCGGACAAGGCGATCAGCGTGCTCGACACCGCGTGCGCGAAGGTCGCGCTCGCGCACAGCGCGACGCCGGCGGCGATCGACGACACGAAGAAGCGCATCGAGCGCATCGACGCGGAGATCGCGTCGCTGGAGCGCGAGGCAGCGGGCGGCGCATCGCACGACGAGCGGCTCGGCGAGCTGCGCGGCACGCGCGATACGGCGCTCGAGCAACTGGCGAAGGACGAAGCGCGCTATGAAGCCGAGCGCGTGATCGTCGCCGAGATCACCGAACTGCGCGAAGCGCTCGACAAGGCACGCGGCCCGTCGGAAGACGGCCAGCCGGTCGACGTGCAGGCCACCCGCGACAAGCTCGCCGAACGCGTCGCGGCGCTGCACGCGCTGCAGGGCGGCGAGCCGATGGTGCCGCTGCAGGTCGACGGCCACGTGGTGGCCGAGATCGTCGCCGCGTGGACGGGCATTCCGCTCGGCCGGATGGTGAAGGACGAGATCGACACCGTGATGAACCTGCAGCCGCTGCTCGCCGCGCGCGTGATCGGCCAGGATCACGCGCTGGAAGCGATCGCGCAGCGCGTGCGCACCGCCACCGCGAGCCTCGAGGATCCGAACAAGCCGCGCGGCGTGTTCATGTTCGTCGGGCCGTCGGGCGTCGGCAAGACCGAGACGGCGCTCGCGCTGGCCGACATCCTGTACGGCGGCGAGCGCAAGATGGTCACGATCAACATGAGCGAGTACCAGGAAGCACACAGCGTGTCGGGCCTGAAAGGCTCGCCGCCGGGCTACGTCGGCTACGGCGAAGGCGGCGTGCTGACCGAGGCCGTGCGCCGCAACCCGTATTCCGTCGTGCTGCTCGACGAGGTCGAGAAGGCGCACCCGGACGTGCTCGAGATGTTCTTCCAGGTGTTCGACAAGGGCGCGATGGACGATGCGGAAGGGCGCGAGATCGACTTCCGCAACACGCTGATCATCCTGACGTCGAACGTCGGTTCATCCGCGGTGATGCAGGCGTGCCTGAACAAGCCGGCGGAGGAATTGCCCGATCCGGACGCGCTCGCCGAGACGCTGCGCCCGCAGCTGTACAAGACCTTCAAGCCCGCGTTCCTCGGGCGGATGAAGGTCGTGCCGTACTACCCGATTTCCGACGACGTGCTGGCCGAGATCATCGAGCTGAAGCTCGAGCGGATCCGCCGCCGGATCGAGGCGAACCACAAGGCCGCGTTCGAATGGGACGAGTCGCTCGTCGAGGCGGTGCTCGCGCGCTGCACCGAGGTCGATTCGGGCGCCCGCAACGTCGACCACATCCTGAACGGCACGCTGCTGCCGGAGATCGCGGGCCACGTGCTCGGCCGGATCGCCGACGGCGAGGCCATCGCGCGCATCGCGGTGCGCGCGGACGAGGCCGGCGAATTCACGTACGCCGTCGAATGAGCGCGGCCGAGCAACGCAAGCATTTGATGAACTGACCGAACCATGCCGATCAATCTCCCCGAGCTGCTGACGCCGATCAGCGATGCGTCGCCCAGCGGCGACGACCTGCTGTTTTCGAACGAATTCGACGCGATCCAGGATGCGCGGCGCTACGACGATCCGACGCTCGACCAGGGCGAGTGGGTGACCGAGATCAAGGAGGCCGACTGGGGCTTCGTGGTCGACCATGCGGGCGAGCTGCTGCGCACGCGCACGAAGGACCTGCGGCTCGCCGTGTGGCTGACCGAGGCGCTCGCGCTCGAGGACGGCATCACCGGCCTCACCGAAGGCTATGCGCTGCTCGAGGGCCTGTGCCGCGACTTCTGGGACACCGTGCATCCGTTGCCGGAAGACGACGACACCGAGCACCGGCTCGGCAACGTCGCGTGGCTGTCCGGCCGCACGGCCGAGCTGCTGCGCGCGGTGCCGATGACGGACGGCGCGTCGAACGCGTTCAGCACGCTCGACTGGGAAGTGGCGCAGCACGTCGCGCAGGCCATCAAGCGCGACCCCGAACACGCGGACGACATCGCGCGCGGCAAGCCGTCGATCGAGCAGATCGATTCGTCGCGGCGCGTGACGTCGATCGCGTTCTACACCGCGTTGCTCGCGAACCTGAAGGCGTTCGAGTTCGCGCTCGACGCGTTCGAGGAGCGCCTCGTCGAGCGCGCGGGCGATTCGGCGCCGAGCTTCCGGCAGGCGCGCGACGCGTTCGAGACCGTGTACCGGCTCGCCGAGCGCTTTGCGCGCGAGCAGGGCTATACGGGCAGCGCGCCGCACACGCCCGCGGCGCAGCAGGCGCAGCCCGAGCGTATCGAGCCGGTGTTCGGCAACCCGATCCAGACGGAGGAGACTCACGTGCAGCCGCAGCCCGTTCCGCGCGCCCCGGTGACGCAGATGATCGCCGGCATCCAGAACCGTGCGCAGGCCGTCGACCAGTTGCGCGCGGTCGCCCGCTATTTCCGCCAGACCGAGCCGCACAGCCCGGTCGCGTATCTCGCCGACAAGGCCGCCGAATGGGCCGACATGCCGCTGCACAAGTGGCTCGAGAGCGTCGTGAAGGACGATGGCTCGCTGTCGCATATTCGTGAGTTGCTGGGCGTGCGGCCGGACGAGCAGGCGTGAGCGACGATGCCGCGGCGACGCGCGTGACGCGTGCCCGGACGCCGTCGTGTGGTGAGGGAAGGGCTCTTTCCTGAGAGCGCGGGCCCCGGCGGGTCCGCGGCAAACAAGAAGGTGAGTGACGCATGAACGCGACAGAACTGGCGCAGGCGATTCGCGGCGGCCTGATTCAGCAGGACCGCCTGCTGAAAACGGACATCCCGTCGTTGCCGGACCATGCGCTCGTACCGCGCCGGGCCATGACCCGTTCCGAACTGGGGCGCGATTTCAGCGTGACGCTCGATCTGGTGTCCACCGCGAGCGACGTCGAACTCAAGACGCTGATCGCACAGCCGATCACGCTATGGATCCAGCAGGCGGACCGGTCGTATCGCCCGATCAACGGCTATGTCCATACGGCGCGCCGGCTCGGCGCGGACGGCAGCCTGTCGAGCTACCAGCTCACCTTCGCGTCGTGGATGCACTTCCTCAAGTTCCGCAGCGACATGCGGTATTGGCAGGATCAGAGCGTCGACGCGATCCTCGCCGATGTGTTCGACGCGCATCCCCAGGCCAAGGGCCGGTATCAGTTCGCGCTGTCGAAGCCGCTGCCGTCGCGCTCGTACTGCCGCCAGAGCGAAACCGACTGGAACTTCGTGCATCGCCTGATGGAGGACGAAGGGCTGTTCGGCTTCTGGCGGCATGCCGACGACGGCAAGACCCATACGCTCGTCATTACCGACGATCTGCATGCGGTCGACGAGCTGGCGCCGAAGGCCGTCGGCTTCGATCGCTCGGGAAGCGGCGCGGAAACGACCGGTTTTACGCAATGGGCTGCGTCGAGGACTCTGCAGAGCACGCTGCACACGACGCGCACGTTCGACTACAAGTCACCGTCGTCCGCGGGCAATCCGAACGGCACGACGCTGCCGACCAAGGCCGGCCAGGGCGACCTGCCGGATCAGGCGGAAATCTACGAATACACGGGCGCCTACACGTATCCGGGCCAGGACCGCGGCGAACATCTGTCGAAGATCCGCCTGGAGGAATGGGAGTCGCGCGCGAAGCGTTTCTTCGGCGTGGGCGGCGTGCGCGGGATCGATGCGGGCCGGCGCTTCGCGCTGGTCGATCATCCGGAGCACGACCGCGATCCGGAGCGCGATCGTGAGTTCGCGGCGATCGGCGTGACACGCTACATCGAGAACAACTTGCCGCTGTCGGACCACGAGGCGCACTTCCCGCACAGCCTGCAGGACCGCCTCGCGCAGGCCAAAGCCGGGCACGGTGCGGCGGCTGCGTTCGAAGTCGGGCACGAAGACGGCTCGGCCGGGTTCTATCTCGTCGAGGTCGAAGCGCAACGCGCGGCGGTGCCGTATCGCAGCCCGTTCGAACACAAGAAGCCCGTGATGCAGCTCGAGACGGCCGTCGTCGTCGGGCCGAAGGGCGAAGAGGTGTATACGGACGAGCTGAATCGCATCAAGGTCATGTTCGTCTGGGACCGGCAGAACGAGGGCACCGAAACCGCATCGTGCTGGATGCGTGTCGTGCAGTCGGATACCGGCGGCGGCTATGGGGCCGTCCATATTCCGCGGGTCGGCGAGGAAGTGCTGATCGGCTATATCGGCGGAGACTGCGACCGGCCGATCGTGATGCATCGCGTCTACAACGGGGCAACCAGGCCGCAGTGGCATAGCGACGGCATCCTGTCGGGCTTCCGGTCGAAGGAGTACGCGGGGTCGGGGCACAACGAGATGGTGCTCGACGACGCGACCGGCCAGAACCGTGCACGCCTGTTCAGCAGTAGCGCGAATTCGCTGTTGCATCTCGGCTACCTGATCGAGCAGAACGGCAACACGCGGGGCGCGTATCTCGGCTCGGGGTTCGACTTGCGCACGGATGCATACGGCGCCGTGCGCGCCGGGCAGGGGCTGTACGTCACGACGCATCCGAAGCAGGCGAGCAGCCAGCCGCTCGACGTGCGCGAGGCGCAACAGCAGCTCGTCGATGCCGAGGGGCTGATCGAATCGTTGTCGCAGGTCAGCGAAGCGCATCAGGCCGAAAGCCTCGGCAACGGTCAAGACGCGCTGAAGACGTTCACCGACGCGACGCAGGAGAGCTTGGCGGGCGCGTCGTCGGGCGGCCGGACCGCCGGCGGCGGGACGGGGAACGCGAATGCGTTCAAGGAGCCGGTGATGCTGTTCGCGAGCCCGGCGGGGATCGGGATGGCGTCGCAGCAGTCGGTGCACGTCGCGAGCGACCGGCAGACCAATATCGTCAGCGGTCAAAGCACCTTCATCACGAGCGGCAAGTCGCTGATCGCCGGCATCCGCGACCGCATCAGCTTGTTCGCGCAGAATGCCGGAATGAAGCTGTTCGCCGCGAAGGGCAACGTCGAGGTCCAGGCGCACGCGGACAACATCGAGCTTACCGCGCAGAAGACCGTGAAGCTGGTGGCGGCGACCGAGGCCGTCGATGTGGCCGCGAAGCAGGAGGTCCTGCTGACGTCGGGCGGCGCCTATATCCGGATCAAGGGCGGCAACATCGAGATTCACGCGCCGGGGAAGATCGATTTCAAGGGCGCGCAGCACCAGTTCAGCGGGCCGACGAGCATGCCGTATCCGCTGCCCGCGATGCCGGGCGGCACGTGCAAGCAATGCGTGCTGAACGCGCATAGCGGGCGCGAATCGATGGTCGAGGCGGATTGATGGACGAGGTCAACGACACGGGCGACGTAGTCGATCGGGACGACGCCGTCGAGCCAGGCGAAGCCGTCGACACCGTGCCGAATCCGCGCGAGCCGGCGTGGCCGGCGTTCCTGGAAACACTGAAAGCTTCGCTGGCGCATGCGGACGACGACGGCAGGGCGATGCGGCTTTATGTGCTCGTCGATACGCGCGGCTATCAGGAGCTGGATGTACAACTCGCGACGGTGCGCGGCCTGCGCTATGCGTCGCTCTGGATCGATACCGGGCTCGATGCCTATACCGATATCGCGCCGTACCTGATCGCGTTCGAGCGCGACGCGCTCGACGACGAGCATGGCGAGCATCATCGGCTGCTGCGTCAGCTGTGGCTCGATGCAGTCGATCTGCATGCGGTGACATGGCTGTGGTCGACGTGGACGTTCGATGCGCTCGACGCGCATCTGCGCCGGTATGTGCAGTACAAGCTGCCCAATGGTCGTTCGTACTACCTGTTCTTCTTCGACAACCACGTATTCGAACGTCTGCGGCAGGTGTGGAGCGATGCGCAGACGCGGCAGTTCGTTGCGCCGTTCACCGAGATCCGGTATCGCGATCGTCGGCTCGACGAGGTCGTGTGGCGCAACGATGCGCCGGCGATCGAAGGCGCGGCGCCGGCAGGCGATGCGCCGGGCCTGAGCGAGCAGCAGCACGCTCGGTTGATCGAGCTCGGGTATCCGGACAAGCTCGTGCTGAAGTTTCGCGAGACGATGGGGGCAGTGGTCGATCACTTGTCGGATGCGCAACTGTATGACGAGGTCGTCGAGCAACTCGATCGCGCTGCCGCGCACGGGATTGCCGATGAAGCGGAATTGCAGTGCTACGTGATGACCGGCGTGCTGGTCTCGCCGCGGTTCGACGAGTATCCGGCGGTACAGGCGTGCCTCGAGGCCGTGGCGCAAGGCGAGACGACGCTCAACGATGCGCTGGCGACGATCGACGACGCGACGTGGGATGCGATTCGCGATGCGCATGAGCGGGAATCGCGGGAGACGCTTCGTGGCGTGGCATAGGGTCTCCGTGCTGGGGATGTGCATGCTTGCGGCGACGATGTGCGCTTGCGGGAAATCGGAGCCGGTGTATAGCGGGATTTCGGTGATGGGCCGGAATTATCTGCCGTACAACCTGAGTGGATTCACGATCGCCGACGCATTTGGCAATACGGCGAGTGGCGGAGGCGATGACCCGCCGGGTGCCGGCGGCGGCAGCGTGAAGTGTTGCTACAAGCTCAAGGGCACGGAATTTGTCGTCAAGTGGAATTACTACGATGTCGACCAGTGGCACAAGGGCGACAAGCAGATGTTGCATGGTGAGACGAAGGTATCGATGCCCCAGTCTCAGGTGCCCGACAACGTGGGGTCACGAATTCTTGAAGTGCATTTCTTTCCGGACCGGCATGTCGAATTTCAGTTTCCCGGCCAGTTAGTTGATGACGCACGTCTGCCGATCGTCGCCGTCGTGAAGTGGATGAAGCAGTACCAGACGCAACTCGATAGACGATACGACGAGCGCGAAGATCAGCAGTTTCGCCGTATCGCTCGTATTGTCGCGTCGGCATGGTTGAAATACGGTCTGACGGATCGTGACGATTTGGAGCAGTACACCTACTTCAGTTTGCTCATGAACAGTCGATTCGATACCCATCCGGAGGCTCAGCGCATATTGAAGAGCACGGCGAGCCAGCCAGGTGCATTTGCGAAGTGGGCGCTGTCGCTTCCAGATCACGTGCGTTTCGAAGTGACGAGCGGGAAATTCGTCGCCGTAGCCGCGCCGTCGATAGCTGACGGTTTGCTGCCGTCAGCGCGTGTCGACGAGGCCCAGCATGGTTGATTGTGCGGAGAGCGGTCGTGCAACGAGGGAAGGGCGGTTTGCGCGACAGGCGGAACGATTCCGATGTACTGATACGTCGGTAACGCATGCAGGACAATCTTCGGAAGGAAAACCTCAGTGAATAGATCAACGAGACTTTCGAGTCTGGCGAGCCGTGTCCTGGCAGGGTGTCTGCTCGTGACGGCCGTGGCGGCGTGCAGCAAGTCGGAGCCGACGTATAGCGGTGTTTCGGTTATCGCTCACAACTACCTTCCGTACAACCTGGACGGATTTACGATCACCGATGCCCACGGAAACAAGGCCGGCGGCGGCAATAGCCTGCCGGGTGGCGGAGGCGGGGTGACGTGTTGCTACAAGCTCCAGGGAACCGAGTTCACGGTCAAATGGAATTATGTCGACGTCGACCAGTGGCACAAAGGGAACGAGGAAACGCTTCACGCCGAGGCAAAGGCGACGCTACCGCCGTCGCAGGTTCCGGAGAAGGTCGGCGATCGAATTCTCGAGGTTCACTTCTATCCGGATCGTCACGTCGAACTTCAGTTTCCTGGCGTGCTGATGGACGAATCGCGCATTCCGACGATCGATGTGGCGCGCTGGATGGCGAGCCGGTATCAGGTGCAGCTGAGCAAACGGTACGACGAGCGTGAAGACCAGCAGTTTCGTCGTATTGCGCGGGTCGTCGCGATGGCTTGGCTCAAATATCGCCTGACCGATCTGGACGATCTGAAGCAATACGCCTACTACGCTCTGCTCGTGAACAATCGCTTCGACGCGCATCCAGAGATCCAGCGCCTGTTGCAGGCGGATGCTGGCAAGCCGGGTGCCTTTGCGAAGTCGATGCAATCGTTGCCCAAAAATACCCTGTCCGAATTGACGAGCGACACGTTCGCGTCGGTCACGGTGCCGTCCATTCCCGACGGGCTGGTTCCACCGCCGCGCGTAGAGGAGAAAAAGCATGGCTGAGAAAGTCAAACTCGATCCGGATGACGCAACGCCGACATCTGTCTACGCGCAAATCGCGAGGCAGAACGAGACGATGTATCCGAAGGGCGATTGCATGCCGTGCGGGGCGACGATTCGGATGGGCTTTTTCTTCGATGCGTTCGGACGGCATCGCGACCTCGACGATCAATCGAGTTCGCAGTATTCCAATATCGCCCGGCTTTGGGAGGCGCATCGCGACATCGAGGATCCGAGGCGACCCGCGAATCAGTTCTGGCTCCGCTTCTACTATTCGGGATTGGGCACGCCGCTGAACGAATCGGCCAAGGCCAGCGAATGGATCAATGCGGGCGTGGCCGCTGCCAAGATGGCGGGCAAGAAGGCCCTGAGCGGAGCGGAGTCGGTTGCCAAATCATTCACGCGCGTCAATACGCCACTCAAACAGATCAGTGCGAAAAAGCGTGTCGACGACGTCAAGAAGCAACTCATCGACGGGTTTCTCGAGGGGGATTTTTCGCTTCGACCCATCGACAAGGCATTTCAGGATCTTCGCAAGGACATCGAGCACATCCCCGCTCAGGCGCGGCGTGTGATGAACGTGTTGAACGCATCGCAGGAGCGTTATTGGGAACGAACCAAGGCGACAGGTACGCTGTTGTGGCGCAACGCGAAGAACGATTTCAAGAACAACGTCAAAGGCGCTCCGATGAAGGCGGGCTGGGCGGTTGCGCGCAGTCTTTTTGTCGGCATAGCGATGGAAAACGTGCCGATCGTGCGTGACAATGCCGTCATGGCCAAGGCGTTTGGAACGGGTGTCGATACCCGGTTGATCGCCGCGAAGGACCAGTTCAAAGCCGCGTACGAGGCCGTGAAGAAGCAGATGCCGAAAGTTCGAGCCATCGAGGTGTCGGTGTTCGGGGCGGACCGCGGGTGCGTGCTTGCACGCGCGTTCATCAACGATCTGGCGGAGAAATACAAGCGCAGGGACGATACGGATCTCGCGATTGAAGGCGTGCCTATCCAGATCAAGTTCGTCGGATTGCTCGATGCCGTTTCGTCCGTCATGTCGGAGGAAGCCGGCGAGCTGATCGGAATGGTGCCTTACCTGGGTATGCTCAAGACCAGCTTCAAGGATCGTCCTCTCGCGATACCGGCCAGCGTGCAACGTTGTGTCCATTTCGCCGCGGCGCATGAGATGCGTTTCTATCAGCGTCTCGATAGTCTCGAGAAAACCCGCGGCGAACAGTTTCTCTATCCGGGCACGAGTTGTGATGTCGTCGGTGGCGCGCCGAGCGGATCGCTGGGGCTCAATGCCGAGCTGATGAGAGTTCCGCTGCAGGACATGTTGCTGGAAGCGGTCAAGGCGGGCGCCGTTATGGACACCATGGAGGATTTGTACCTGTACAACGCGCCGGTGTTCAAGCGCTTCAAGCTCTCGGATCCGATCAAGTACGGCGGTAAGGACTATCGAATCAGGGCGCTGGTAAACGCCTACCGGACTCTCGTCCCCCGTAAACCCGGCGCCGACTTCATGGAGCATTCGAAAGTCTTCATGCGCTGGATCTCGGCCCGCTATATGGACCCCGAATTCCGTCGCACGATCGCTGACCCCGTCGCCGACTGGAAGCGCAACATGAGCGACGCCGACCTGCAGCGCAAGACCGCGAAGTCGCAACTCGACTGGGAACTGCAGCGACAAGGCATCAACATGAGCATGCTGGCCAGCCGCAGCCCGGATGATCAGGCGAAGCTTCGGGGAATGAAGGCGGCGAGCGACGCGGCGCAAAAACGCTATGAGAAGTTGATCGCGGAGGCGCCGAATGACTATTCGACGGTGTGGGAGCGTCTCGAAAAGGAAGCGGCAAAGAAGCTGCGCAGCGCGTCGTACCAGGACGGCTGGAAGCAATCCGCGGAGCACATCCGAAATCTGCCGGAAACGTGGGATTCTGATAACAAGGTCAGCGCGGCTACGGTCGAGGCCGCTATGCTGCCCGAAGCTGAAATGGAGCTCGTGTCAGCCTGGAAGGAGGGCATCGAAGGCAAGCATCCGTTGCCACCCGACGTGATGGCACTGTTCGACATGCTCGTCCACGACACATTGCTGACGAGCTGGCAGGACCATGTGCTGGCGCCGTCACTGTACTTCCGGACACGCGACAAGGATACGTTCGGGTCGAGTGATCTCGACAAGGAAGCGAAACAGCGCAAGAAGGACGACCTCGCCGCCGCCCGTATCGACCAGGCCGCCAAGCAGAGCCAGGAATGGGCGAAAAGGTACAAGGGCGGTGCGACGCCTCCCGTTCATTGACGGCGGTAGCCGCCCATGAAAAACGGGCGGCGACAATTCCCGTCGCCGCCCGCATCGGATGATCGCCCGCCGGCTCGCGATGGAGCCGGCCGCCCTCCGCAAATTTACTGCCCCACCCGGAACTCGATCCGTCGATTCCGTGCCCGCCCATCCGCCGTATCGTTCGGCGCGATCGGCTGATCCGGCCCGACACCCGTCGTCGTCATCTGCTGCGGCGGAATGCTCTTCGTGATCAGGTAGCCCTTCACCGAATCCGCGCGCGCCTGGCTCAGCGCGATGTTCGACGTGCGGTTCCCCGAGTTGTCGGTGTGGCCGATGATGTCGACCGTGCGGTTCTGCATCTTCGCGAGTGCGGCCGCCATCTGGTCGAGGATCAGCTTGCCCTGCGGCGTGAGCGTCGCGCTGCCCGTCTCGAACTCGATCGTCCGGTTCGCGAGCGTCTGGTCGAGCACGCCCTGTTCGGACGCCGACACGCGCAGCCCGTTCTTGATCGTATACGTCGGGTTCAGCGTGTTCGCCATGTCGCTCGCGAGTTGCTGGCGTTGTGCCTCGTTGTGCACCTCGCCCTTCATCTCGATCTGCGTGCCGTTGATTTTCAGCTGCCCCTTGCTGATCTGCTTGAGCTGCGTGCCGAGCAGCTTCTGCACGTTCGCGCTCCAGTTCGGCGGCGTCGCGACGTCGCCCACCTCGATCTGGTCGACGACGTTCGTTGCACCGTAGGTATCGCGCAGCTTCTGCAGCACGGCGGCCTTGGTCGCCTCGTCGGGCACCTTGCCGCCGACGACCACCTGGCCGGGCGTCGCGGTCGCGGGCGGCGGCGTGAGGGTGTTCGCGGTGCCGGCCGTGCCGTGCACGACGGCGCCGGAAGCCGTCCCCGGCGCGGCGCCGGGGTTCGCGGACAGCGCGGTGGTCGCGACCGTGCCGTTGCCGACCGGCGTGACGGTCGCGCCGGTGTTCTGCGCGAAGGCCGCGCCGCCGGCGAAGAGCCCGGCAGCGAGGAGGGCGGCGACGGCGGGCGAGCGCGCGGCCGAAAAGCGTGCGCGCCGGGCTTGAATCGTGCGATGCATCCCGTCAGCCTCCGATGAACGCTTCGCGGAACGCGTCGATGGCGACACGCAGCGAGAGTTGCGGTTGGTCGAGGTAGCTGACGAGCTTGCTGATCTGGTGATCGTTTTGCGCATGGGCGTCGATCCACTCGGGATCGTCGATGTCGATGTTGTGGGCGGCGTAGGTCTGCGGGTCGACGACGCTCAGCAGCGTCTTCGCCGACGCGCCGTTGAAGCCGATGATGAGCCGTTCGCGCTCGGCGATCGTGCCGATGAAGATCGCGAGCTCGAAGTCGGCCTGCGCGACGAACGGCGCGATCAGTTCGAGCCAGAACGCGGCGACGAGGCTGCGGTAGAACGGATCGACCGGCAGCGGCAGCGTGAGGCCGCGCTCGATGTGCGACGAGCCGCTCTGCATCACCGGCCGCAGCAGCGAGCCGAGCGCGAGCATCGCGCCGCGCAGCCGCACCGGATGACCGCTTTCCAGCAGCATTTCCTGGAGGCCGTGCAGCGTCTGGTGCTCGACGAAATCGTTGAAGGTGCCGTCATGCGACGTGCCGGGGCCGCCGATGTCGATCGGCACCTGCGTGTCGCCGAGCGCCTGCAGCGCGCCGGGCGGCTCGTCCTTGCCGAGCAGCGGCGGGATCTGCGTGGCGACGCGCGACCACAGCCGCGCGAACGCGAGCGGGCTGCGCGCGAGGAACGCGAGCGGCCGGTCGACCTCGAGCGCGGTCGCACCGAGGAACGGGAAGCGGCGCATCGACACGTCGTGGCTCGCGACCATGTGGCCCGCGATTGCGAGCTTGCTGCGCGAGCCGAGGAACGCGAAATGCATCGGCTTCGCATCCTCGTAGACGAGCTTCCAGCGCGGATCTTCCGCGAGCAGTTCGAGCGCCTGCGCGATCCAGCGGTCGAGCGTCTGCAGCAACTGCGGGTTGTGCGGGCTCTTCACGAAGTCGCCGCGCGACGGAATCTTGCCGAAGTAGGCGATCTGCGCCTGTACGGTTTGCGTCATTGCGCCCCCTGGGCATGCGTTGCGTTGGCGGCCGCGACGGCCGGCGCTGCGGCCGGCGTGCCCGTGCCGGCGGTCTGGGTTGCGTTCTGCGCGGCGCCCGCGCTCGCGTCGGCGACCGACGACGGCAGCTGCAGGCCGCGCAGGCTCTGCTGCTGCGGCTGGTCACCGCCACCGCCGGACGGTTGCGACGTGCTGATGATGCGCATCGTCACCGACACGTTCACGCTGCCCTGCGCCCACGTCAGGTCGAAGGTGCCGTCCGGGCGGCGCTTGCGTTGCGCCGAGTTGATCAGCTTCTCGAGACCGTAGCGGCCCGGCTCGTTGACGAGCTGCACCGTGCGGCCGTCGAAGGTCGTCGCGGACAGCGTCGCGCCCGGCGAGCCCTGCGGGTTTGGCCACACGAAGTTGGTCCACTGCGGCGGCGTGTTGCGGTAGCGCAGCTGCTGGCCGTCGATCGCGATCGTGTATTCCGTCGTGCCCGTGCTCGGCTGCGGCAGGATCTGGAACACGGTCTGCGGCTCGGACGACGCGGCGGCGCTGCCTGCCGCACCGCCGGCGAGCGGCGCGACCCAGCGTGCGAAGCCGTTCGTGAAGTCCGGCGTGAGGCCGATGCCCATGTCGCCCCACGTGCGGGCGGCGAGGGTGTCGCCGCGGCGTACCGCGAGCGGCCCGAGCGTCGTGCCGACGAACTTCGCGATCGAGCCGTCCGGACCGAACACCTGCGCGATTTCACCGGCGCCGGCCTCGACCTTCGCGCTCGCCGCGAACGGGTACTTCGTCGCGAGCGAGTTCTGGAACGGCTGGTAGACCTGCGCGTTCCACACCTTGTTGACTTCGGCGCTGGCCGGCTGGATCACGACCGCGAAAGCCTGCATCAGCGGCCGCACCAGCAGCGGACGCAGCGACTTGCGTTGCGAATCGGTGAGGCCCGTCAGCATCTGCTCGTCGACGAGCTTCAGCGAATCGGCGAGTTCCGACCCGTTGCCGTCGAGCGTCTGCTGCATCAGCTGGCGTGCGCCCGGGCCCGGGTCGCCCTGGTTCTTGATCACGTTGAAGCGCGTGCGGACCTTCGACAGCGATTCCATGTAGCCCTTGAGCATCGACGTGCCGTCATGCAACGCGACGATCCGCGCGAGCCCGATGAACTCCTGGCCGATCGGACCCATCGGCACCTCGGCCGGATTGCCGTTGATGTCGATGTTGGCGGCCGCCACCTGGCCGGCCGGCGAGCGCGAGAACAGTTGCTTGACCCAGTTCACGACGCCCGTCTGCGCCTTCTTGATCGTCACGTTCGCGAGCGACGGGTTGTCCCACGAGGTCTGGTCGTACGCGGTCTCGAGGATCTTGCGGATCGGCGAATCCTGCGGGTCGCCGAGGCGGTTCATCCCGTCGACGGCCTGGCCGAAGCTGCTGAAGCCCTGCACCGCGATGCCCTGCATGAACTTCTGCCAGTGCTGCGCGTACTCGGTCTTGTACATGCCGACCAGCGTCTTCTGGATCTGCTCGGGGCTGCCCTCGAGCGTCAGGTCGTCCTGCGTCGACGTGTTCAGCACCCAGTCCTTCGCCTGCAGTTCCTTGGTCGCCGCGTCGCGGATCGCCGGCTGCACGTAGTCGAACCACGCTTCGCGCGTGAACGTGCCCGGAATCGCGTAGCTGCCGGCCACGAGCCCCTGGTTACCGTCGCCGACGATGCGCGCGATGGTCATCGGCGCGAAGCGGGTCGACGCGCGTGCCTTGATTTCCTCATAGACGCGCTGGCGGGCCGGCATCCCGCGCACGACGTGGCGCAGGTTCTCGCGGGTCTGGTCGACGAGCGCGAGGTTCGCGTCGATCATTGGCCAGTCGTTGTCGTTCACGCGGGCGAGGTAGAACGAGATCATGCGCTCCGCGCTCTTGATCATCTCGTCGCGCGGCATGTTGCCGCGATTCGTCTCGAGCCAGCCGCGCCAGAAGCGGGCGAGCTGGTCGGTCAGGTGCGCCTGCTCGACGTGGCGCTTGTCGGACAGCATCAGGTACGTCTTGAGCGCGTTGTACGCGTCCTGCACGTTGGTCGGCGACGCGTCGCTGTAGAGGCCGCCCTGCGGTGCGGCCGGCTGCTGCGCCGGGGCCGGCGCGGCGCCGGACGCGGCCAGTGCGGCACCGGCCTGCGGCGCGGCGCCCGCCGCGTTCGTCGAGACCGGCATCGTGCCGCCCTGCACGGCGCCCGATTCGGGCGGGCGCGTCATCGGCACGAGCTGTTCGGGGTGCGCGTTCACGTCCTTCATGAACGACGCGAGGTTCTGCGACACCGGGGCCAGCAGGATCTGGCGCACGCCGTTGTAGTACTCGGTCAGCAGGTGCTGCTCGAGACGGTCGCCCTGGTACAGGCCGAGCGACACCGAAATCGGCTTGTCGCGGCGGAACTGCTCGAGCTGCTCGATCCGGTCCTCGAGGATGTCCATCGCCTGCAGGCGCGACTGCAGGTCGTTGCGGCCCTGCTGCAGGCGCGTGACGTTGTCGAGGTCGGCCTGCACGTTCGCGACGAGCTGCTGGTTGCCGATCGTCGACCAGGTCCAGCCGCCGAGCGCGAGCGCGAGCGCCGCGACGAAGCCGAAGAAGGTCGCGTAGCGCAGCCGCGTCTTGGTCGGGCTCGCGAACTGCCGCACCGTCTGGCGGTCCGCGAAGATCACCTTCGAGAACAGGTCGCGCAGGAAGAAGCCGTTCTTCGAGAACGCGCTGTGCGGCTTCGGCAGCGCGGCGCCGTCGAGGCCGAAGCGATGCGCGATGCGCTGCGCGGCCGCGCTGTTGGTTTCGCCTTCCTGCAGCGCGCTGGTGAAGTAGAAGCCGCGGAAGATCGGCTTGTACTGGAACGGGTTGTTCTCGAACAGCGTCGCGAGGAATGCGCGCAGCGACGGCTTGATCGTCGAGAATTCGAGCGGGAAGCTCAACTGGCCCGGCGACAGCTGGTTGCCGCGCGACAGCGACAGCTGCGCGACGCTGATCTCCTTCAGCCCTTCGTAGAGTTCCTCGAAGTGCGTGTCGAACTGCGCGACGACGTCTCGCTTGTCGTCGGGTTCGTAGGGCAGGGTGGCGCCCCACACGCGGTCGTACTCGTGCTTGTCGCTGCTGCTGAAGAATTCGGTGAAGCCGGTGATCAGGTCGGCCTTCGTGAACATCACGTAGACCGGCGCGAACACTTCGAGCTTCTCCGTCAGCTCCTGAACGCGCTGGCGGAGGTTTTTCGCGAGGTTGATCGCGAATTCGGGGCGGTTGCCGGTGAGTTCGGCGATGCTCGCGGTGACGATGATGCCGTTGATCGGCGCCTTCGGGCGGTAGCGCTTGAGCAGGCCGAGGAAGCCGAGCCACTCGCTGCGGTCTTCTTCGTGCACCGAATAGCGGCCGGCCGTATCGAGCAGGATCCCCTCGGTCGTGAAGAACCAGTCGCAGTTACGCGTACCGCCGATGCCGTGGATCACGGCGCTGTTCTTGTCCGCGAACGGGAACTGCAGGCCGGAATTGAGCACGGCGCTGCTCTTGCCCGCGGCCGGGTTGCCGATCACGATGTACCACGGCAGTTCGTACAGCGCGGAGCCGCCCGACACCTGGCCGATCTTCGACGTCTTGATCGTCTTCACCGCATCCGACAGGCGCGTGCGCAGCACGTCGAGGTCGGCCGTCTTCGCGTCGGGGGCGAGCGCGGCGGCGGCGGGCGCGGCGATCTTGCCGGTTTCCGCCTGCTCTTCCAGCACCTGGCCGAGCTGCTGGTTCGCGCGCTTCACGCGCCAGCGGCGCCACAGCGCGACGACGAGCCACAGCGCGAGGATCGCCGCGAAGGCGATCGCCGCCCACAGGAGCGGCAGCTGCAGCATGTCGGCGACGATGAAGAGGATGGCCGCTAGCGCGACGATCCCGACGATCGAGAGCGTACGCGGATGAGTCAGCACGTTGAGGATGCGTTGCATAGGACGTTCAGGTTCCGGTGCGATTCGATGAGGCGACGCAGGCGCGCCGAGCGGCAAGGGTGGCGCCGCGATGTGTCGCCATGCTGTCAAACGGGATGAAGGGGGCTGGCATCAATGCGCCCGCGGCATCGGAGAAGGCGCGCGCATTAACGAAAGGACGCTGTGAGATTTAAAACGGAAGCGGCGGCCGGAAAAAATCGCGCACCGGAATGCATGATTTTTTGCGCCGCCCATATCGTTTCCTGCCGGGATATTAAAAAGCCCCATGCCGCCCTCATTATTTCCTGTCCGGCAGCCCTGGCTAGCTGCCGCGTCCCAGTTTAAAACCGGGTTTATGGTATTCCACGTGCCCGAGATCCATCATTTTCCAGCGGCCCCCCCAGGTCAGGCCAACCTGTTCGGCGACCTGGCCATACAACTGGTAGCCGCGCATCGCCCACGGATCTTTCTCGGAGATGACCAGCTTGCCGTCGCGCAGGAATGCGTTGTCGGCCGCCAGCCCGAATTGGTGATAACTCTGGAAGGCGGCCGCGTTGGTCACGTTGGTGCCCATCTGCGCCAGCCGGTTCTGCCGTTCCGGGCTCCGATAACCTTCCAGCAACGCCATTTCATAACCATATTGTTCGTGCATGATCTTGTAGACCAGCAGCAAACGCGTACGGAAATCCGGATCCAGCAGGTTCCAGTCGCGGCTCGCATCCTTCAGCGCCGGGCGTACCTGTTCGACTTCCTTGGTGGCGAAGACTTCCGGCGGCAGCGGCGGGGGCGGCACGAGTTGTTCGCCCTGCAGCAGCGCGGCGATCTTCTCGTCGGGCACGCGCGCCGTGTCGTCGTACTGGAACAATTGCCGGCCGCGTAACGCAATGGCGACCAATGGCGGCGTCGCAAGAATACCTGCCGATACCATAATCATCAAGCGCCGGCGAACCAGTAAATTTTGCACGTCGTTTAAAGCGCCGCGCGTAGCGCTTGCCGATTTAACAATCTGACTTCGCGTACGCGAGGCGCGATCGTTCGCGCGGCGCGTTAGACGGCCGTGAAACTGGGCGACGGATTCGAATACGGTCGCGCGGATACCCGGTAAAAGCAACAGTGCCGCAACCGCTACGGCAAGGGCGAAATAGGCGACGAGTGCGACGGCAATCAAAGAAATCCCCGGAAATTGGAATTGATTGTGTTTTGCAATGCTTGCTCTTAGAATCAGGCTGCTTCGAGAGGCCGGGCTATATTATCGCGGTGAATTAAACCAGGATTCAATGAGACGCTGAATGAGTGCGCCGGAAAATTCAAATTCGAAATCTCCGCCCAGCCTGCTGTCCGATACCAAACCGGCAGGCGACGGAGCTCAGCAGTCGCGCATTCTCGCGAATCTGGAAGGACGTGTCACGCCGCCGGCCGAGGCGCCGCGCCGTTCGCTGAAGGCGCCGATCGCCGCCGTCGTGGCCCTGGTGGTCGCCGTCGGCGGCTGGGGCGCATGGCGCATGCAGCATGCGGGCGAGCAGGCCCCCGCCGTCACGGCCGAGGCTGCGCCGGCAGCCGCCGCGCCGGCGAAGGCCGCGGCGGCCAGCGATGCCGCCGTGCAAGTCGCGCAGAATGCCGCGTCCGCCGCATCCGCCGTGCAACCGGCCACGATCGTCAACGACGACGCAGCTTCCCGAACCGTTGCATCCGCATCGTCCGCGTCCGCCGCGGACAACAGCCGCCTGTCGCGAGCGCTCGCCAATGGCGCCGACGACGCATCGGGTGCGGCCACGGCCGGTGCGGCCGCCGCCGCTGCTGCCGCGACGACCAAAACCGCGAAGGCCGACGCCGCGAAGGGCGACGCCGCGAAGAGCGCGAAGATCGCCGCGCACGGCAAGACCGATACGAAGGCCGACACGAAAGCCGAGGCCCGCAAGCGTCACAAGGAACAGCAGGCCGAGCTCGCGCAGGCGAAGAAGCATCGCGACGCGACGCCGGCCCGTACCGCGAAGGCGGGCGGCAAGGACGATCCGGATGCGGACCTGCTCGCGGCGCTCGTCGCGCGCACGAAGCCGGCCGACAAGAAGCTCGCCGCGCAGAAGGCGCAGGCCGTGCCGACCAAGACGGCCGCGACGACCGGCTCGCTGGCGTCGCGCGTGAAGGAGTGTTCGGAGCGTGGTTTCTTCGAGGATCAACTGTGCCGCTGGCGCGTCTGCGATGGTCACTGGGGCAAGGATCCCGCGTGCCCGAGCGCCGCGCAGTCGGAGACGCGGCAGTAACGCGTCCTGCGCGTGTCGACCCGCCGCACCTGCGCCGCCCGTTGGGCGGCGCGTTGCTTTTGGGGGCCGCGGAACCGGACGGTATGATGCGGCGTGACGCTGTCACCGGCGCGTCATGCCCGTCGGGCATACGTCTCCTTTCCATTTCCGGCGCGGGCGCGCGACCCGTTTTGCGCGGCGCGCCGTGTGCAGCACGACCTTCGACACGATGGACCTGATCGTACAGACTTACGGCGCCGATACGTCCGGCATGGTGTGCGGATTCCGCTTCGTTCCCGGCGGCTCCGGCGCGACGCTCGATGCGGACGCGGCTGCCGCGTGGCTGCGCACGTGCCGCGCGCACGATGCCGCGTCGGACGATTTCGTCTGGCTGCACTTCAATCTCGCGCACGGCGCGAGCGAGCGCTGGATGCGCACGCATCTCGAGCTGCCCGACAGCTTCTTCGAATTCCTTCACGAAGGCTCGCGCTCGACGCGCATCGAGCAGGAGGACGGCGCGTTGCGCGCGATCGTCAACGACGTGATGTTCAACCTCGAACTGACGCCGTCGGAGATCGCGACGCTGTTCGTCCACGTCGAGCGGCGCATCATGGTCACCGCGCGGCTCAAGCCGCTGCGCTCGGTCGACACGCTGCGCGCGTGCGTGCGCGACGGCGAGCAGTTCAGGTCGCCCGCGGAACTGCTCGTGCACCTGCTGCGCGACCAGGCCGACCTGCTGATCCAGATCATGCGGCGCACGAGCGTCGACGTCGACCGCATCGAGGATCGCTTCCTGTCGCAGCGGCTCACGTCGAGCCGCATCGAGCTCGGCGCGATGCGCCGCACGCTGACGCGCCTGCAGCGCATGCTCGCGCCCGAGCCCGGGTCGATCTTCCGGCTGCTCGCGAAGCCGCCCGCGTGGCTGCATCTCGAAGACGTGCAGGAGCTGCGCGAATCCACCGAAGAGTTCTCGCTGGTGCTCGCCGATCTGGCCGGGCTCAACGAGCGGATCAAGCTGTTGCAGGAAGAGATCGGTTCGCGTCTCGACGAGCAGAACAACCGGACGCTGTTCACGCTGACGCTCGTGACCGTGATCGCGCTGCCGATCAACATCGTCGCCGGCTTCTTCGGGATGAACGTCGGCGGCGTGCCGTTCTCGGAGAACAAGCACGGCTTCTGGCTGATGGTGCTGCTCGTCGCGGGTTTCACGGCGCTCGCCGCGTGGTGGGCGTTCCGTCGGCGCGACGACCGCTAGCACCATCGGCGCCGTATCGACGCATCGACACGTCAGCGCAGCAGCGCGATCGCGCGTTCGCCGATCACCATCCCGAGCAGGCCCACGAGCGCGACGAGCGGCGGGGCGGGCGAGCGCACGTGCAGCAGTGCGTACACCACGCCGACGCCGAGGCCCACCGCGAGCGAAGTCACGTAATCCATCATGGCAGTCTCCCGTGTGGTCCGGCGTCAGGGCTTGAGGATGACGCGCTCGCGCGCACCGGCCAGCACGGCGCGATACGCGTCGTGTGCGCGCTCGAGCGGGTACACGTAGTCGTCGCCGATCGGGAATGGGCGCAGCGTGCCGTTGCCGAAGCCGGGCGCGAGCGTGTCGAGGATCTGCGCGACCGTGGCGCCGCCGAGCTGCAGCGAATCCACGCCCACGAACGTGTGCTGGCCGCGATAGAACGTGAAGATGTCGAACGGCACGCTGCGGTCGATCGTCGAGATGAAGATCTGCCGAGCACCGATCGCCATCGACGCGTTCGCCGCTTCGAAGTACGGGCTGCCGACCGTGTTGTAGACGATGTCCGCGCCGTGGCCGCCGGTTGCCGCGCGCACCGCGTCGGCCACCGGTTCTTTTGACGCGTCGATCATGTGCACGTCGCCCGATGCGTGGCCGCGATAGCCGCCGGCGCTGCGCTCGACGCCGATCACGGTCGCACCGTGCGCGCTCGCGAGCTGGATCGCCGCCTGGCCGACCTTCCCGTTCGCACCGAACACGAGCACGACTTCGCCGGCCGTCGGCATGCCGGCGCGGCGCAAGCCTTCGTACGCGGTGACGAACGGCACGCCGACGCCGGCCGCTTCGTCGAGCGTCAGCACGGCGGGCTTGCGGCGCACCAGGGCCGCGTCGAGCACGAGCCATTCTGCATGCGAGCCGTCGCGATGCACGCCGAGATCGCCGCCCGAGCCCCACACCGGCGCGCCGATCCAACCGTCCGGGCCGCTGCGCACGATGCCGGCCCAGTCGCGCCCGGGCGTGCGCGGCCACGCCGCGTGCGGCATGCGGCCGAGCGCGGCTTTCACGTCGCTCGGGTTCACGCCGGCCGCGCGCACCTCGATCAGCATCTGGCCGTCGGCCGGGACGGGCGGGTCGATTTCCCTGACGCGCGCGTCGAGCGACTCGATGTCGGCGGCGGGGGCGTCGAAGCGGATGCTGCGCATGATGATCTCCGTGGCGGATGGCTGTCGCGCGGCCCAATGGGGGCGGTGCGTGCAGCGAGTGGAAAGGGTGCATGCAGTCTAGTCGGCCCGGTTTGACGCGGAAACGCGCAAAGGCGGATGATTGCTTTGCGTTAAACGCATAGCCAATTTCGAAGGCACCGAATGGACGACTTTCTTTCCCCGCATCTGGCGCTGTTCGTCGACGTGGTCGACCAGCAGAGCTTCTCGGCGGCCGCGCGCCGGCTGGGTGTCGCCGCGTCGTCGGTCACGCGGCGCATCGACCGGCTCGAGACGCAGCTCGGCATCCGTCTCCTGCATCGCACCACGCATGCGTTGCGGCCGACCGAGGCCGGGCAGTTGCTGTACGGGCGCGCGACGCGGATGCTGGCCGAGCTGCGCGGCCTGCAGGAAGACTTGCACAGCCAGCACGACGAGCCGAGCGGGCTGCTGCGCGTCGACTGTCCGGCGCCGTTCGGCCGCCGGCATCTGATGGCCGCGCTGGCTGCCTTCATGCAGCGTCATCCGGCGCTGCAGGTCGACCTGGTGCTGACCGACAGCATGGTCGACCTGCAAGGCGCGCGGCTCGGCTCCGACGTCGATCTCGCCGTGCGCATCGGCCCGCTCGAGGACACGCGCTTCGTCGCGACCGTGCTGGCGCCGCAGCGGCGCGTGCTGTGCGCGAGCGCGGCGTATCTCGCGCGGCGCGGCGAGCCCGAGTCGCCCGACGCGCTCGCCGGCCACGACTGCCTCGCCTGGCACGGTGCGCCGCCGCCGGGCGCATGGCGCTTCGGCGAGCGCCGTCACGTGCCGGCGCAGCCGCGGTTTCGCAGCAATCATTCGGAAGCGTTGCTCGAAGCCGCGATCGACGGGCTCGGTCTCGCGCACCTGCCGACCTGGCTCGCGGGCGACGCGCTGCGCGACGGGCGCTTGCGCGCGGTGCTGCCGCAGTTCGCGGCGGCGCCGGAGCCGGCGACGATCCACGTGTTGCGCCAGCAGGCGCGCGGCACCGCGCGCGCGTCGCGGCTCGTCGCGTTTCTCGCGACGTGGTTCGCGCAGCCGGCATGGGATGCCGCGTGGGCATGACGGCGGGCGGGTTCCCGTGCCGAAAGAAAAAAGGGCCTCGCATGCGAGGCCCGTCAAAGGTCGGAGAAACCGGTACGCCGGCCGGCAGCCGCAGGCTGCGCGGCGCCGGCCGGAGGCGCACCGTTACTGCGTCACTACCTTGCGCGGCTTGAAGATGCCCTGGTAGTGCAGTGCCGGGCGTTCCTTCGTCACCGGCTCGAGGCCGCCGAAGGTCGGCGTCTGACGCAGCTTCATCGCGGCCGGCGAAGCGACCGAGCCGATCGACGTCGAGCGCGAGGCCGGCGCGAGGTTGTTCGCGACGAGCAGTGCGGCCTCGCTCTTCAGGTTCGCGAGCAGGACCGGATCGGTCGAGCCGTTGACCTGCGTGAGCAGCCCGCTCCAGGCCGCGTCGCTGTAGTTCACGACGTAGTAGTCGAGCCCGCTCGGGTCGGCGACCACGCCCGAGCAGCCGTCGACGCGCGTTTGCGTCTGCGTGTCCTTCAGCGCGAGCGTCGTGCGTTTCGCGAGACCCTGGCCGTACGCGAGCGTGATCGGCACCGTCCATTGCAGGCCCGGATACGCGTTCTTGTTCGGGAACGGCTGCTGTTTCAGCGTGATGACCGTCTGGTTCTTCGTCAGGTCGCACTGCGTGTCGAGCGAGATCAGCGGCACGCCGGTCTGGCGGACGTAGCTGTCGCCGATCGCGCCGATCGCCTGGCCGCTTTCCTTCGACAGCGCATCCCACAGACGCTTCGGCGTACCGTTGCCGAACGAGTAGTCGACCAGGTACTGCTGCAGACCCTTGCGCAGCGTCTGTTCGCCGAGATAGTTCTCGAGCGTCTTCAGCACGTGGCCGCCCTTGTCGTACGTGAACGCGCTGGCGCTCAGCACGAAGTCGTTCGACGCCCAGCCGTTGAAGTTCGGTGCGACCGGGAACGCGTTCGGGCCGATGTCACGATTGATCACGCGGTACTTGTTCTTCACCTGGTCGAGCCAGCTGAACTCGTCGGGGAAGAACTGGATCGTCGTCTTCGTCTCGAAGAACGTCGCGAACGACTCGTTGAGCCACACGTTGTCCCACCAGTCGGCCGTGACCAGATCGCCGAACCACTGGTGCGCGACTTCGTGCGTCAGCACCTCGTTGCCGTAGTGCGACATCGGCTGGCCCGGCTGCGGCAGGATGTCGTCGGCGAACTCGAGGATCGATCCCCAGTTCTCCATCCCGCCGAAGTTCAGGTCCTTCTGCTCCTTGAACGCGTCGTTCGCGGCCACCGTGTCGAACTTCGTGAGCGGCAGCGCGATGCCCGTGTAGCGGTAGTAGAAGTCGAGCGCCTGCTTGGTGCGGTCCATCGCCGGCTTCGCCCAGTCGCTCATGCCCGGCGGCGTGAACACGCGCAGGTGCAGGCCGCCCTTGCCGCCCGGCAGCGGGCTCGTGAAGTCGTCCTCGTAGGTGTCGAACAGGCCGCCGCCGAAGAACAGCAGGTACGACGGCATCGGCGGGGTCTTCTCGAACTGCACGAGCTTGTAGCCGCCGCCGACGTTGGTCGACGGCTTCTCGGCCGCGTTCGACACGACCCGCCAGCTTTGCGGCACTTCGGCCGTCACCTCATAGGTCGGGCGGAACGCCGGCTCGTCCCAGCCCGGGAACCACTGGCGCGACAGGTTGGTTTCGCCTTGCGTGAGGATCGCGCCGCTCGTCTTGCCGTCGGTGCCCTTCAGGTCGACGCGGAAGACGCCTTCCGCGGCCGAGCAGCCCGGGTACGGATCGTTGCCGCAGCTGCCGCCGGTGTGGTTGACCGGATCGTCATACGACTTGAAGTTGATGATGCCCGACCATTCCATGTGCAGCGAATAGTTGCCCGGCGAGATCGTGCCGCTCACGGGGCGCAGCTGGTAGAAGTCGCCCTTGTCCTGCGGCGTCGCGATCAGCTGGATGTTGCCCGGCTGCAGCGTGATGCGGCCGTTCGTGAACTTGATCCGGTGGCCGGCGATCACGATGTTGTTGACCGGCTTCAGCACCTTGATCTCGACGTCGGCACGGCCGTCGAACGCGTTCAGCGCGTCGTTCGGGCGGAACCACAGCCGGTAGTTCACGGGTACCACGGTGTCCGGCAACTCGACAGGCGAGACGCTCTTGTCGACGTTGGATGCGCTCGGCGGCGCGGTGACGGTGGGCGACGAGCCCGAGTGCGGCGCGCCGGCGGAGCTGAGCGCGGACGCCGAGCCCGCGCCGCCGTCGTCGCCGCCGCACCCGGCTAGCGCGAGCGCGGCGACGATCGGCAGATAACGCATCTTGCGAATGTTGATCGACATGACTGAAACCTCGATTGTTGAAAGAATCGTTCAGTGCTGCGAAAACGCCGGCAAAAACAATCCCCTCGCCGTTAATCAACAGCGATGAAAATGCCAATGACGGATTATTCGAAAAGACGGCGGCCGACTACGTGAAGGTAATCATGGTTTACTGCCCCCTCTGGATTTCCGGATGTCGGTTAACTTGCCGGTTCAAAATGGCCGGGCGCGTGTTGTACTGAATTGATTTCGCGCGCACGACACGGAGCCGCACGCCCTGGGCGGGCGTGCTTTCCCCTTTGAACAGACGACCTACGGGGCTGGCCGGGCCTCGTCGCAGGATGGCAGGAAGGCGTGTCGCCGTTCCGTAAAATCACCGTCATGCGGCTTCAAGGTTTGTCGGCTTGCTCGAAGGATGCGTAAATATACTTGATGGTTTTAGGTAAAGGAAACGAAAAATTTAGAAATTGCATCTATTGAATTCGTCGTGCTTCATTGAATGCTGGGGAGCATTAATGCGCTTTCCGTTTGGCATTTGTTTTCGTAGTTTTAATCTATTAACGATCTCGCGTGGCTGCGAAAACTACGAAACCCGGCGTACCGGGGTGGGCTCGGTACAATGCAGCGACGATCCGCTCACCGATTGCCGCGAGGAGGTTCTCCCATGCCATGCACCTTGTTCCGTATCGCGCCGCTGCGCGCCGTGCTGCTGCTGTTCGCCGCCGTGCTCCTGCTCGGCGGCTGCGCGGGGCTGACGCGCGACCCGGTGCGCGTGACGGTCGCCGGGCTCGACCCGCTCGTCGGGCAGGGCCTCGAGATGCGTTTCAGCCTGAAGCTGCGCGTGCAGAACCCGAACGACGCGCCGATCGACTACGACGGCATCTCGGTCGCACTCGACCTGAACGGCACGCCGTTCGCGAGCGGCGTCAGCGATCGCTCGGGCACCGTGCCGCGCTTCGGCGAGGCCGTGCTCGACGTGCCGGTTTCCGTGTCGGCCTTCGCCGCCGCGCGGCAGGCGTGGAACCTGCCCGGCGCGGCCGCGAACGGCGCGCTGCCGTATGCGCTGCGCGGCCGGCTCGCGGGCGGCGTGCTCGGCACCGTGCACTTCAACGATGCGGGCACTTTGCGCCTGCCCGCGATGCCGGGGTGGGGCGGCTGAACCCGGCGAGCACGGCGGCGCGCGGCGCGGGCCGGCCCCCGCGCTTTGCCGCGCGGGCAAAGCGCGGTATGGTGTGAGCCGCGCGGCGCCCGCAATAGAGTCGCGCCGCCCGTTGAAGCCAACCGTAACCGAGTTCGCGTGACCGATTTCCCTGTTTTCCACTGGACCGACGCCGACGGCGCCGATCATGCCGTGCGCTGGCGCTCTGAAGCCGGCATGCAACCGCCGAAGCGCGCGGTGCCTGCCGACGACCGCCTCACCGCCGACGCGGCCTACCGTCTCGCCTGCGAGGGCACCGCGCTCGTCTGGCAGGGCGATTTCCAGAATGCGCGCCAGCTCGTGCAGGCGATGGCGCGCCGTGTCGAGCGCAAGCCGAAGAAGGCGAAAGCCGCGGCCGGCGTCGACGCGTTCAACCTGCATCGTCTCGCGCAGTCGCAGCGCGCCCGCACGCTCGGCATGCTGCTGATCCCGCTCGAGGCCGACTACACGATTCCGCTGCGCCGCGCGCCCGACGTGCGTGCCGCATGCGAAGAGGCGTACGGGCCCGGCGGCGCGCCGTCGGTCGTGTCGCTGCGCGAACTGCTCGGCCTCGTCGGTGCGCACGAATGGCGCAAGAAAGGGGTGCCGATCCCGGCGCTCGGCGGCGCGCCGATCCATCCGCACTACGGCGTGTTCTCGCCGGTGCGCGGCGAATACGTCGAACTCGTCGCGCGCGCGCCGCTGCCGGCGACGTCGCTCGCGTTCGACATCGGCACCGGCACCGGCGTGCTGGCGGCCGTGCTGGCGTCGCGCGGCGTCGAGCGTGTCGTCGCGACCGATCAGGATCCGCGCGCGCTCGCCTGTGCGCGCGAGAACGTCGAACGGCTGGGCCACGCGGATCGCGTCGAAGTCGTCGAGGCGGACCTGTTCCCGGCCGGCCGTGCGCCGCTCGTGGTCTGCAACCCGCCGTGGGTGCCGGCCCGGCCGAGCGCGCCGATCGAATACGCGGTCTACGATCCGGACAGCCGCATGCTGCGCGGTTTCCTCGCGGGGCTCGCCGCGCACCTCGAGCCGGGCGGCGAAGGCTGGCTGATCCTGTCCGATTTCGCCGAGCATCTCGGCCTGCGGCCGCGCGACACGCTGCTGCAATGGATCGACGAAGCCGGCCTCGTCGTGCTTGGCCGCGACGACATCCGTCCCGCGCACCCGAAGGCGATGGACGCCGACGATCCGCTGCACGCGGCACGCCAGGCCGAGGTCACGTCGCTCTGGCGGCTCGGCGCACGAGCCTGACCGCGCATTTTCGGTAAACTGTCGCCATTCCTCACGAATTCCCGCCGCCGGGCCGTGGTCGACCGACCGTGGCCCGGCGCCGCATCACGATGTCGAACAAGACCCACGAAATCCGCCCGGAGCAGTCCGTCGAGCTGCTGAAGGAACTGCACATCCTCACCCGCGACGGGAAGCTGAACCAGGACAGCCGCCGCAAGCTGAAGCAGGTCTATCACCTGTTCCAGTTCATCGAGCCGCTGCTCGCCGGCGTGCAGGCCGAGCGTGGCAGCGTGACGCTCGTCGACCACGGCGCCGGCAAGTCGTATCTCGGTTTCATCCTGTACGACCTGTTCTTCAAGCAGCAGCCGGGGCACGGCACGCCGGCGTTCGCGTCGCACGTGTACGGGATCGAGACCCGCGAGGAACTCGTCACGCGCTCGGCCGAGCTTGCCGCGCGGCTCGGGTTCGGCGGCATGTCGTTCCTGAACCTGTCGGTCGCCGATTCGATCACGTCGCCGAAACTGCCTGAAACGGTCGACGTCGTCACCGCGCTGCACGCGTGCGACACGGCGACCGACGACGCGATCCGTTTCGCGCTCGCGAAGCGCGCGCAGCACATCGTGCTGGTGCCGTGCTGCCAGGCGGAAGTCGCGGGCGTGCTGCGCAAGAACAAGGGCAAGTCGCTCGCGAACGCGCTGACGGAAGTGTGGCGGCATCCGCTGCATACGCGCGAATTCGGCAGCCAGATCACCAACGTGCTGCGCTGCCTGCAACTCGAAGCACACGGCTACCAGGTCAGCGTGACCGAGCTGGTCGGCTGGGAGCATTCGATGAAGAACGAGCTGATCATCGCGCAGTACAAGAACCTGCCGCGCCGGCGGCCCGGCGAGCGGCTGAACGAGATCCTCGGGATGTTCGGGCTGGCCGAGCTGAACGCACGCTTCTTCGTGCCGGAGGCTGCGGCCGCGGGCGGCGAGGTCGTCGAACCGGCCGCCGGCTGATCTGCACGTAGGCGGGCGCGTCGCGTGCGGCGCACGTTACACGCCGTCCGTTGCCCGCCGCCCGCCGCACGTTACACGCCCTGTCAGACGTCGTCGCCCGGCCGGCGCATCCATTCGCGCCAGCCGTCATGGCCGAGGCGCCGCAGCGTTTCCTGATTCTTTTCGTAGATCGCGGACGCGTCCGGGAACGCGTCGACCGCGCGTGCGATGCTGTCCTCGCGCAGCAGGTGCAGGATCGGGTACGGCGCGCGGTTCGTGTAGTTCTCGATGTCGTCGGGCTCGCTGCCCTCGAACCGGTAGTCCGGATGGAAGCTCGCGATCTGCAGCACGCCGTCGAGCCGCAGTTGCCGCACCAGCCGGTCGGCAAAGAACAGCGCATCGTTGTAGTCGATGAAATCGGCGAACGCATGCGGGAAGATCACGAGCGTCGTGTCGACCTGCTGCGGGTCCGCCGCGTCGAGCGCGCGCAGTTCCGTTTCGAGTTCGGCGAGCGCGTCTTCCAGCGTCGTCGCTTCGCTGATCGCGTAGCGCACCTGTTCCTTCACATAGACGCTTTTCGCGAACGGGCACAGATTGAGCCCGATCACCGCGCGCGCGAGCCAGTGCCGCGTGGCGGCGAGGATGTCGTCGTGCGATTCGGGGCGGGTGTCGGTCATCGTGAAACCAGTCGGGCGGAAGGGCGGCAAGGGCCGCATTGTAGCGGGCGTGCCGTCACGCGCAGGCGGCTTCGATCAACTGCGTGACGAGCGCGGGCGCGACGCCGATCGGCGTTTCGCCGTGCCGGTAGGTCTGGCTTGCCGCGTAGATGCCTTCGATCACCAGCGCGAGCGAGTCGGCGAGCGCCTGCGGCTGCCGCGCGCCGGCGTCTTCGCACAGCGCGACGAGCCGCTTCATCAGTTGTTCCTTGTTCTGCGCGACGCGCTCGCGCGCCGGGTGCGACGCATCCGGGAATTCGGCGGCGACGTTGACGAACGGGCAGCCGCGGTAATCCTGCTGCGTCGCGCGCTCGGCGAGATCGACGAAATACTGGATCAGCTGCGCTTTCGGCTGGCCCGGGTGCTTCGCGACGCTCGTGTTGAAGCGGTCGAAGAAGCACGCATCCATCCGCTCCAGGTACGCGAGGATCAGCTCGTCCTTCGACGAGAACTGGCGATACAGGCTCATCTTGTTGACGCCCGCGCGCTCCACCACCGCCTCGACGCCCACCGTCCGAACGCCTTCCTTGTAAAACAGCTCCTCGGCGGCGCGCAGCAGGTGCTCCTGCGCGGTGGCGCCGTCGATCGGGCGGCGCGTGCGGCGCGGCAGCGGTTTGGCGATCTCGATGCCCGACATGATGACCCTCGACTGCATATTGGATTGCTTGACATGTTACCGATTGGTCACTACGATCGCAACACACTTGTGACCGGTCGGTAACAAAGCCGACCGGATCGACAGACAAATGCCAAGCGTCGGCCCGGGTCAGCCGATGCAGCGTGCGGCGGAGGAGGCCTGGCAGGGCGAGCGGCGCGGGTGCGGAGGCACCGGAGCCGCCAACTGGAGAACGCGAAGATGAACTGGGCGGTGACACGAATCGGCGGGCGCTTCCACTACGGATGGCTCGCGGCGGCGGTGGTATTCCTGATCCTGCTGGCGGCGGCCGGCACGCGCGCGACGCCGAGCGTGCTGATGGTGCCGCTCGAGCGCGAGCTCGGCTGGAGCCGCGCGGCGATTTCGCTGGCGATCTCGGTGAATATTGCGCTGTACGGACTGACGGGCCCGTTCGCGGCCGCCGCGATGCAGCGCTTCGGGCTGCGTCCGACCATTCTCACCGCGCTCGTGACGATGAGCGCGGGCGTCGCGCTGTCATCGATGATGACGCAGAGCTGGCAGATGGTCGTGATCTGGGGCCTGATGGTCGGCTGCTCGACGGGCGTCGTCGCGCTGACGCTGTCCGCGACCTTCGTCACGCGCTGGTTCCATGCGCGGCGCGGCCTCGTGATGGGGATCCTGACCGCGAGCACGGCCACCGGCCAGCTCGTGTTCCTGCCGATGCTCGCGGCGATCGCGCAGCGCCATGGCTGGCGGCCGGTCGTGCTGGTCGTCGCGGTCGCGGCCGCGATCGTGATTCCGCTGGTTGCATTCCTGTTGCCCGAACGGCCGGCCGACGTTCAGCTGCGCCCGTACGGCGAACCGGCCGATGCGCCGGCCGCCCCCGAGGCGACGAAGGAGAACCCGCTCACGGTCGCGTTCCGCACGCTGCTGACCGCGAGCCGTTCGCGCGATTTCTGGCTGCTGTTCTTCAGCTTCTTCATCTGCGGCGCGAGCACCAACGGTTACGTCGGCACGCACCTGATCGCGATGTGCAGCGACTACGGGATGACGGAAGTGCAGGGCGCGTCGCTGCTTGCGGCGATGGGCGTGTTCGACCTGTTCGGCACGACGCTGTCGGGCTGGCTGTCCGACCGCTACGACAACCGCGTGCTGCTGTTCTGGTACTACGGGCTGCGCGGGCTGTCGCTGATCTACCTGCCGCACGCGTTCGGGGTCGATTTCTTCGGGCTGCCGCTGTTCGCGATGTTCTACGGGCTCGACTGGATCGCGACCGTGCCGCCGACCGTGCGCCTCGCGACCGACGTGTTCGGCAAGGCTGCGGCGCCGGTCGTGTTCGGCTGGATCGTCGCCGGCCACCAGCTCGGCGCGGCGTTCGCGGCGCTCGGCGCGGGGCTGCTGCGCGCGAGCCTCGGCACCTACACGATCGCGTCGATGATCTCGGGCGGGCTGTGCATCGTCGGCGCGCTGATCGTGCTGCGGATCAACCGCGGCCCGTCGCGGGCAGCCGCGCAGGCGGCCTGAGCGCGGCAATCCGATGGCCCGGCCGGCCGTGCGACGGATGGCCGGGCAATGCACGCACGGCGATTTGCATAGCGCGGGAGGATCGGGCGCGCATCGGCTCAAGCGGGTATGCTTGCGGTTCGCCAGGGCGTTCGCGCCCCTTCATCGATGTCAGCGAGGAACCGCATGTCCGTCAAACCTGCTCCCACCACTGTTTCGATTCACGACCTGATCGCGGGCCGCTGGAGCCCGCGCGCGTATTCGGATGAAGCCGTCAGCGCCGGCGATCTGCACGCGGTGCTCGAAGCCGCCCGCTGGGCGCCGTCCGCCTATAACGCGCAGCCGTGGCGCTTCATCGTATTCGACCGCACGCAGGACGAAGACGCATTCAAGCGTGCGTTCGCGACGCTGGTGCCGTTCAACCAGGGCTGGAATGCGCCGGCGCCCGTGCTGATCGCGGTGACCGCGCACACGCTCACGCCGAAGGGTGAGCCGGCCCCCACCGCGCTGTACGATGCGGGTGCCGCCGCGATGTCGCTGGTGCTGCAGGCACACTCACTGGGCCTGGCCGCCCATCAGATGAGCGGCTTCGACGCGAAGGCGTTCCGCGATGCGTTCGCGATTCCGGCCGACGTCGCGATTCCGGCGATCATCTCGCTCGGTCACTACGGCAACGTCGACAAGCTCGATCCGGTGCTGCGCGATCGCGAGAAGGCGCCGCGCACGCGCCACGCGATCGGCGAGGTCGTCTATGCCGGCGCGTGGAAGAAGGGTTTCGACGCGGTAGCCTGACCTGCGTGGCGGACGGGCTGCGTCGCGCATCCCGCCCGCATCGCTCTCCGGCGCGCCAGGTTGCGCGCCGCCGCCTCCAGGGCCCATTGCGCGGGACTGGTGGCCGGCCCCGGTTGTGATCCCGCGGGCTTCATGTTAAAAAGCCCGTCCTTTCCGTTTTCGCGCCGGCCCTGCTGCGGCAATTTCCCATGACTTACTGCGCGATCGATTTCGGCACGTCCAATTCCGCCGTGGCGCTGCCCGACGGCGACGGCATGCGCCTCGCGCCCGTCGAGGGCGACCACCTGACGCTGCCCACCGCGATCTTCTTCAACAACGACGAAGAGACGGTCGAATACGGCCGTGCGGCGCTGGCTTCCTATATCGACGGTTTCGACGGCCGGCTGATGCGCTCGATGAAGAGCATCCTCGGCTCGCCGCTCGCGGAAACGACGACCGATCTCGGCGACGGCAGCGCGATCGCGTACACCGAAATCATCGCGCGCTTCCTGACGCACCTGAAGCGCAAGGCCGAAGCCCGCGCGGGCGCGCCGATCGGCCGTGCGGTGCTCGGCCGGCCGGTGTTCTTCGTCGACGACGATCCGCGCGCCGACCGCCTCGCCCAGGACCAGCTCGAGGCCGCCGCGCGATCGGTCGGCTTTGCGGACGTGCAATTCCAGTACGAACCGATCGCGGCCGCGTTCGACTACGAGTCGCGCCAGCAGGCGGAGCGCCTCGTGCTCGTCGCCGACATCGGCGGCGGCACGTCCGACTTCTCGCTGGTGCGCGTCGGGCCCGAACGGATGGCGCGGCTCGAGCGCAAGGACGACGTGCTGGCCCACCACGGCGTGCACGTCGCGGGCACCGATTACGACCGGCGTGTCGAGCTGGCGGCGATCCTGCCCGCATTCGGCTACCGTTCGCTCGACCCCGAAGGGCGCGAGCTGCCGAACAAGATCTACTTCGATCTCGCCACCTGGCACCTGATCAACACGGTCTACACGCCGAAGCGGCTCGGCGAGCTGAAGCTGATGAAGCACCTTTACCGGGACGTGCAGCAGTACGACCGGCTCACGAGCGTGGTCGAGCAGCGGCTCGGGCATGCGCTGATGGCGCGTGCGGAAGAAGCGAAGATCGGCGTCGCGGCGGGCGGGGAGACGATGATCGACCTGAACGACGTGGAAGAGGATCTGCAGATCGCATTCGATGCCGACCGGCTCGTCGACGCGAGCCGCGACGACACCGCACGCATCGTCGACGCCGCGCGCGAGACGGTGCGGCTGGCGGGCGTGGCGCCGCGCGATGTCGGCGCCCTGTATTTCACCGGCGGCTCGACGGGGCTCGCGTTCCTGTCGGGCGCGCTCGCAGGTGCATTCCCGGATGCGCAACCGGTATTCGGCGACCGTCTCGCGAGTGTCGCGACGGGCCTCGGCATTCACGCGCAGCGATTGTTCGGTTGAATGCGGGCGGCTGAAAGGCCGCGATGCCGGTCGACCGGCGCCGAAAAACAAAAAGCCCCGCCGAAGCGGGGCTTTTTTTCACGAATTATCGCGCCAAGCTTAGACCGGACGGATGTTCGCAGCTTGCAGACCCTTCGGGCCCGTCTTCACTTCGAATTCAACCTTCTGGTTTTCTTGCAGCGTCTTGAAGCCTTCGACGCGGATTTCCGAGAAGTGCGCGAACAGATCGTCGCCGCCGCCTTCCGGGGTGATGAAGCCGAAGCCCTTTGCGTCATTGAACCACTTGACGGTACCGGTTGCCATGTTACTTGTTCCTAAAAAGATAAAACGGGGCCGAGGCCCATGGGGTGCGGAAAATCAAGGAAGGGGTAATAGGACCAACCGGAGTACCGTTGATGGGCGAACTACGAAAGAACCAATTCACTCGCCACTTGAAATCCTGCGAAGTCCTTTATACGGCTTATCAACCGCGTGGTCAACCGTATTTCCATGGACTCAGGGTTATTGCGGAGATCAGGTTTACAAAGCTTGCAAACGATGCGAATTTTTTGTAGGGGCCGAACGATTTTGGCGCCACGTTTGAGGTGCAACCGTTAAACTACGCGCCGCGTGGACGGGTTGCCCCGATCGGGTGACACGCCCCCCCAAAATTGCGTGCGCGGTGCTGTCCGAGCCGATCCCGGACCGCGGGCCGACCATGCTTTTTGAGACACAGGAGAGGATGTGAAGAGTTCTATTCAACGGAACATCGGCCCGTTTGCATTGATGCTGACGGGGCTGGGTTCGATTATCGGCTCGGGCTGGCTGTTCGGCGCCTGGAAGGCCGCGAAGATTGCCGGTCCGGCGGCGATCTGCGCATGGATCATCGGCGCTGTCGTGATTCTCGCCATTGCACTGACTTACGCGGAATTGGGCGCGATGTTCCCCGAGTCGGGCGGCATGGTGCGCTACGCGCGCTACTCGCACGGTTCGCTGGTCGGTTTCATCAGTGCGTGGGCGAACTGGATCGCGATCGTATCCGTGATCCCGATCGAGGCCGAAGCGTCGATCCAGTACATGAGCACGTGGCCGTATCCTTGGGCGCATGCACTGTTCGTGAACGGCGAATTACAGACGCTCGGCCTGCTGTTGTCGGCCGTGCTGGTCGTCATCTACTTCATGCTGAACTACTGGGGCGTCAAGGCCTTTGCGCGGGCGAACACCGCGATCACGATCTTCAAGTTCCTGATCCCCGGCCTCACGATCCTCGGCCTGATGCTGACGAGCTTCCATTCGGAGAACCTCGGCACGGCATCGAATGCAAGCTTTGCGCCGTACGGCTGGTCGGCGGTGCTGACCGCGGTCGCGACGAGCGGCATCGTGTTCGCGTTCAACGGCTTCCAGAGCCCGGTGAACCTGGCCGGTGAAGCGCGCAACCCGTCGCGCAGCGTGCCGTTCGCGGTGATCACGTCGATCCTGCTCGCGCTCGTGATCTACGTGCTGCTGCAGATGGCGTATATCGGCTCGGTGAATCCGGCCGACGTCGCGAAGGGCTGGGCGCACTTCAACTTCTCGTCGCCGTTCGCGGAACTCGCGATCGCGCTGAACCTGAACTGGCTCGCGATCCTGCTGTATGTCGACGCGTTCATCAGCCCGAGCGGCACCGGTACGACCTACATGGCGACGACCACCCGCATGATCTACGCGATGGAGCGCAACAACACGATGCCGAAGATGTTCGGCAACGTGCACCCGATCTACGGCGTGCCGCGCCAGGCGATGTGGTTCAACCTGCTCGTGTCGTTCATCTTCCTGTTCTTCTTCCGCGGCTGGAGCTCGCTCGCGGCAGTGATCTCGGTGGCGACGGTGATTTCGTACCTGACCGGCCCGATCAGCCTGATGGCGCTGCGCCGTTCGGCGACCGACATCGAGCGTCCGCTGTCGATTCCGCTGATGAAGCTGATCGCCCCGTTCGCATTCGTCTGCGCGTCGCTGATCCTGTACTGGGCGAAGTGGCCGCTGACGGGCGAGATCATCCTGCTGATGATCGTCGCGCTGCCGGTGTACTTCTACTTCCAGGCGAAGTCGGGCTGGACCGGCTGGGGTGACGACCTGAAGGCTGCCTGGTGGCTGGTCGCGTACCTGCCGACGATGGCCGTGCTGTCGCTGATCGGCAGCAAGGAGTTCGGCGGCCACGGCGTGCTGCCGTACGGCTGGGACATGGTGGTCGTCGCGGCGATCTCGCTGGTGTTCTACTTCTGGGGCGTGAATACCGGCTACCGGACCAAGTATCTCGACGAGCGTGAATCGCACGACGAGATCCTCGAGGGGGTCGGTGCCTGACGCGTGACCTGCCGCCGGATTCGGCGGCGGCAGCAAGCAGCGTAAAAAAACCCGTCCGAGCGATGCTCGGGCGGGTTTTTTGTTGGGCGGTCGGCGGCTGCCGCCCGACCGCTCAGGCGGTCGTGCCGGCGAACACGTAGTTCGTCATCGCGAGCACGCGCTGGTACGTGCCGAGCGACTGGATGCCGAGCTGGTAGTCGTCGTCCGCCGCGCCGAGTGCCGTGAACACCGGCAGCAGATGCTCGTCGGTCGGATGCATCAGCGCCGCGTGCGGCGCCTGCCGGCGGTAGTCGAGCAGCGCGTCGACGTCGCGCGCGGCCAGCTTCGCCTCGAACCAGTCGGTGAATTCCGCGACGCGCGGGTCCGCATCCTCCGGTGCCGCACCGAAATCGGCGGCGCGCAGGTTGTGCGTGATCTGGCCGGAGCCGATCACCATCACGCCCTCGTCGCGCAGCGGTCGCAGCGCGCGGCCGAGCGCGAAGTGGTGGGCGGCATCCGCGCGCGGCTGGATCGACAGTTGCGCCACCGGCACGTCGGCTTCCGGAAACATCAGCAGCATCGGCACCCACGCGCCGTGGTCGAGGCCGTGCTCGGTCGTCGCGGTCTCGATGCCGGCCGCATTCAGGAGCCCAGCCGCGCGTTCGGCGACGTCGGGCGCGCCGGGCGCCGGGTAGCGGATGTCGTACAGCGCCTGCGGAAAGCCGTAGAAATCGTGGATCGTTTCCGGGTGTGCGGCAATGCTGGCGACGGGGCGCTGCGTGCCCCAGTGCGCGGACAGCATCAGCACCGCGCGCGGGCGCGGCAATTCGGCGGCGAGGTGCGTGAACGCGCCGGACGGCAGCGTCGGGTCGATCGGCAGCGTCGGGGCGCCGTGGGACAGGTAGAGCGAAGGCAAGCGGTTCATGGTGGTGGCCTGCAGAGGGATTTGCCTGTGACTATAGGCGCGCACCGGATATTGATAAATCCGCGTTCTGGAATTTGATTGACGCTTGTTTGTTGATAATCCGGGCGGCGCCGTGCGCTTCACGGCAGCTGGACGCTGTATGCGCGAAATTGAGTGAATTTCAGTGAAAATCGGCGCGGATGTGCGACGAACGGATCGTAGGGTGCTCGCTTACTGCGCGTGCCGGATACCGGCCCACGGCGTCGTCAGCGGTGCGCTGAGCGCGAACAGGTCGAGTACGCGTGTGACGGTCTGGTCGACGAGTTCCTCGATCGTCTTCGGCATCGCGTAGAACGCGGGCAGCGGCGGGAAGACGATGCCGCCCATTTCGGTGACGGCCGTCATGTTGCGCAGATGCGCAAGGTTGAACGGCGTTTCGCGCACCATCAGCACGAGGCGGCGGCGTTCCTTCAACGTGACGTCGGCTGCGCGCGTGATCAGGTTGTCGGACAGCCCGTGCGCGACGCTCGCGAGCGTTTTCATCGAGCAGGGCGCGATCACCATGCCGTCGGTCGCGAACGACCCCGATGCGATCGTCGCGCCGACGTCGCGCACCGAATGCACGACGTCCGCACGGCTTTCGACATCCGCCTTCGACAGCTTCAGTTCGTGCTGGATGTTGAGCCAGCCGGCGTTCGAAATCAGCAGGTGCGTTTCGACGCCGCCGGCGGCGCGCAGCAGGTCGAGCAGCCGGACGCCGTAGATCGCGCCGGTGGCGCCGGTGATCGCGACGATCAGCCGGCGTGGCGGCGCGCTGGGAGAGGCCATCGAAAGGAGGGGCGTATTACGCGGCGGCGAACAGTTGCTGCAGTTCGCCCGACTGGTACATCTCCATCATGATGTCCGAGCCGCCGATGAATTCGCCCTTCACGTAGAGCTGCGGGATGGTCGGCCAGTTCGAGAATGCCTTGATGCCCTGGCGGATCTCGTCGTCTTCGAGGACGTTGACCGTCTTGAACTGGTCGACGCCGCAGGCTTTCAGCACCTGGACGGCGCGGCCCGAAAAGCCGCACATCGGGAATTGTGCGTTGCCCTTCATGAAGAGCACGACCTGGTTTTCGTCGACGATTTGCTTGATACGTTGTTGGGTGTCCATGACTGACCTTGCGTTTGCGGGGCGTTAGATCGAAATGATAGCGGATTTCAACCGGGCGGGCCGGGCATCAGCCCGGCAGGCGGCCGCCTGTCGTGCGTTCGATGGCGGCCAGATCGGCGAGCGATTCGACCGCGACGAAGCCGTGCGAGGCGAGCACCGCGCGCACGGCCTCGGCCTGGTCGTAGCCATGCTCGATCCAGAGCGTGCCGCCCGGTTTCAGATAAGAGCCGGCGCCCGCGACGATCGTGCGGATCGCGCTGAGGCCGTCGGCATCGTCGGTCAGTGCGCCGCGCGGCTCGAAACGCAGGTCGCCCTGCTCGAGGTGCGGATCGTGCTGCGCGATGTACGGCGGGTTGCTGACGATTGCGTCGAATGCGAGCGCCGGATCGAGCGCGGCGTACCAGTCGCTCTGCAGCCAGTGCAGCGGGCCGCCGGGGCGGCGCGCGTCGAGCAGCTTGCCGGCGTTGCGTTGTGCGACCTCAAGGGCGGCCGGCGAACGGTCGAGCGCCCACATGCGTGCATCGGGACGCTCGGCGGCGATCGATACGGCGATCGCGCCGCTGCCCGTGCCGAGATCGAGCACGGCCGGATGCGGCAGCCCGTCGATCGCATCGAGTGCGGCTTCGACGAGCAGTTCGGTTTCAGGACGCGGGATCAGCACGTCGGGCGTCACGTCGAACGGCCGGCCGAAGAATTCACGCATTCCGACGAGCTGCGCGACCGGCTCGCCGGCCAGGCGGCGCGCCTCGAGCGCGCGGTAGCGTTCGACCGCGGCCGCGTCGAGCGGCGCGTCGCCGCGCGTGATCAACTGCGTGCGGGTCCAGCCGAGCGCGTGCGCGAGCAACACGCGCGCATCGACCGCGTCGAGCGGCGACGCGCGCAGCAGTTCGTCGGCGGCGGTGTCGGGCATCGCGGCCTCAGTCGGCATCGCCGAGCGACGCGAGCAGTTCGGCCTGGTGTTCGCTGACCAGCGCGCTGATCAGTTCGTCGAGGTCGCCGTCCATGAGTGCTTCGAGCCGGTACAACGTCAGGTTGATCCGGTGGTCGGTCATCCGGCCCTGCGGGAAGTTGTACGTGCGGATCCGCTCCGAGCGGTCGCCGGAGCCGATCAGGCTCTTGCGCGTGGCGGCTTCCTTCGCGTGCTGCTCGTGATACTGCTTGTCCTTGATGCGCGCGGCGAGCACCTTCAGCGCGCGATCCTTGTTCTTGTGCTGCGAACGGTCGTCCTGGCACTCGACGACGATCCCGGTTGGAATGTGCGTGACGCGCACCGCCGAATCGGTCTTGTTGATGTGCTGGCCGCCCGCGCCGGATGCGCGGAACGTGTCGATCCGCAGGTCGGCCGGATTGATCTCGACCTCGCCGATTTCGTCGGCTTCCGGCATCACCGCGACCGTGCACGCGGACGTGTGGATGCGCCCCTGCGTTTCGGTGGCCGGCACGCGCTGCACGCGATGGCCGCCCGATTCGAACTTCAGGCGTGAATACGCGCCCTGGCCCGCGATCCGCACGATCACTTCCTTGTAGCCGCCGAGATCCGACGCGCTCTCCGACATCATTTCGACCTGCCAGCGCTGGCGTTCCGCGAAGCGCAGGTACATGCGCAGCAGGTCGCCCGCGAACAGCGCCGATTCGTCGCCGCCCGTGCCCGCACGGATTTCGAGGAAGATGTTGCGGTCGTCGTTCGGATCCTTCGGCAACAGCATCTTCTGCAGCTCGGTCTCGAGGCGGGTCATGCGCTCGCGTGCGCTGCGGATTTCGTCTTCCGCGAAGTCGCGCATCGACAGATCGCCGAGCAGTTCCTGTGCCGCCGTCTCGTCGCTGCGCGACTGGCGCCACAGCGCGTACTGTTCGACCACCGGGCCGAGTTCCGCATGTTCACGCGTGAGCTTGCGGTACTGGTCGAGGTCGGCCGTGACGTTTTCGCGGCTCAACAGGTCGTTCAGTTCGGCCAGCCGTGTGGACAGCTGGTCGAGCTTGCGTTGCATGCTCGTCTTCATGGTGTGGAGCGGCGCTCCCGGGCAAGGGGTATTCGGAAAGGATAGGCCGGCGCGCGGCCGGCGGCAGGGCGATCGGCCGGCGCTAGTGGCCGGACTGGTCGTTCGAGCGCGGGGCGTGCTGGTAGAAGCCGCGCATCAGGTCGATCAGCGAATCGCGATCGGCGCCGTTCACGCGGTTGAGCGCGCTCGTCGGGCCGTGGATCAGCTTGTTGGTCAGCGCTTGCGACAGCGCTTCGAGCACGGCGGCCGGATCGTCGCCGCGCGCGAGCAGCTTCTGCGCCTTGTCGACTTCGGCCCGGCGCAGTGCGTCGGCCTGCGTATGCATGTGACGGATCACCGGCACGACGCTGCGCGTGTCGAGCCATTGCATGAAATTCTGCACGCGCGTTTCGATGATCGTTTCGGCCTGCGCGACCGCAGCCTGGCGCGAGGCATTGCCTTCGCGCACGATCGCGCCGAGATCGTCGACGGTGTAGAGGAACACGTCCTTCAGCTTGCCGACTTCGGGCTCGATGTCGCGCGGCACCGCGAGGTCGACCATGAAGATCGGCCGGTGGCGGCGTGCCTTCACTGCGCGCTCGACTGCGCCGAGGCCGATGATCGGCAGCGTCGACGCCGTGCACGACACGATGATGTCGAATTCGTGCATGCGGGTCGGCAGGTCGGCGAGCGGCATCGCACGGCCGTTGAAGCGTTCGGCGAGCCGCTGGCCGCGTTCGGCCGTGCGGTTCGCGACGACGAGTTCGCGCGGGCCTTGCGCGGCGAAGTGCGTCGCGCACAGCTCGATCATTTCGCCGGCGCCGATGAACAGCACGCGCTGATCCGACACCTTTTCGAAGATCCGTTGCGCGAGGCGCACCGCGGCGGCGGCCATCGACACCGACTGCGTGCCGATTTCGGTCGTGCCGCGCACCTCCTTCGCTACCGCGAACGTGCGCTGGAACAGCTGGTTCAGATAGGTGCCGAGTGCGCCGGCTTCCGTCGCGGTGCGGACGGCGTCCTTCATCTGGCCCAGAATCTGCGTTTCGCCCAGCACCATCGAATCGAGGCCGGATGCGACGCGAAACGCGTGCCGGACCGCTTCCGACTGCGGCAGCGCATAGACGTGCGGCGCGAGTTCGTCGACCGGGATCCGGTGATACTCCGACAGCCAGCGGATCGCGCCTTCGCGTGCCGCGCGATCGTCGGTCGCGCAATACAGTTCGGTGCGGTTGCAGGTGGAGAGGATCGCCGCTTCGGGCGTATTGGGCGCCTGGGGGCCGAGAAACACGTTCTTGAACGTGACGAGAGCCGGCTTGATCTGCTCGAGCGGAAACGCCACGCGTTCGCGCAAGGCGACAGGCGCAGTGTGGTGATTGATTCCGATCGTGAGGAGTTGCATATCGAGGGCTATCGTTTAGCCCCATATTATAGCGTTTCAGCGATTTCCTCACTCGCCGCATACCGGGCATCAGCGTGGCGGGGCCGGGAATTTGGGGGCTCGATCGGCACGCGGTCGAGCTGATAGCCGTAGCCGTAGAGCGGCAGCAGCCGGTAGCCGCGCTCCGGAAGCAGCCGTAGTTTGCTGCGCAGCCGGGACGCATGGGTATCGAGCGTGCGCGACTTCATGTCGCGGCGGCGCGCCCACACCGTTTCGAGGATATGGGCGCGCGACACCGGCCGCGACAGGTTCGTGAACAGCAGCTGCGCGAACCGGAACTCCTTCGGCGTGAGTGAAACGATTGCGTCGTCGAAGCGAACGAGGCAGTGGGTGGCGTCGAAAGCGTATTCGCCATACATTTCGCGCGAGCGGTTGGTTGGCCGGCGGACGCCGGCGCGCCGGCTCAGCGCGTTGACGCGCGCGAGCAGCTCGGGCCCGCTCACGGGGCGTACGAGGCAATCGTCGGCGCCCGCGTGCAGGCACGATACGATTTCGCTCTCGCGCGGCAGCAGCATCACGGCGATGGCCGGCAGCCCCGGCAGGACCGTCTGCGCACGCGGGATGACTTCCTCGGCCGGCTGGTCGCCGGCCCAGTGGCCGGTGATCAGCATGTCGCACGTGTTGTCGGTGGCGAGCCACTCGAACAACGCCGCGCTGGACGGAAACGCGTGGCACACATGACCGCCCGCAAAGAGCAGGCGGTTCAGGAGCGCGGCATGGCGCGCGTCCGGATCGATCAGAGCGATTCGCATGAGAATTTCTTCAATACGGCAGCCGGCGCGCGCTTGCCATAACGTCGAGTCGGCCCCTACACTCGAATGTTGGCGGCACCCGGCTGGTCTCGGGTTCGATGGATGAATCGATGCTAGCCGCTGGCAACGTTCACGCCTATGGGACGAATCTGAATTTATAGAAGGCGTCGAATGAACTGGTTTGGAATCCTTGTCCTGGGAGCGGCCGTCGGGCTGTTCGGCCGATGGCTGCATCCGATGCGGCGCACGGGCCGGCCGGCATGGTGGATCGCGGTGCTCGCCGGCATCGTCGGCGCGGGCGCGGCCCGCATGGCCGGCAATCTCTCGGGACTGTTTTACGATGGCGAGACGCTCGAATGGCCGGTCTGCACCGGTGTCGCGTTCCTCGTCGTAGCCGTGACGGTTACGCTGTCGGCCCGTCGCTGAATGTTCTCAGGTGAAATCATGAATGCCCGTCTTCCCGAAGTCTCGCCGGTGCCGGCCCGCCTCGCGCTGCTGCGTGGCGCCATGGCCCGCGAGGACCTGGCCGCCTATCTCGTGCCGTCCGCCGATCCCCATCTGTCCGAGTATCTGCCGGAGCGCTGGCAGGCCCGTCGCTGGCTGTCCGGCTTCACGGGCTCGGTCGGCACGCTGGTCGTGACCGCGGATTTCGCTGGGTTGTGGGTCGACAGCCGCTACTGGGTACAGGCCGATGCCGAACTGGCCGGCACGGGCGTGCAACTGATGAAGATGACGGGCGGGCAGCAGAGCGCGCCGCACGTCGACTGGCTCGCGCAGAACGTGGCGGCAGGGGCGACGGTCGGCGTCGACGGCGCCGTGCTGGGTGTCGCGGCCGCACGCGGGCTGACGGGCGCGCTGAACGCACGCGGCATCGCGCTGCGCACCGATCTCGACCTGCTCGACGCGATCTGGCCCGAGCGGCCGGGGCTGCCCGGCGATGCGGTGTTCGAGCACGCGGCGCCGCAGGCCGATACGACGCGCGCGAGCAAGCTGGCCGAAGTGCGCCGCGCGATGGACGCGCAGGGTGCGCAATGGCATTTCGTGTCGACGCTCGACGATCTCGCATGGCTGTTCAACCTGCGCGGCGCCGACGTCAACTTCAATCCCGTATTCGTTGCGCACGCAATGATCGGCGCCGATCGCGCGACGTTGTTCGTCGCCGACGGCAAGGTGTCGCCGGCGCTGGCCGCGTCGCTCGCGAAGGATGGTGTCGACGTGCGCGCCTACGACGCCGCGCGCGCCGCGCTCGCGTCGCTGCCGGACGGCGCGACGCTGCTGATCGACCCGCGCCGCGTGACGTTCGGCACGCTCCAGGCCGTGCCGGCCGGCGTGAAGCTCGTCGAGGCCGTGAATCCGTCGACGTTCGCGAAGTCGCGCAAGACGTCCGCCGAGATCGAGCACGTGCGCGTGACGATGGAACACGACGGCGCCGCGCTCGCGGAATTCTTCACGTGGTTCGAGCAGGCGGTGAACCGCGAGACGATCACCGAGCTGACGATCGAGGAAAAGCTCACGGCCGCCCGCGCCCGGCGCCCCGGCTATGTGTCGGCGAGCTTCGCGACGATTGCGGGCTTCAACGCGAACGGCGCGATGCCGCACTACCACGCGACGCCGGCGTCGCACGCGACGATCGCCGGCGACGGCCTGCTGCTGATCGATTCGGGCGGCCAGTACGTGACGGGCACGACCGACATCACGCGTGTCGTGCCGGTCGGCACCGTCAGCGACCTGCAGCGGCGCGATTTCACGATCGTGCTGAAGTCGATGATGGCGCTGTCGCGCGCACGCTTCCCGCGCGGCATCCGCTCGCCGATGCTCGACGCGATCGCGCGCGCACCGATGTGGGCGGCCGGGCTCGACTACGGCCACGGCACGGGGCATGGCGTCGGCTACTTCCTGAACGTGCACGAAGGCCCGCAGGTGATCTCGCACTACGCGCCGGCCGAGCCGCACACGGCGATGGAAGAGGGCATGATCACGTCGATCGAGCCGGGCGTGTATCGACCCGGCCAGTGGGGCATCCGGATCGAGAACCTGGTCGTGAACCGCGCGGCCGGGCAGACGGAATTCGGCGATTTCCTCGCATTCGAGACGCTGACGCTGTGCCCGATCGACACGCGCTGCGTGCTGATCGAGATGCTGCACGACGACGAGCGCGCATGGCTGAACACGTATCACGCGACGGTGCGCGAGCGTGTCGGCCGGCACCTGAGCGGCGATGCGAAGGCGTGGCTCGACGCGCGCACGCAGCCGATCTGACACGACACGCGATAACGGCCGAACGACACAACCGAGGGCAGGCAATGGCGGACACCGCAGTGATCGTGGTCGACATGCAGCGCGGGCTGGTGGAGCGGGCGCGGCCCGCTTACCGGCTCGACGATGTGGTATCGGGCATCAACCGGCTGACGGCGGCGCGTGCGGCGAACGCGCCTGTGTGCTTCGTGCAGCACGACGGCGATGCGGACGACGACATCGTGCCCGGCACGCCGGGTTGGGAGCTGCATGCGGGGCTGGTTGTCGGGAACGACGACTGGCGTGTGCGCAAGCAGGTGAGCGATTCGTTTCACGACACGCCGCTCGCGGCGCAACTCGACCGCCACGGCATCCGTTCGGTGCTGATCTGCGGTTATGCGACCGAGTTCTGCGTCGATTCGGCCGCGCGCCGCGCGGCGCTGCTCGGCTACCGGACGACGGTCGTGTCCGATCTGCACACGACGAACGAGCGCACGCACCTGTCGGCCGCGCAGATCGTCGCGCACCATCACTTCGTATGGCAAAGCAATTCGCTGTCGGGTAACCCGGTGACGCCGCGTCCGCTCGCGGACGTCCTTTCGACGGAGTTCGCATGACGATCAAGGCCGTGGTGTTCGATTTCGGCGGCGTGCTGATCGACTGGAGCCCCGAGTACCTTTACCGGGAGTTGATTCCCGACGACGCGGAGCGTCGCTGGTTTCTCACGCATGTGTGCGCGATGGACTGGGTGATCCGCCAGGACGGCGGGCAGACGATCGAGGAAGGCACGGCCGAGCTCGTCGCGAAGTTTCCGGAGCACGAGGCGCTGATCCGCGCGTTCTACGCGCGCTGGCACGAAATGATCGGCGGCGTGCTCGAAGAGGGCGCCGCGCTCGTCGATCGACTTGAAGCGCAGGGGATGCCGCTGTTCGGCCTGACGAACTGGTCCGCGCAGACGTTTCCGTATGCGTGGGACAACTTCCCGGTGCTGCGGCGTTTCAAGGAGATCGTCGTGTCGGGGCGTGTGCAGCTCGTGAAGCCCGATCCGGCGATCTACCGCGAGATGCATGCGCGGATCGAACCGCACCTGCCGGGCATCGCGTCGCACGAACTCGTATTCATCGACGACAACGCGAAGAACGCCGCGGCCGCGACGGCGCTCGGCTGGCACGGCATTCATCACACGAGTGCGGCGACGACCGAGGCGCGGCTGCGCGAACTGGGCGCGCTCGCGTAAGCGGCGGGCGAGCAGCCCGCCATCGGATAAAAAAAGCGGGCCAGCGGCCCGCTTTTTTGTTGTCACGCTTCCTGAAGCGGCCCCCCCTCGGCGACCGGCCCCGCGTTGCCGCGGCGCCGGGCACCCGGGCCGTGCCGGTCAGCGGCTGATCGGCTTGTAGCGCAGGCGCTTCGGCTTCGCGGCTTCCTCGCCGAGGCGTGCACGCTTGTCGGCTTCGTACTCCTGGTAGTTGCCGTCGAAGAACGTGACCTGCGAATCGCCTTCGAACGCGAGGATGTGCGTCGCGATCCGGTCGAGGAACCAGCGATCGTGCGAGATCACCATCACCGAGCCCGCGAATTCGAGCAGCGCGTCTTCCAGCGCGCGCAGCGTTTCGACGTCGAGGTCGTTCGACGGTTCGTCCAGCAGCAGCACGTTGCCGCCCGAGATCAGCGTCTTCGCGAGGTGCAGGCGGCCGCGTTCACCGCCGGACAGGTTGCCGACGATCTTCTGCTGGTCGCCGCCCTTGAAGTTGAAGCGGCCGATGTACGCACGCGACGGCGTTTCGTACTTGCCCACCGTCAGCACGTCGGCGCCGCCCGAGATTTCCTCGAACACCGTCTTCGTGCCGTCGAGCGCGTCGCGGCTCTGGTCGACGTACGCGAGCTTCACGGTCGGCCCCATCACGACTTCGCCCGAATCCGGCTGTTCCTTGCCGGTCAGCATCTTGAACAGCGTCGACTTGCCGGCGCCGTTCGGGCCGATGATGCCGACGATCGCGCCGGCCGGGATCTTGAAGCTCAGATTGTCGATCAGCAGACGGTCGCCGAACGACTTGCTGACGTTCTTGAACTCGATCACTTCATTGCCGAGGCGTTCGCCGGCCGGAATGAAGATTTCCTGCGTTTCGTTGCGCTTCTGGTATTCCTGGCTGCTCAGCTCCTCGAAGCGCGCGATACGCGCCTTCGACTTCGCCTGGCGGCCCTTCGGGTTCTGGCGCACCCACTCCAGTTCCTTCTTGATCGCCTTCTGGCGCGCCGATTCCGACGCTTCTTCCTGCTTCAGGCGCTCTTCCTTCTGGTCGAGCCAGCTGCTGTAGTTGCCCTTCCACGGAATGCCGTGGCCGCGGTCGAGTTCGAGAATCCACTCGGCCGCGTTGTCGAGGAAGTAGCGATCGTGGGTGACCGCGACGACGGTGCCCGGGAAGCGCACCAGGAACTGCTCGAGCCAGTCGACCGATTCCGCGTCGAGGTGGTTGGTCGGCTCGTCGAGCAGCAGCATGTCGGGTTTTTCGAGCAGCAGCTTGCACAGCGCGACGCGGCGCTTTTCACCGCCCGACAGATGTTCGATCTTGGCGTCCCACGACGGCAGGCGCAGTGCGTCGGCGGCCACTTCGAGCTGCTGCTCGGGGCTGCCGCCGTCGCTCGACGCGAGGATCGCTTCGTACTTCGCCTGCTCGGCTGCGAGCGCGTCGAAGTCGGCGTCCGGCTCTGCGTACGCCGCGTAGATTTCCTCGAGTTTCTTGTTGGCCTGGAACAGGTCGCCGAGGCCTTCCTCGACGGCTTCGCGCACCGTCTTCGTCGGGTCGAGCTGCGGCTCCTGCGGCAGGTAGCCGATGTTCAGGTTCGGCATCGGCGTGGCTTCGCCTTCGATGTCCTTGTCGACGCCCGCCATGATGCGGATCAGCGTCGACTTGCCCGAGCCGTTCAGGCCGAGCACGCCGATCTTCGCGCCGGGAAAGAACGACAGCGAGATGTCCTTCAGGATCTGGCGCTTGGGCGGCACGATCTTGCCGACCCGGTTCATCGTGAAAACGTATTGGGCCATTTCGGTGTGAAAGTCAGAAGTGGTTGAGACTGCCGCGCAGCGCGTGGGCGTGGCGGCGTCGGGTGATTCGGTACGGAGCGTGCCGCGCGAGGCGCGGCGGCGTCGCCGCGTGTGGGCGGCGCGAGCGGCTATTGTACTTCGCCGCCGAGTGTCGCTGACAGCGGCGGAGTGCTGCAGCGGTCCGGATTGGCCATTCGGCCGAGGCTACAGCCACGCGGCGACGCCGCCGTGCCCCGAGCACGTGCCGCGGCGGTGACGGCTGAAGCTGTACGTGCCGTCGCGGCAGCGCGCGCTCGCACCGTCGGGCACGCGGCCCGACTTCGAATGCGCGGGGGCGTGCACGGTTTCGCCGTCGCGGTTGCGATACGTGTCGTGGCGGTCGAGATCGGCTTCGTTGCTGTAGCCGGTCGGTGCGCGATACGCGTGTGCCGGAAGGGGCAGCGCGGCGCACGCGACGAAAAATGCGGCGGACAGCGTCGCGACGCGTGTCGCGCGGCGGAGCAGGGCGGGCATGGTCTCTCTCGGTCTATTGTTATCGGTGCCGGGCCGCATGTTAGCCGATCGGCAGAGGAAGCGCGCCGTGACGCAGGGCGCTACGCCGCGCCGGACATCGATGCCGCACCGTCGGCCAGTGCGGCGTCGAGGATCCATCGGCGAAAGGCGGCAACCTTTGGCCGTTCCGCGTGATGCGGCGGATAGACGAGGTAGTACGCGAAATCGTCGAGCCACGCGACGTCGGCGAGCTGCACGAGCCGGCCGCTTGCCAGCTCGCCGCGCACCATCGCGGCCGGCAGCAGCCCGGCGCCCTGGCCGGCGACGATCGCCTGCAGCAACAGGCCCGAGTCGTCGAACGCGGGGCCGCGCGGCGGGCCAAAATCGTCGATCCGCTGCGCGCCGAACCAGATGTGCCAGCCCTTGCGCTCGGCGTCGTGCAACTGCGGCCAGCCGACGAGCTCGGCCGGCGTCGCCGGCATGCCGAGCCGCGCGACGAGTTCGGGCGATGCGAGCGCGACGATCTCCACCGTCAGCAGGCGCTCGCTGCACAGCCCGATGTAGCGCCCGAGGCCATGACGGATCGCGACGTCGACGCCGTCGCGCGAGAAGTCCGCCAGTGCATGGCTCGTGACGACCTGCAGGTCGACGTCCGGGCAAGCCTCCCGGAACTGCGCGAGGCGCGGGACGAGCCACGCGGATGCGAAGAACGGCGTGACGCTCACCGTTAGCACGCCGCTGTCGGCCGCACCCGACACGCGCTGCGACGCATCGGCGATCTGCCGGAACGCGTTGCGCACCGGCGGCAGGTAGTCGCGGCCGGCGGCCGTGAGCAGGATGCCGCGGTTGACGCGCTCGAACAGCTGTACGCCGAGATGCGTCTCGAGCGTGCGGATCATCTGGCTTACCGCGCCGGGCGTGACCGACAGCTCCTCGGCGGCCGCCTTCACCGACAGGTGGCGGGCGGCCGCTTCGAATGCGCGCAGCGGGTTGAGAGGCGGCAAGCGGGAACGGTTCATTCAGTTTTTCTAAATCGAAAGTCCGACGAAATATCGTTTGAGACGATGCATATGCGCGAGTACCGTTGACGCATCGGATCGCATGCTGCGCGACTGCCTGTCGGCAGCCGATGCGATCAACATAGTTCAACTATATCCAAGAGGCAATCCGGACGCCGACCGGCGGCCGGGGAACCTGAGAGGAGCATCGTCATGAACCGCCCGGGCGCATCGCGCGTTTTCTACGGCTGGTACGTGGTGGCGGCCGCGTTTGCCGTCACGTTCGTCGGTTTCGGCAGCGCATACACGTTCAGCGCCTTCGTCGAGTCGCTGCAGCGGGATTTTGCCGCGTCGCGCGGGCAGATCTCGCTCGTGTTTTCGCTCGCCGGCTTCCTGTATTTCGGTTTCGGCATCGTCAGCGGGCCGCTGGCCGACCGCTTCGGCTCGCGGCGGCTCGCCGTCGCCGGGATGTTGCTGACGGGCATCGGGCTCGCGGCTGCCGGCGCCGCGCATACGCTGGTGCAGGTCTACGTCGCGTACGGGCTCGGTGTCGGTCTCGGCGTCGGCTGCGCGTACGTGCCGGCTGTCGGCGCCGTGCAGCGATGGTTCGTGCGCCGGCGCGGCTTCGCGTCGGGGCTCGCGGTCGCCGGGATCGGCGTCGGCACGCTGGTGATGCCGCCGCTCGCGTCCGCGCTGATCGCGCACGTCGGCTGGCGCGGCGCGTATTTCACGCTGGCCGTGATCGCGGTCGTGATCGGCGCGGGGATGGCGTTGCTGATCGAAAACGATCCGCGCGGGCGGGGGCTGCTGCCGGACGGAGAGGCGGCGCATGAGCCCGTCGAGGGCGGCGGCGCGAAGGCCACCGCGCGCGATGCGGGGCCTTCGGTGTCCGGTGCGGCCGCTAGTCGGAAGCCGGCTGCCGGCGCGACGGTGCGCGAAGCCGTCACGTCGCGCTCGTTCGCGAGCCTCTACGCGGCATGCCTCATCTGCTCGTTCGGCGTGTTCGTCCCGTTCGTTCATCTCGTGCCGTACGCGCTCGATCATCGCGTCTCGTCATCGACGGCCGTGCTGCTGCTCGGCGCGATCGGCGTCGGCAGCACGGCCGGCCGCTTCTTCCTCGGCGGTCTCGCCGACCGCTTCGGCCGCCGCACCTCGCTGCTCGCGATGTTCGCGGGCATGGCCGTCGCGCTCGTCGCATGGGCCGGCGCCGGCACCGTCGCCACGCTTGCCGCGTTCGCACTGGGGTTCGGCGTGTTCTACGGCGGCTGGGTCGCGGTGCTGCCGGCGGTGGTGATGGACTATTTCGGCGGCCGCAACGTGAGCGGGATCATCGGCGTGCTCTATACCAGCGTCGCATTCGGCACGCTGATCGGGCCGACCGCGGCCGGCTTCATCTACGACGCGGGAGGCGGCTATCTCGTGCCGATCCTGGCCAGTGCCGCCGCGAATGCGATCGCGTTCGCGATCGTCGCGACGACGGGGGGCGCGTCGACGGCCGCACATGCGGCGCGCGGATAAGCGCACTTCCCACGGCACGGCTTCGCGAATTCCGGTACGGTGGCCGGATCGTGAACCGAAGGCATCCAGCCGGGAGGCCCCGTGACATTCGACGAAGTTCGGCAGATCGCACTGGCTTGGCGCGGCGTCGAGGAAGGCACGTCATACGGCACGCCCGCACTCAAGGTGAAGGGCAAGATGCTCGCGCGGCTGCGCGAGGACGGCGACACGCTCGTCGTAAAAGGCGTCGGCCCCGACGAGCGCGCGTGGCTGATCGAATCGGAACCCGACGTGTATTACGTGACGGATCACTACGTCGGCTGGCCGATCGTGCTGGTGCGACTGTCGGCGGCCCATCCGGACGCCGTGAAAAACCTGCTTCTGCGAGAATGGCAGGCCGTCGTCCCCGCCAAATGGCGTGACGAGATGGCGAACGGCACGCGCTGACGCGCCGCCGGTTGCGGCTGACTGACTCGATGTCGCCGGGCGCTTTCGGCGCGCTACCGAGTCGCCGCGAACGGTACAAGCGTTGCATCGATCGATGTCGATGCAACAAGTGGTTCCATCGAAATTCTTCAATTGGTTCTTAGTGAAGAACCGTTTGGTGCTTACACTCCTTCGCTTCGAAGGCAGCTGACGAAAGCCGACGGAAAGGGCGCACGCGATGCGCCGGCGCCCCGTGTGCCGCATCGCACCCGCAGCTTCGCAGACTGCGTCGCGACCCGTTCCGGAACGGCCCCCGATCCGGCTGCGCGCCTGCACCCATGCAGGCGCCGCATCCGGCCCGGCTCAAGAACGACAATCCCCCGTTGCTGCCTTCACGCGATACCCGGCCATACCGGAACCGTTTTTTTGGAGAGAGACAGATGAGTGGAAGCAACACAGGCCTTGGTACGGGCCTGAAGCAGCGGCACGTGACGATGATGTCGATTGCCGGCGTGATCGGCGCGGGCCTGTTCGTCGGCTCCGGCCACGCCATCGCGGAAGCCGGCCCGGCGTCGATCCTTGCGTATGCGATCGCAGGGGTGCTGGTCGTGCTCGTGATGCGCATGCTCGGCGAGATGGCAGTCGCCCATCCGGACAGCGGTTCGTTCTCCACCTATGCCGATCGCGCGATCGGCCACTGGGCCGGTTTCTCGATCGGCTGGCTGTACTGGTGGTTCTGGGTGCTCGTGATCCCGATCGAGGCGACTGCCGCCGCGACCATCCTCAATGCATGGTTTCCTGGCGTTGCAACCTGGGTCTTCGCGCTCGGCATCACGCTGGTGCTGACGGTGACCAACCTCTTCTCGGTCAAGAACTACGGCGAATTCGAATTCTGGTTCGCGCTGATCAAGGTTGTCGCGATCGTCGTGTTCCTGTGCATCGGCGGTGCGGCGATCGTCGGCATCATCCCGGCGCCGGCCGTATCGGGCGTGTCGAACCTGTTCGTGCATGACGGCTTCATGCCGCACGGCGCTGGCGCCGTGCTCGCGGCGATGCTGACGACGATGTTCTCGTTCCTCGGCACCGAGATCGTGACGATCGCGGCCGCCGAATCGGACAACCCGCAACGCCAGATCGTGCGTGCGACGAATTCGGTGATCTGGCGTATCACGCTGTTCTATCTCGGCTCGATTCTCGTCGTCGCGGCCATCGTGCCGTGGAACGACCCGCTGCTGCCGAAGCACGGCTCGTATCAGCGCGCGATGGAGCTGATCGGCGTCCCGAACGCGAAGGCGATCATCGACGTGATCGTGCTGGTGTCGGTCGCGAGCTGCCTGAACTCGGCGCTGTACACCGCGTCGCGAATGCTGTTCTCGCTGTCCAAGCGCAAGGATGCGCCCTCGTTCCTCCACCGCACCGATTCGACCGGCACGCCGCGCGCGGCCGTGCTCGCGTCGACCGCGTTCGGTTTCGTGACCGTGATCGCGAACTACCTGATGCCGGAGCAGGTGTTCGGCTTCCTGCTGGCGACGTCGGGCGCGATCGCGCTGCTCGTGTATCTCGTGATCGCGATCTCGCAGCTGCGGATGCGCAAGACGCTCGAATCGACCGGCGCGGACCTGACGCTGCGGATGTGGTTGTTCCCGTGGCTCACGTGGGCGGTGATCCTGTTCATCTGCGGCACGCTGACCGTGATGCTCGTGAGCGAGGATCACCGGATGGAAGTGGGGGCGACGGCTGTACTCGCGTTGATCGTGTTGTTGGCGTCGTGGCTGAACAAGCGTGGTCGCGACGCGCAGGCGAGCGAAGGGCGGCGCGTGTCGGCGACGTGATGGCGTGAAGTGTGGCGGGCGGAAAGCCCGCGTCACGAAAAATGGCCCGATCGGCGTTTGCCGGTCGGGCCATTTGCTTTTGGCATTATCCAATGCGGCGGAAAATGTGGACCGCGATCTTGTGTGAGGGGGCAAGAAGCAAGACGAAACTCGCGCGTAATAATCGAACTCGTCTGATTTCATCAACACAGACATGCTCGTACATTGATTGCTTCGATTACCGAGGTGAATCGATGGGCAAATCAATTTGGCCTCCTTTGTTGATGGTCGGCATTATCGGGCAGAGCCTGATATCCAATTGCGCGATCGATACGCCTTGTCGTTCGTCGACTGTATCGAGGTCGAAACAATGACTGAGCGTTCGACTGCTCGCGTCGGCATAGCTTTCTCCGCCCGCGACGGATTCCAGCTCAAGGGAACCTATTTCCCGGCGGCCGAGGGTGATCGTTCCCCCGTGCTCATCTGCCCTGCGACAGGAATCCGGCAATCCTTTTATTTCCCGTTTGCAGACTGGCTACGCAAAGAGGGCCACTCGACGTTTGTATTCGACTATCGGGGAATCGGCGCGTCGCTTGATACGGAGCACGTCCGCCAGTCCCGAGCGCGGAAACAGGACTGGGGGCAGTTCGACATGCCTGCGGCGCTCGACTGGCTTCTTGGCGAAACCGGTGTGCGCGGCGCACATTTGATCGGGCATAGCGCAGGCGCACAACTGGTCGGCCTGATGCCGAATCACGCATCCATTCGTTCGCTATGCGCCATCTCGGCGTCTTCCGGGTATGTCGGCAACATTCGCTGGCCAAAGCGTTTCGCGGCCTTGCTGCTTGCGCATATGTACGTGCCGATTTCCGTTCGATTGCTCGGTTACGTTCCGGCCAGGGTACTCGGTTGGGGTGATGATCTGCCGCCGTGCGTCGGACTTCAGTGGGCCCGATGGTGCCGTCGGCCGGGATATGTGGCGAACGAATTCGGAGTAGGGGTGGCACGCCACTACTACGACGAATTTATCGCTCCCGTCACCGTTGTGGCCGCAACCGACGACCCGCTTGCCACGCCGGCCAATATTGCAGACTGGCTGCGCCTGTTGCCGAGAGCCAAGTCCGACGTTCACTTCATCCATCCAGAAAATCCCGACGGCCGAGCAATTGGCCACGTCGGCATGTTCCGCCGCGAGCATTCGTCGCTGTGGCCGGAACTCACCAGAGGGTTGCTGCGCTGACGGAGCGCGTCGTTTGCATCCTCGCATCAGGAGACCACGATGGATGATTCAATTGAAATGAAATTGCGCTTCAAGGCCGTCAGAAATGAGGCGAAGGAGACGCGCGCGTCGCTTTACCATCTCACGAATCAATGCAACCTACGTTGCAAGGGCTGCTGGTTTTTCGAGAACGAATTCGATACGGCATCGCAAGAGTTGAGCGATGCGATTCGCCTTGAGCAGCGTGTGAGGGAGGAAGCTGCGCGCGGGATCAACGCGCCGCTATTGATTGGCGGCGAGCCTGCATTGCACCTCGATCGGATACGGATGTTCCGGAAATACATGCCGAAAGTGTCAGTGTCGACGAATGGACTTCGAAAAATCCCGTATGAAGGATTCGAGGACATCACCATCGCGATCTCCGTATTTGGCGGCGGGCCACTCGACGATGAATTGCGTGCGATCGGTCCGAACGGAAAACGCTTCACCGGCTTGTTTGACAAGGCACTGGCAAACTATCGCGACGACGAACGTGCGGGTTTTGTCTACGCAGTGACGATTGACGGTATCGCGTACATCGAGGAAACGGTGCGTAAAATTCGAGATAACGGGAATCGCTTGCTGTTCAATTACTACAGCCCCTACGACGTTGACGGACCGTTACGCAGGCGAGGCGAGGAGAGATTGCTGGACGTGTTGCTCGACTTAAAGGTGAAATACCCTGAAACCGTCGCAAGCCATCCCTATTATCTGGCGGCCCTGATGAGGGGCGAGACAGCTCGGGGAGCATTCAATGGTGCGAGTTGTCCGAGCGTTAGCGAGGATCATCCGCAAAACGTGGATCGGTTCGCATCGGGGTGGCCCTCGCTGCCCAGGTTCAATGCATATCGTGCCGACTTTGTCTCGCTTGCGCGCTGTTGTACATCAGGAGAATGTGCGAAGTGCCGTGACAGCCAGGCCGTGATTTCCTGGTTGCTGGTTAACGCGAGGCATGTACTGCAGGAAGACGACGGACTTCGGACATGGACGGAGGTTGCTGAAAGCTATTTCAGTCAGTTTGTCTGGTCGAAATACCATCCGCGCAACCGTATGGCGCGTACGTCGAATTGCGCAATGCAATGGGGCGGCACTGGGTGGTCACCATGCCGCCATGCATAGCCGGATCGAAATCGGACGGCCAACGCCGGTCGTGACGTAACCGGTGCGCCGAAAAGAAAAAAGCCCGCACAAAGCGGGCTTTTCACTGAAGCGATAACGCAACGCTCAGACGTTGAACAGGAAGTTCATCACGTCGCCGTCGTGCACGACATATTCCTTCCCTTCCGCGCGCATCTTGCCGGCTTCCTTCGCGCCTTGCTCGCCCTTGTACGTGACGAAGTCGTCGAATGCGATCGTCTGCGCGCGGATGAAGCCGCGCTCGAAGTCGGTGTGGATCACGCCGGCCGCTTGAGGGGCCGTGTCGCCGATATGGATCGTCCACGCGCGCACTTCCTTCACGCCCGCGGTGAAGTAGGTCTGCAGGCCGAGCAGCTTGAACCCCGCGCGGATCACGCGGTCGAGGCCCGGCTCTTCCATGCCCATGTCGGCGAGGAACGCTTCCTTGTCCGCATCGTCGAGATCGGCGATTTCCGCCTCGATCGCCGCGCACACGGCCACGACCGGCGCATTCTCGCTTTCCGCGTACTTGCGGACCGCGTCGAGGTGCGGGTTGTTCTCGAAACCGTCGTCCTTCACGTTGGCCACGTACATCGCCGGCTTCGCGGTGATCAGGCAGAACGGCTTGATCAGCGCCTCTTCGTCGTCCGACAGTTCGAGGCCGCGCACGGCCTTGCCCTGGTCGAGCTGCGCGCGCACTTTTTCGAGCACCGCGACGAGCTTCGCCGCTTCCTTGTCGTTGCCCGACTTCGCGGCCTTCGAATAGCGCGTGAGCGCCTTCTCGACGGTGCCGAGGTCGGCGAGCGCGAGTTCGGTGTTGATCACTTCGATGTCGTCGATCGGGCTGACCTTGCCGGCGACGTGAATGACGTTCTCGTCCTCGAAGCAGCGCACGACGTGCGTGATCGCGTCGGTTTCGCGAATGTTCGCGAGGAACTGGTTGCCGAGGCCTTCACCCTTGCTCGCGCCCGCGACGAGGCCCGCGATGTCGACGAATTCGACGACGGCCGGCACGATGCGCTCGGGGCTGATGATTTCAGCGAGCGCCTTCAGGCGCGTATCGGGCACTTCGACGATGCCGACGTTCGGCTCGATCGTGCAGAACGGGTAGTTCTCGGCGGCGATGCCGGCCTTGGTCAGCGCATTGAACAGGGTGGACTTGCCGACGTTGGGCAAGCCGACGATGCCGCATTTGAGACTCATGGAATCCTTCGGACGGGTAAGGCGGCGCGGCCGGACAGGGCACGGCGGCGCGGGAAAATAAGGGCGGCCGGCGCTTGGGGCGCGGCGGGCCGACGGTCAAAGTCGCTATTGTACCGTGCCGACGCCCCGGAATCCGGGCGGGCGCCGAACGGCCGATGCGGCGGGCCGCCGCGCTGCCGCATCGGCCTGCGATTCTGCTGATTTCCGGCAAAGTCCGGCCGCGTAAGGGTTTGGCCCCGCGGCTATAATGCCCGCCATGACTGCCCACCACACCTTCGACGTCGCCGTGGTCGGCGGCGGGCTCGTCGGCAAGACGGCCGCGCTCGCGCTGACCCAGTCCGGCTACAAGACAGCCTTGCTCGCCCAGCCGGCCACGCCGCGCCCCGCCGATCTCGCCTTCGACACGCGCGTCTACGCGCTGTCCTCCAGTTCGCAGGCGCTGCTCGAGCGGCTGCGCGTCTGGCAGGCGCTCGATCACAGCCGGCTTGCGCCGGTCTACGACATGCGCGTGTATGGCGACGCGCACGCGGAACTGCATTTCTCCGCGTACCAGGCGTCCGTGCCGCAGCTCGCGTGGATCGCCGAATCGTCGCTGGTCGAGGCGTCGCTCGACGCCGCGCTGCGGTTCCAGCCGAACCTCACGTGGTTCGATGCGCGCGCACAGGGCTTCGACGTGCGCGACGACGCGGCCGTGCTCACGCTGTCGTCGGGACAGGTGCTGGAAGCGGACCTCGTCGTCGGCGCGGACGGCGCGCATTCGTGGGTACGCTCGCAAATGGGGGCCAAGGTCGAGCGGCGCGACTACCGGCAAACCGGCGTCGTCGCGAACTTCAAGGCGTCGCTGCCGCACCGCGAGACCGCCTACCAGTGGTTCCACGAAGGCGAGATCGTCGCGCTGCTGCCGCTGCCGGACGGCCATGTGTCGCTCGTCTGGTCCGCGCACACCGCGCATGCGGACGAATTGCTCGCACTCGATCCGGCGCAGCTCGCGGCCGAAGTCGAGCGCGTGTCGCACGGCCAGGTCGGCACGCTCGACTGCGTGACGCCGGCTGCCGGCTTCCCGCTGGCGCTGCAGACGGTCGACAAGCTGATCGCACCGCGCGTCGCGCTCGTCGGCGATGCCGCGCACCTGATCCACCCGCTCGCGGGGCAGGGGATGAACCTCGGCCTGCGCGACGTCGCGGCGCTTGCCGACGCGATCGCAGGCAAGGAAAGCTTCCGCAACCTCGGCGATACGGTGCTGCTGCGTCGCTACGAGCGTTCGCGTCGCGAAGACATCCGCGCGCTGATGGTCGCGACCGACGGGCTGCAGCGGCTGTTCGCGGTGCCGGGCTCGCTCGCGAAGGCCGTGCGCAACGCGGGCATGGCCTTCGTCGGCGCGCAGCCGCTGGTAAAGCGCTGGCTCGTATCAGCCGCGCTCGGCTGATCGATCGAACCTTCGGCCGCTTCGCCGGTCGGACACGGTTCCGTTACGGCGTACACTGTGCCGTGCACTCCGATTGAGCTGAAGGAAGAATTCGATGAAAAAAACGATCCGCATCGCGTCGCTGGCGCTGGCCGTCACGATGGCGACGCTTGGCTGCACCGCGCAGGCCGACCAGACCACCGACAAGCTGAAAGCAACGCTGCAGGCCCGCCTCGGCAGCGACGCGCCGATCAAGAGCGTGTCGAAAGCGCCGGTCGCCGGCCTTTACGAAGTCAACCTCGGCTCGCAGATCATCTATAGCGATGCGGCAGGCGATTACGTGCTGCTCGGCGATCTCGTCGACACCAAGACGCACAAGAACCTGACCGACGCGCGCCTGTCCGAAATCAACAAGATCGACTTCGCGAGCCTGCCGTTCGCGAATGCGATCAAGGTCGTCAAGGGCAACGGTGCCCGCAAGATCGCGGTGTTCTCCGATCCGAACTGCCCGTATTGCAAGAAGCTCGAGACGACGCTGCAGTCGGTCGACAACGTGACCGTCTACACGTTCCTGTACCCGGTGCTGTCGCCGGATTCGACCGCGAAGTCGAAGGCGATCTGGTGTGCGACCGATCGCGCGAAAACGTGGCAGGGCTGGATGCTCGACCACCGCGCGCCGTCCGGCGCCGGTACCTGCGATACGACCGCGCTCGACAAGAACCTCGCACTCGGCCGTGGGATGAACGTCACGGGCACGCCGACGATCTTCCTGCCGGACGGCCGCCGCCTGCCGGGCGCCGTGTCGGCCGACCAGCTCAACCAGGCGCTCGCCTCGAGCAAGTAACCGACCACACGCCGGGCCGCATGGCCTGGCCAGCGAGGGGCGCCCGCATCTGCCGGCGCCTCTCTTCGTTTCCGCCGCCGTATTCGACCGACCGATTGCCACGATGACTCAGCCGATCCGCTATTCGATTGTTCCGAAAGATCTTGCCGCGCACCTGTTCGAAGTGTCGGTGACGGTCACCGATCCCGACCCCGAAGGCCAGCGCTTTTCGTTGCCGGTGTGGATTCCGGGCAGCTACCTCGTGCGCGAGTTCGCGCGCAACATCGTGACGCTCGGCGCCTTCAACGACGCGGGCCGCAAGGTGCGGATCGCGAAGACCGACAAGCACACGTGGCAGGCCGCACCCGTGAACGGCACGCTGACGCTGCGCTACGACGTGTATGCGTGGGACCTGTCGGTGCGCTCCGCGTATCTCGATGAGTCGGGCGGCTTCTTCAACGCGACGGCCGTGTTCCTGAGCGTTGCGGGCCGCGAGGATGCGCCGTGTGAAGTCGACATCGCGAAGCCGGCCGGTGCGGCGTTCCGCGCATGGCGCGTCGGTACGTCGCTGCCCGCGGCGCGCGGCACTAAGCGCTACGGGTTCGGTGCATATCGCGCAGCGAACTACGACGAGCTCTCCGACCATCCGGTGACGATCGGCGAATTCGCGCTCGCGACGTTCGACGCGCACGGCGTGCCGCACGACATCGTGATCGCGGGGCGCGTGACGCAGCTCGACCTGGAGCGCCTGCGCGCCGACCTGAAGCGCGTGTGCGAAGCGCAGATCGCGCTGTTCGAGCCGAAATCGAAGAAAGCGCCGATGGACCGCTACGTGTTCATGACGCTGGCGGTCAGCGACGGCTACGGCGGCCTCGAGCACCGCGCGTCGACCGCGCTGATCTGCAACCGCACCGACCTGCCGGTGAAGGGGCGGCCCGAAACGACGGAAGGCTATCGCACGTATCTCGGGCTCTGCAGCCACGAGTACTTCCATACGTGGAACGTGAAGCGCATCAAGCCGGCGGCGTTCGTGCCGTACGACCTGTCGAAGGAAAACTACACGTCGCTGCTGTGGCTGTTCGAAGGCTTCACGTCGTATTACGACGACCTGATGCTGGTGCGCAGCGGGCTGATGTCGCAGGACGAATATTTTGCGGCGCTCGGCCGTACGGTCGGCGGCGTGCTGCGCGGCACGGGGCGCCTGAAGCAGAGCGTCGCCGAAAGCTCGTTCGACGCGTGGATCAAGTACTACCGCCAGGACGAGAACGCGACCAATGCAATCGTCAGCTACTACACGAAGGGTTCGCTGGTCGCGCTCGCTTTCGATCTCGCGATCCGCGCGCAGACGCGCAACAAGAAGTCGCTCGACGACGTGATGCGCCTGCTGTGGCAGCGCTACGGCCGCGATTTTTATCGCGGCAAGCAGGCAGGCGTCGAGGAGAACGAAGTCGAGGCGCTGATCGAGGAGGCGACGGGCGTCGCGCTCGGCCGCCTGTTCGCCGATGCCGTGCACGGCACGCGCGACCTGCCGCTCGCCGAACTGCTCGCACCGTTCGGCGTGACGCTCGCGCCCGATGTGGCGAACGGCGCGCTCGCGAAGCCGACGATCGGCGCGCGCCTGCGCGGCGGCGCGGACTGCACGTTCGCGGCCGTCTACGAAGGCGGCGCCGCACATCGCGCGGGGCTGTCGGCCGGCGACACGCTGATCGCGGTCGACGGGCTGCGCGTCACGGGCACCAACCTCGACGCACTGCTCGCGCGCTACCGGCCGGGTGACAAGGTCGAGGTTCACGCGTTCCGGCGCGACGAGCTGCGCACCGCGAAACTGAAGCTCGACGGCCCGGAAGTCACGCGCTACCGGCTGACGGCGGCCGCGAAGCCGGCTGCGGTCTCGAAGGCCCGGGAGGCCTGGCTGAAGGGTTGAGCGCATTGAAGCGGGTATCGGGGCGCGATCAACGATTGTTCTGCTGCTGCAACAATCCGTCGCCCTGAACCCGCTTTTTCGCGATCATGCGGCCACGCACAATGGCGTCACTCGCGCTACCAAAGCGCAACCCTACTGGAGCCTGACATGACGACCATTCTGCAAATCAATTCCGCCGCGCGTTCGCAAGGTGCGCAATCCACGCTGCTGGCCAACGAACTGACGGCAAAGCTGCAACAATCGAACCCCGGCGCGAACGTCGTGGTTCGCGACCTGCTGGCCGATGCGCTGCCGCACCTCGACGAATCGGTGCTCGGCGCGTTCTTCACGCCGGCCGACAAGCGCACCGCGGAACAGAATGCGATCGTCGCGAAGAGCGATGCACTGATCGCCGAACTGCAAGCTGCCGACATCATCGTGATCGGCGCACCGATGTACAACTTCGGCATCTCGTCGCAACTGAAGACGTACTTCGACTGGATCGCACGTGCAGGCGTCACGTTCCGCTACACCGAGAACGGTCCGGAAGGCCTGATCAAGGGCAAGAAGGTTCACGTGGTGACGGCTCGTGGCGGCAAGTACGCCGGTACGCCGAACGACAGCCAGACCCCGTACCTGCGCACGTTCCTCGGCTTCGTCGGCATGACCGACGTGAACTTCATCTTCGCGGAAGGCCTGAACCTCGGCGCGGATGCGCAAAGTGCAGCGCTGGCTGGCGCACGCGAAGCGATCGCCGCCGCGTAAGGTCGATGCGGGTGCGTCGCACCTGCCGCGTCGCCCGATAAAAAAACGCCGCGTCCCGAAAGGGGCGCGGCGTTTTTGCATGCCGGCTGCCGTGGCGAACGAACGGCGGTGCGGCGGTTACGCGAGCGTTTCCGCCACGTCAGGCAGGCGCCAGTCGATCGGTTCGCGCCCTGCGTCGACCAGATAGTCGTTCGCGAGCGCGAAATGGCGGCAGCCGAGGAAGCCGCGGTGCGCGGACAGCGGCGACGGATGCGGCGCCTCGAGCACGCGGTGCGCGCTGGCGTCGAACAGCGCGCGCTTCGCCTGTGCGTGGGCGCCCCACAGCATGAAGACGAGCCCCTGATGGCGGCCGGCGAGTTCGCGGATCAGCGTGTCCGTGCATTGCTCCCAACCGCGCTTCGCATGGCTCGCGGCGGCCCCGCGCTCGACCGTCAGCACCGTGTTGAGCAGCAGCACGCCCTGGCGCGCCCAGGTGTCGAGGCAGCCGTGGCGCGGTGTGTCGTGGCCGAAGTTAGCGGCGATTTCCTTGAAGATGTTGCGCAGCGACGGCGGCGTGCGCACGGCCGGCGGCACCGAGAACGCGAGCCCGTGCGCCTGCGGCGTGCCGCGATCGTCGCCGTGGTACGGATCCTGGCCGAGGATCACGACTTTTACGTCGTCAGGGCTCGTCAGGCGCAGCGCGCGGAACACGTCGGTCGGGTAGACCGTCTTGCCGGCCGCACGCTCGTCATCGACGAAGCGGCACAGCGGCGCGTACGCGTCGCTGTCGGTAAAGGGTTTCAGCACGTCGCGCCAGACGGGCGGCAGCGCGTCGAATTGCGCGGCGAGGTGCGGGACGTCGGCGGCAACGGGCTGCGGTGCCGTCGGGGCCGCAGCCGGAGCGGCGGCTTTCTTGCCGGGCTTGCGTCCGGCCGCGGGCGCTTCGGGCGCCGGCGGCGGAATATGGGCCGGTGCCGTTTCCGGCACGGGATCATCGAACAGCGACGCCTGTTGCGGCGCGCGGGAAGTCTTGCGGGTTGCCATGCGTGATGCGGGTTATTGCGCGCGCAGCCGGTAGCCGCGCTGCGCCTTGCTGATGTTTTCGGGAACGAGGCCCGGCAGCGCTTGCTGCAATTCGGCGGCGAGCGTTGCAAGCGCCGCCTCCGGGCCGTCGATCAGTTCGAGTTCGATTTCGCTGATCGGTTCGCGGCGCGTTTCGTGTTCCGCCTGGACGACGATCTCGCCGAGGTCCACCGCGGCTTCGACGGTTGCGCCGCCGATTGCGATGCGCCACAGCGTACGCGAAAAATCCGTGCGGAACAGCGCCGACAGCGAGCCGGCCGCATCATTCAGCGCGGCGGCGGCTTCCGGCACGTCGCAGGCCGCGACGAGCGCGTCGATCTCGAGCGCGTCGCCGGCGACCGGCAGCTCCCACTCGTGGCGGCGATGCAGGCCGCCTTCCGCGCTGCCGACCGTCTTGAACGTCTGCAGCCAGCCGTGCGGCGTGCGGCGCACGCGCACCGCGCTCTTCGAGCGGGCCAGCGCGAGATCGGGCGTGTCGTAATAGACGTTTGCGAGCGTGATGTCGCGACCGGGTTCGCCGGTCAGCGTCTCGAAGAAGCGTCGCGCGGCGTCGGCCTGGCCGGCCGGCAGCGCGAGCTTGATTTCCTTTTCGATCGCCATCAGAAGAACATCCGTGCGAGTTCCTCGCCCGGCTGCCCGGCGCGCATGAACGCCTCGCCGACGAGGAACGTGTTCACGTTCGCCGCGCGCATCGTGTCGACGTCGGTGCGCGACAGGATGCCCGATTCGGTCACGACGATCCGGTCGGCCGGAATCATGTCGAGCATGTCGAGCGTGGTCTGGATCGACGTCTCGAACGTGCGCAGGTTGCGGTTGTTGATGCCGAGCAGCGGCGTCTTGAGCGTCAGCGCCTGTTCCATCTCGTTGCGGTCGTGGACTTCGACCAGCACCGCGAGGCCGAGCGAGTGTGCATACGCTTCGAGATCCTGCATCAGCGGCGTGTCGAGCGCGGCGGCGATCAGCAGGATCGCGTCGGCACCCATCGCGCGCGCTTCGATGATCTGGTACGCGTCGACGATGAAGTCCTTGCGCAGCACCGGCAGTTCGCAGGCCGCGCGCGCTTGTTCGAGATAGCGGGCGCTACCCTGGAAGAACTGCTCGTCGGTCAGCACCGACAGGCACGCGGCGCCGTGCGCTGCATACGAACGCGCGATGTCGGCAGGCACGAAATGCTCGCGCAGCACGCCCTTCGACGGGCTGGCCTTCTTGATTTCGGAAATCACGGCCGCGTGGCCGGCCGCATGCTTCGCGCGCAATGCGCCGACGAAGTCGCGCAGGTCGCGCGCGGACGCTTCCAGTTTCAGTGCCTCGAGCGGCGCGCTGCGCATGGCCGCCGCGACTTCTTCGCGCTTGACGCCGATGATTCGGTCGAGAATGTCGCTCATGTGGATTCCTGCTTGATTCGTAAGGGGAGTCAGCGCTTGAACTGCTGCGTGAAGCGCACGAGTTCGTCGACTTTCGCGCGGGCTTTGCCGCTCGCGATCGCTTCGCGGGCCAGCTGGATGCCGTCCGCGATCGACTCGGCGACGTTCGCCGCATAGAGCGCGGTGCCGGCGTTCAGTGTGACGATCTCACGCGCGACGCCCGGCTGGTTGTCCAGCGCACCGAGCAGCATCGTGCGCGATTCGTCGGCATTTTCCACCTTCAGCGTGCGGTTCGACACCATCTGCAGGCCGAAGTCTTCCGGATGGATCTCGTATTCGTGCACCTTGCCGTCGCGCAGCTCGCCGACGAGCGTTGCCGCGCCGAGCGATACCTCGTCCATCCCGTCCTTGCCGTACACGACCAGCACGTGCTGCGCGCCCAGGCGCTGCATCACGCGCACCTGGATGCCGACGAGGTCGGGGTGGAACACGCCCATCAGCTGGTTTGGCGCGCCGGCCGGGTTGGTCAGCGGGCCGAGGATGTTGAAGATCGTGCGCACGCCGAGCTCGCGGCGCACGGCTGCGATGTTCTTCATCGCCGGGTGATGGTTCGGCGCGAACATGAAGCCCATGCCCGTTTCGGCGATCGACGCGGCAACCTGGTCGGATTGCAGGTCGATGTTCACGCCGAGCGCCTCGAGCACGTCGGCGCTGCCGGACTTGCTCGATACGCCGCGGTTGCCGTGCTTCGCGACTTTCGCGCCGGCCGCGGCCGTGACGAACATCGACGCGGTCGAGATGTTGAACGTGTGCGAGCCGTCGCCGCCGGTGCCGACGATGTCGACGAAGTTCGAGTTGTCCTGCACCTCGACGTGGTTCGCGAATTCGCGCATCACGGTCGCGGCGGCGGCGATCTCGCCGATCGTCTCCTTCTTCACGCGCAGCCCGGTGATGATCGCGGCCGCCATCACGGGCGACATGTCGCCGCGCATGATGAGCCGCATCAGGTGCAGCATCTCGTCGTGGAAGATTTCGCGGTGTTCGATCGTGCGCTGCAGCGCTTCCTGCGGGGTAATCGTCATCGTGAGGCTCCCGTCAGGCGGCTTGCGCGGCCGCGGCGCGGGCCTGTTTCAGAAAATTCTCGAGCAGCGCGTGGCCATGCTCGGACAGGATCGATTCCGGGTGGAACTGCACGCCTTCGATCGGCAGCGTCTTGTGGCGCACGCCCATGATTTCGCCGTCGTCGGTCCAGGCGGACACCTCGAGGCAGTCGGGCAGCGATTCGCGCTCGATCGCGAGCGAGTGATAGCGCGTGACGTCGAAGTGCTTCGGCAGGTCGGCGAATACACCGCGGCAGTCGGTTTCGATCTTGCTCACCTTGCCGTGCATGATGGTCTTCGCGCGCACGACGCGGCCGCCGAAGGCCTCGCCGATCGCCTGATGGCCGAGGCACACGCCGAGGATCGGCTTCTTGCCCGCGAATTCCTTCAGCACGTCGAGCGTGATGCCCGCGTGCTGCGGGTTGCTCGGGCCGGGCGACAGGCAGATCGCATCGGGATTCAGGCGCGCGATTTCGTCGAGCGTGATTTCGTCGTTGCGGTAGGTGCGCACGTCCTCGCCGAGTTCGCCGAAGTACTGGACCAGGTTGTAGGTAAACGAGTCGTAGTTGTCGATCATGAGCAGCATGGTCAGTCTCCGGTCAGAAGTCGCTATCGAGGCCGTCCTGGACCTGTTCGGCCGCACGCAGCACCGCGCGCGCCTTGTTTTCGGTCTCTTGCCATTCGGATTCGGGCACCGAATCCGCGACGACGCCGGCCGCCGCTTGCACGTAAAGGTTGCCGTTGTGGATCAGGCCCGTGCGGATCGCGATCGCGAGATCCATCTCGCCCGAGAACGACAGGTAGCCGACGGCGCCGCCGTACAGCCCGCGCTTGACCGGCTCGAGTTCGTCGATCAGTTCCATCGCACGGACCTTCGGCGCGCCGGACAGCGTGCCGGCCGGGAACGTCGCGCGCAGCACGTCGTAGTTCGTCATGCCGGGCTTCAGCTTGCCTTCGACCGAGCTGACGATGTGCTGCACGTGCGAGTATTTCTCGATGACCATCTGGTCGGTCACGTGCACCGAGCCGATTTCCGCGATGCGGCCGACGTCGTTGCGCGCGAGGTCGATCAGCATCACGTGCTCGGCGATCTCCTTCGGATCGTTGAGCAGCTCGGTCGCGAGTTCCGCGTCGCGCTCGGGCGTGTTGCCGCGCGGTCGCGTGCCGGCAAGCGGGCGGATCGTGACGATCTGGTCTTCGCCGCGCTTTTCCTGGCGCACGAGGATTTCCGGCGATGCGCCGACCACGTGGAAATCGCCGAAGTTGTAGTAGTACATGTACGGCGACGGGTTCAGCGAACGCAGCGCGCGATACAGCGACAGCGGATTGTCGCGGTACGGCTTCGTCAGACGCTGGCCGACCTGGATCTGCATCAGCTCGCCGGCCGCGATGTATTCCTTCGCCTGGCGCACGGCGGCCAGATAATCATCCTTCTTGAACTCGCGGAACGTCTCGGTGCGCACGCTCGCCGACGTGACCGGCGGCTGCACGGTCGTGCGCAGGCGCTGCTTCAGTTCGCGCAGGCGTTGTTTCGCCTTCGTATAGGCTTCGGCCTGGCTCGGATCCGCGTAGATGATCAGGTACAGCTTGCCGGCGAGGTTGTCGATGACCGCGACTTCCTCGGTCAGCAGCAACTGGATGTCGGGCAGGCCGAGATCGTCGCGCGGTGCGGTGTTCGCGAGCTTCTTCTCGATGTAGCGCACCGCGTCGTAGCCGAAATAGCCGGCGAGACCGCCGCAGAAGCGTGGCAGGCCCGGGCGCTGCGCCACCTTGAAGCGCGCCTGGAACGATTCGATGAACTGGAACGGGTCGCCGTCGTGCGTCTCGACGACCTCGCCGTCGCGTACGACTTCCGACACGCCGTTGCGGGTCCGCACGAGCGTACGGGCGGGCAGGCCGATGAACGAATAGCGGCCGAAGCGTTCGCCGCCGACCACCGATTCGAGCAGGAACGAGTTGGCGCCCGAGCGTTCGGGCTGGGCCAGCTTCAGGTAGAGGGACAGCGGCGTTTCGAGATCGGCGAGGGCCTCCGCGATCAGCGGGATGCGGTTGTAGCCTTCGTTCGCGAGCGATTGAAATTCGAGTTCGGTCATGTTCCGGTCCTGTTCGGGACGAGCGGCGCGTGCGCCAGGGATCACTTGACGCTGCGCGGGTTGCCGTCGGCGAAAGGGCGGTCGATCGAGAAGTGCCTGTTGCCGGCCGGCACTCCGGGCGTGAACGTCGCGAGCCAGCGGCCGCACCTGAACGCAAGCGTTCGGACGCGGTAGAACTCGAGGTGGTGCGACGATCGGCGCGCGGATGCGCAGCGAGATAAAAAACGGCGCTGAAGACGTGCTTCAGCGTACCTCATCGAAGAGGTTAGCGCGACCAGCGACGCCAGGGCCAGGCTCCCCGGTCGATGCTGCTCAGACTCCGTTTTTTATTCAGAAACATGCAGATGGAAGAAATAATCAGAGGGTTGGCCGGCCGGCGTTGTGCGCGGAGATCGCGCGAGCTGCGACCAGCAACGAATCGACTATACCATCCGAATTTATCGTTTGTATAGCTTTGCCATGGTTGTAGCCGTACGGCACCGTCAGCGTCGCCATCCCGGCCGCGCGGCCTGCCAGCGCATCGTTTTCCGAGTCGCCGATCGCGACTGCCGCATCCGGTGCGACGCCGAGCGCGTTGCAGGCCGTCAGCATCGGCAGCGGATCGGGCTTCTTGCGCGCGACGCTGTCGCCGCCGAGCACGATGCCGAAGCAATCGGCCAGCCCGTATTGCTCGAGCAGCTCGACCGCGAAGCGATGCGGCTTGTTCGTCACGCACGCGAGCCGGATGCCGGCTGCGCGCAGCGCGTCGAGACCGGCGGCCACGTCCGGGTAGAGGCGTGTGTGGCGGCCGTTGATCTTCGCGTACTCGGTCTGGTAGATCGCGAGTGCGTCGTCGAAGCGGGCGTGCGCCTCGTCGGCTGCGAAGCGCGGCTTCAGCACGCTCTGGATCAGGTGTTCGGAGCCCTTGCCGACGTAGCCGATCACCTCGTCGCGCGACGTGGCCGGCGCGCCGAGCTGCGCGAGCATCCCGTTCAGGCCGGCCGTGAAATCGTCGGCCGTATCGACCATGGTGCCGTCGAGATCGATCAGCGCCGCGTCGATGCGCGGCGTGGCGAAGCGGATCGGAGCGGCTTCCGGTGCGGCCCCGGCCGATGCAGGGCCGGCGAGCGACGAGTCGGCCACGGCGTCAGCTCCGCTCGACGGTAGCGAGCGCGGCGCGCATCTCGTCGATCACCTTGCGGTAGTCCGGCTTGCCGAAAATCGCCGAACCCGCGACGAAGGTGTCGGCGCCGGCCGCCGCGATTTCCGCGATGTTGTCGGTCTTCACGCCGCCGTCGACTTCAAGCAGGATCTCTCGGCCGGTGCGCTCGGTGTACGCGTCGATGCGTGCGCGTGCTTCGCGCAGCTTGTTCAGCGTTTCCGGAATGAACGACTGGCCGCCGAAGCCCGGGTTGACCGACATCAGCAGCACGAAGTCGAGGCGGTCCATCACGTGGTCGAGGTAGTTCAGCGGCGTGGCCGGGTTGAACACGAGGCCGGCCTTGCAGCCGTGGTCGCGGATCAGCGACAGCGTGCGGTCGATGTGATCGGAGCCTTCCGGGTGGAAGCTGATCAGGTTGGCACCGGCCTTCGCAAAATCGGGCACGATCCGGTCGACCGGGCGCACCATCAGGTGCACGTCGATCGGCACCTGCACGTGCGGGCGGATCGCTTCGCACACGAGCGGGCCGATGGTCAGGTTCGGCACGTAATGGTTGTCCATCACGTCGAAGTGGATCCAGTCGGCGCCGGCGGCGACCACGTTGCGGACTTCTTCGCCGAGCCGTGCGAAATCGGCCGACAGGATGCTGGGAGCGATGCGGAATTGGGTCATGGCAGGGGAGCGGGGACGTTGCGGCGCAAAACCGCCATTCTACCGTCCGGCGACCCGGTGCGCGGCGACAGGCCGTGCGGTCGAGGCCGGATTGCGCATAGAATGCCGAACCAATGCGGCGCGCCCGCGGCCCCGTTGCCCATGCCGGCACGGGCGGTCATCTTCCAGCGGAAACACCATGAGTCAGTATCAATTCACCGTTTCGGTGAAAACCAGCTACTTGCCGGAACAATCCGACCCCGATCGCCGTCAATACGCATTCGCGTACACGCTGACGATCCGCAACACGGGACAGGTCGCGGCACAGCTGATCGCGCGTCACTGGATCATCACGGACAGCGAGAACCACGTGCAGGAAGTGAAGGGGCTCGGCGTCGTCGGGCACCAGCCGCTGCTCCAGCCGGGCGAGCACTTCGAGTACACGAGCTGGGCCGTGATCGCGACACCGGTCGGCACGATGCGTGGCGCGTACTTCTGCGTGGCGGAGGACGGCGAGCGTTTCGAGGCGCCGGTCGACGAGTTCGCACTGCACATGCCGCGCACGCTGCATTGAGCGGGCGGAGTGCGTCAGGGTGTTAGCGCGGCTTGCGGGTGTGCTTCTTTCTGCCCGACGACGTCCACACGACGATGAAGATCAGCAGGGCGAGCGCGACGAAGGCTTCGAGCGCGAAGATGAGCATCGGATATTGGTCGAGAAAATCTGACATGGCGGTTTCCATCAAGAACGGACATTGTATGTGGTTTGGGCCCCGGGTGGCCGGGTGGGTTGCGGCTGCCGCGGCAGCGGCGCTGCTGGCAGCGTGCGGTGGCGCGCCGACGCGGACGTCGTCGCTGAAGCCGCCGACCGGCGCGGCGATCGTGCCGGGTCAGGTTGCCGCGAAGCGGCTCACGCCGGTTGCGTGGCAGCAGGTGCCGGGCTGGCAGGACGATTCGCTGCTCGGCGCAACCGCCGCGCTGCGACAGAACTGCGTGCGGCTCGCGCGCCAGCCGGCCTGGGCACGCGCTTGCGCGGCCGCCGACCGGCTCGACGAGCTTGACGTCAGCAGTGCACGCACGTTCTTCGAAACGTATTTCACGCCGTTCCAGCTTGCGAACACCGACGGTACGCTCGACGGGCTCGTGACCGGCTATTACGAGCCGCTGCTGCACGGTTCGCGCGTGCGTCGCGGTCCGTATCAGTACGCGCTCTACCGCTGGCCGGCCGGTTATCGCGCGGGCGCCGCGCTGCCGGCACGCGCGCAGCTCGAACGCGCCGGCATCCTGAACGGCAACGAACTCGTGTGGGTCGACGACCCGATCGAAGCGTTCTTCCTGCAGGTGCAGGGCTCGGGGCGCGTGCTGCTCGACGACGGTTCGGTGATGCGGGTCGGCTTCGGCGGCACCAACAACCAGCCGTACCGCTCGATCGGCAAGTGGCTGCTCGATCGCGGCGAGCTGACGCCCGCTCAGGCGACGATGCAGGGCATCAAGGCGTGGGCGAAGGCGAACCCGACCCGGGTCGACGCGTTGCTCGATACGAACCCGCGGTTCGTGTTCTTCCGCGACATGCCGACCAAGGAAGATGCGCCGCACGGCGGCGCGGACGGCCCGATCGGTGCACTGGGCGTACCGCTGACGCCGGAGCGTTCGATCGCCGTCGACCCGTCGTCGATCCCGCTCGGCACGCCCGTGTTCCTGCAGACGACGCGCCCGCTGACGAATACGCCGATGAACCGGCTCGTGTTCGCGCAAGATACGGGCTCCGCGATCAAGGGGGGCGTGCGGGCCGACTATTTCTGGGGGCTCGGCGACGATGCAGGCGATCAGGCCGGGCGGATGAAGCAGGTCGGCCGGATGTGGCTGCTGTTCCCGAATTCGTGATGTGACGCGGCGCGGGTGCTCGTGGTTTCTCGGGGCGCTGCCGATGCGATAGGTGCGGCGTGGAAGCGGCGGTGTGCGTGGGGCACGTCGCTCTGATCGTGAGGGCGTACCTGCGGTGCCAGATTTCGTGATGCGCTTGTTGCGTCGGCGGATGCCCAAAGGCGTCCTGGAATGAAACAGCCCGATCGGTGTTGGCCGATCGGGCTGTTTCATTTGCCACTTTGGATTCACCGCGCGTCATGCACGCGTAGCGATTTTCGTCAGCCCCTGCGCTTGTCGACGACGCGTCGCGCCTTGCCGACCGACCGCTCGATCCCGTTCACGGGAAGCACGTTGATCACGGCCGTTACGCCGATCAGCGACTTGATGTCGTAGGCGAGCGCCTGTTTTGCCGCATGGATCGCCGCCGTATCGGGTGCTGTCTCGGGGCAAGGCTCGACATTGAGCGTCATCACGTCGAGCGGGCCTTCCTTCGTCAGCACGATCTGATAGTGCGGGGCGAGCGCGTGCTGCTTGAGCAACTGCTCCTCGATTTGCGTCGGGAACACGTTGACGCCGCGCACGATCATCATGTCGTCCGAGCGCCCGGTGATCTTCTCCATCCGGCGCATCGTGCGGGCAGTGCCGGGCAACAGCCGCGTGAGGTCGCGGGTCCGGTAGCGGACGATCGGCAGCGCCTCCTTTGTCAGCGACGTGAACACGAGCTCGCCGAGTTCGCCGTCCGGAAGCGCCTCGCCGGTTTCGGGATCGATGATTTCCGGATAGAAGTGGTCTTCCCAGATGGTCGGGCCGTCCTTGGTCTCGACGCATTCGGACGCGACGCCGGGGCCCATCACTTCGGACAGCCCGTAAATGTCGACCGCATCGATGCCCATCCGCTGCTCGATCGCGACGCGCATGTCGTTGGTCCAGGGTTCCGCGCCGAAGATGCCGATGCGCAGCGAACTCTGCACGGGATCGAGACCCTGGCGCTCGATTTCGTCGGCGATCGACAGCATGTAGCTCGGCGTCACCATGATGATGTCGGGCCGGAAATCCTGGATCAGCTGCACCTGCTTCTCGGTCTGGCCGCCACCGAACGGGATCACGGTCAGCCCCGCGCGTTCGGCACCGTAGTGCGCGCCAAGCCCGCCCGTGAACAAGCCATAGCCGTAGCTGACGTGCACCTTGTCGCCGCGGCGCGCCCCGGCGGCGCGGATCGAGCGCGCGACGAGATTCGCCCAAGTGTCGATGTCGCGGGCCGTATAGCCGACGACCGTCGGCTTGCCGGTCGTGCCCGACGACGCATGAATGCGCGAGATCTGGTCCTGCGGCACCGCGAACATCCCGAACGGGTAACTGTCGCGCAGGTCGCTCTTCGTCGTGAACGGGAAGCGCGACAGGTCGGCGAGCGTCTTCAGGTCGTCCGGGTGGACACCCGCGTCGTCGAACTTGCGACGATAGACGGGGGAGTGGTCATACGCATGCCGGAGCGACCACTTGAGGCGCTCGAGCTGCAGCGCGGTCAGCTCGTCGCGTGAGGCGGTCTCGATCGGCTCGAGCGGTAGCGGGGTAGTCATGCATGTCTCCAGTGTTTGTTATGTGCGAGCCGTCGACGTCAGCGGTCTTCCGGGATGACCGTGCCCTTGATCTGGGCGGATTTGCCGCGAAACATCGCGACGGTTTCACCGGTCTGGTTCGTGACGCGGATGTCGTAGATGCCTTGGCGGCCAGCACGCGCCTGCTCGATCGCCTCGGCCGTCAGCACGTCATCGCCGTGCACGGGGCGCAGGAATTCGATCGAGCAGCCGGCCGCGACGGTATTCACGTTGTACGAGTTGCACGCGAACGCGAACGTCGAATCGGCCAGCGTGAAGATGATCCCGCCATGGCAGGTCTGATGCCCGTTCAGGAATTCGGGCCGCACGCGCATCTGCAGGCGCGCGTAGCCGGCGCGTACTTCGGCGATTTCCATCCCGAACGCACGGCTGCATGCGTCGGCGTCGTACATGGCCCGCGCGGTGGCGCGAGCGAGTGCATCGGGGGCGAGCGTGGCAGTGGCGTTTGTCATGTCAACGCCCCTCGAAGCGCGGCGCGCGCTTCTCGATGAATGCCTTCACGCCTTCCGCGTAGTCGTGCGACTGGCCGAGCATGCGCTGCAGGTCGCGTTCCATGTCGAGTTGCTGGTCGAGCGTGTTCGTGACACTGGCACGCATCGATTGCTTGATCGATGCGATCGCGAGCGTCGGCTGCTGCGCGAGCTGGGTGGCGAGCTGGCGGGCTGATGCAGCGAGCGCGTCGTCGTCGACAGCGCGCCAGATCAAGCCCCATTGCTCGGCCTGTTCGGCGCCGAGCTTGTCGCCGGTCAGCGCGAGCCCCAGCGCGCGTGCCATGCCGACGCGTTGCGGCAGGAACCACGTACCGCCCGAATCGGGCACGAGACCGATCTTGACGAAGGCCTGGATGAAGCTGCTCGAGCGGGCGGCGAACACGAGATCGCAGGCGAGCGCGAGATTCGCGCCGGCGCCGGCCGCCGTGCCGTTGACGGCGGCGATCACCGGAATCGGCAGACGCTGCAGGCGGCGGATCAGTGGATTGAAGTGCTCGTCGATCAGCGCGCCGAGATCGGTGGACGCGCCCGGCGTGAAGTCGAGATCGGCCAGGTCCTGGCCCGCGCAGAAGCCGCGCCCCGCACCCGTCAGGATCAGTGCACGCGCGCCGGCTGCCTCGACATCATCGAGTGCCGACTGCAACTCGCGATGCATCGCCCGCGTAAAGCTGTTCAGCTTGTCGGGGCGGTTGAGGGTAATCGTGGCTACGTTCGAGGCCTGATCGATTTCCAGCTGAATCGCCTGATAGGACATGCAGTGTCTCCTTCATGACTTCGTTATAGGCGCGCGGTGCGTCGGTTACACGCGTTCGATCGCGAGCGCGATGCCCTGGCCGACGCCGATGCACATCGTACAGAGCGCAAAGCGGCCGCCCGTACGCTCGAGTTGGTGGAGCGCCGTGGTCACGAGCCGGGCGCCTGATGCGCCGAGCGGATGTCCCAGTGCGATCGCACCGCCGTTCGGGTTCACGCGCGGATCATCGTCGGCGACGCCGAGCATGCGCAGCACCGCGAGACCTTGGGACGCGAACGCCTCGTTCAGCTCGATCACGTCGAACTGGTCGATTGTCATGCCGAGCTGGTGCAGCAGTTTTTGTGTGGCCGGCGCGGGCCCGATGCCCATCACGCGCGGCGCGACGCCGGCTGTCGCCATGCCGATGACGCGTGCGCGGCGGCGCAGGCCGTACTGGTCGGCTGCTTGCGCATTGGCGAGCAGCAGCGCGCACGCACCGTCGTTGACGCCCGAGGCGTTGCCGGCCGTCACCGAGCCGTCCGGGCGCGCGACGCCCTTCAGCTTCGCGAGCGCTTCGAGCGATGTCTCGCGCGGATGCTCGTCGCGCGCGACGACCACCGGATCGCCTTTCTTCTGCGGAATCGTGACGGCAACGATTTCGTCGGCAAGCGTGCCGTCCTGCTGCGCACGTGCAGCCTTCTGCTGGCTGCGCAGCGCGAACAGATCCTGGTCGGCTCGGCTGATGTTGTAGTCGACCGCGACGTTTTCGGCCGTCTCGGGCATCGAATCGACGCCATACAGCTGTTTCATCAGCGGATTGATGAAGCGCCAGCCGATCGTCGTGTCGAAAACGTCGGCCTGGCGTGCGAACGCGCTCGTGGCCTTGCCCATCACGAACGGCGCACGCGTCATGCTCTCGACGCCGCCTGCGATCATCAGGCGCGCCTCGCCCGCCTTGATCGCGCGCGCGGCCGTGCCGATCGCGTCCATCCCGGAGCCGCACAGCCGGTTCAGCGTCGTGCCGGGCACGTCGGTCGGCAGGCCGGCGAGCAGCGACGACATGCGCGCGACGTTGCGGTTGTCCTCGCCGGCCTGGTTCGCGCAGCCGTAGATCACGTCGTCGATCGCCGCCCAGTCGACATCACGGTTGCGCTCGATGAGCGCCTTGAGCGGCACCGCACCGAGGTCGTCGGCGCGGAGATCTTTCAGGGCGCCGCCGTAGCGGCCGATGGGAGTGCGAATCGCGTCGCAGATATAGGCGTCTGTCATGGGCGTATCGATGAGCAACGAACCCGCCGGGTGGCGGATTCGTTCATGGTAGAGAACGTGGCGGCGTTTGCACGTCGGCCATTCGGGTTATGCCGGTTGGCCGGCTTCCACGGGTGCTGCTTTCGGCGCAACATGGACACGGCTTTGCACTACGCGGAACCGGTTGGCGACGAACGCCGGGTCGGCCAACGCCGCGTTGGCTGCCGGATTCGCGCCCGTGCCGTGGAAATCCGAGAACGCGGCAGACTGGTTCACGAACACGCCGCCCGTCAGGTTGATCGACAGTGCGACGCCACCGCGTACCGCCGCGTCGTGGGCGGCGTCGACGATCGCGTCGTCGGTGCTGTAGACGGAGAGGGTCAGCGCGCCATGTTCGGCCGCGATTTCCCCGGCGAGGTCGAGCGACTGCGCGGTCGAGTCGGTCGCGATCACGAACGAGATCGGGCCGAACCATTCCTGCGTGAATTTCTCGCGATCGGCCACGTCGAGTTGCAGCACGAGCGGCGTGCGCACGCGGGCATCGGGGAACGCAGGGTGCTGGAGGGTCAGGCTGTCGGCGAGCACGCGGCCGAGCTCGCGGGCGTTGTCGATGCGTGCGGTCACGCTTTCGTTCTGGATTGCGCCGATCAGTTCGACCGAGCGTGCCGGGTCGCCGGTGAGTTTTTGCACGGCAACGGCGATGGCTTGTGCGACCTCGTCGAAGCTCGCATGGCCGTCCGCCGTCCGGATGCCGTCGCGCGGCACGTAGATGTTCTGCGGTGCCGTGCACATCTGGCCGGAGTACAGCGCCAGCGAGAACGCGATGTTCCTGGCGACGGCCTTCAGGTCGTCGGTCGAGTCGATCACGATCTGGTTGACGCCGGCCTTCTCGGTATAGACCTGTGCCTGGTGGGCATGGCGTTCGAGCCACGTGCCGTTTTGCGTGCTGCCGGTGAAGTCGATCAGCTTGATCTCGGGGCGCAGCGCGAGATCCTGGACGAGTGCGCCGTCGTTGGGTTCGGTCGCGAGGAGCGTGACGACGTTCGGATCGAAACCGGCTTCGCGCAGCACGTCGCGAGCGATCCGGACGGTGATGGCGAGCGGCAGGATCGCACCCGGATGCGGCTTGACGATCACGGTGTTGCCGGTTGCGAGATCGGCGAACAGGCCGGGATAGCCGTTCCAGGTCGGGAAGGTGCAGCAGCCGAGCACGAGCCCGGTGCCGCGCGGGACGATCGTGTAGCGCTTGTGCATCGCGAGCGGCGGGTTCTTGCCTTGCGGTTTTTCCCAGTGCGCGTCGGCCGGGATGCGGCGCAGTTCGTCCCATGCATAGGCGACTGCTTCGAGCGCACGATCTTGCGCGTGCGGGCCGCCGGCCTGGAACGCCATCATGAATGCCTGCCCCGTGGTGTGCATCACGCTGTAGGCGATTTCGAAGCTGGCGCGATTCAGGCGCGCGAGGATTTCGAGACTGACGCCGATCCAGGCGCTCGGGCCGGCTTCGCGCCACGAGCGTTGTGCTGCGGCAGCGGCGGCGATCAGTTCGTCGGGCGTCGACTTCGGATACCGGATGCCCAGTGCAATGCCGTACGGCGACCGCTCTGCGCCGACCGTTTCTCCGGACGCCGGCTGGTCGAGCGCGAACGTCTTGTCGAGGTGCGACTTGAACGCGGCCTCACCATCTGCGTTCGCGCTTTCCCCGTACACTTTGGGGCTCGGCATTTCGGTGAACGGGCTCCAGTACCCGCGGCTCTCGATTGCGGCGAGTGCGTGTTTCAGCGTGTCTTCGTGCTTCGTGAACAGTGCATGGGTCATGGCGGCAGCCTGATGGACGTTGAGAGGGGTTGGATCGATTAATTAACCGACCGGTTGGTCGGAGAATGGTAGCATCAAACTATTCGCATGTGCGAGGCGTTTCTCATTTCATTGATCGAGGAGAAATAGATGGCTTACGAGAACATCCTGGTGGAGACCCGGGGGCGTGTCGGGCTGGTTACGCTGAACCGTCCGAAGGCGCTGAATGCGCTGAACGATGCACTGATGGATGAGCTGGGCGACGCGCTGAAGGCGTTCGATGCGGACGATGGCATCGGCGCGATCGTGGTGACCGGGAGCGAGAAGGCGTTCGCGGCTGGCGCGGACATCGGCATGATGGCGACCTACTCCTATATGGATGTCTACCGGGGCGACTACATCACGCGTAACTGGGAGACGGTCCGTGAGATCCGCAAGCCGATCATTGCGGCGGTTTCGGGCTTTGCACTGGGCGGTGGTTGTGAGCTGGCCATGATGTGCGACATCATTTTTGCGGCGGACACGGCCAAGTTCGGCCAGCCGGAAATCAAGCTGGGTGTCATGCCGGGTGCGGGCGGCACGCAGCGTCTGCCGCGCGCGGTGTCGAAGGCGAAGGCGATGGATATGTGCCTGACTGCACGTTTCATGGATGCTGCCGAAGCGGAGCGCGCGGGGCTCGTGTCTCGTGTGCTGCCGGCCGACACGCTGCTCGACGAGGCGCTTGCCGCCGCGGCGACGATCGCCGAGTTTTCGCTGCCGGCGGTCATGATGGTCAAGGAGTCGGTGAACCGCGCGTACGAGACGACGCTGGCCGAAGGCGTCCACTTCGAGCGTCGGCTGTTCCATTCGCTGTTCGCGACCGAAGACCAGAAGGAAGGGATGGCGGCATTCGTCGAAAAACGGAAGCCAGTGTTCAAGCACCGCTGATCGGGTTGGTGGGGTAGTTGGCCGGCGACGGGGCGGTATCGGTCGTCGGCATGTTTGCCCGGCCCGTCGAGCCCGAAGCCCCCGTGCGCGTCAGCGCACGGGGGCCTTTTCAAAATATTTTCACAAAGGGGCTTGCGTAGGCGGGGGTGGGTGCTTAGAATCACGCCTCTTTCGCGCTAACGGAAACGCGGCGTGGGAGAAGGGAAGCAAGGTGGGTGGTGTGCTGGAGTCTGAAGCGCGCAGCTGGCCTGGAAGTTGAACCCCGCAGTCGCAACGATGTAGTGTAAAAAGTTGTTGACGAACTGCGAAACACGGTTCATAATTTCGCTTCTCTGCTGCTGAAAACGCAGCGCTGCCGGGAAACACGAAGTTCCTCGCAGAATGCTCTTTAAAAATTAACAGCCGATAAGTGTGGGCGCTTGATGAAGGCGAGCTGATCCTCGGATCAGATAGCGAAAGTATCAAGAGTCTCACACTAAAGTAAGTCAGGTTTATGAAGTAATTCATTTACCTGTCAGCTTTGAGTGAGCGACCGGTTCTTAACTGAACCGAAAACAGTAACAGGTTTAAACTGAAGAGTTTGATCCTGGCTCAGATTGAACGCTGGCGGCATGCCTTACACATGCAAGTCGAACGG
>NZ_JAUJQE010000018.1:0-100293 GCF_030482505.1 Burkholderia sp. AU45274 | reverse complement strand
GTTTTTGCATTTGAGCGGCGGAAATGCATGGGGGCGTGGTGGCTTGGCTGGAGTTTCCACATCGCCTCTCCCAGGTACAAGCGCTCGCAGCTCCCGGAACGCCAATCGGCCAGTATCATCCGCGATCCCTTGGCCTATTGCTGCTATCTCCGATCAAAGCTGCAATTTCTCTCTCCCGCGCCTCGGTTGGCACACTCGGACGTGATTAGCTTGCCATCGTCGACAACGAGCGTCGGGTCACCATGCAAATCCCCCGCGGACGACGCACCAAACCACCGAAACCAAGCCGATTCCCCCCATCGCGTTTCGGCCAAATACCTCAGAAACCGTACGAAATGAACGCTTTATTCGGCGTGTCCACGTAAAATTTGCGAATCCCCATCTCTGCACACAAAACGATGAACGCCGCCATTCAGGTAGCTCGGGCCGTTTGCCCGCATGATTGTCCGGACACGTGCGCAATGCGTGTGACTGTCGAAAACGGCAAGGCGATCAAGGTCACGGGCGATCCCGACCATCCGCCGACACAAGGCGTGTTGTGTACGAAAGTCAGCCGATACGCCGATCGCGTTCATCACCCCGACCGCCTCACCGTCCCGCTCAAACGTATCGGTGCCAAAGGGGAAGGGCATTTCGTACCCATCAGCTGGGATGAGGCGTTCGATGAGATCGGCCGTCGTCTCGGTGAAATCGCGGCGCGCACACCGGAAGCAATCGTGCCGTACAGCTATGCGGGGACGATGGGGCTCGTGCAGGGGGAGGGGATCGCCCAGCGATTCTTCCACAAGCTCGGTGCCTCGCGACTCGAACGCACGATCTGTGCGGCGGCCGGTGCAGCGGGGTTGCGTTACACCTATGGCGGCAGTCTCGGCATGCACCTCGAGCATTTCGAGGAAAGCGAGCTGATTCTGATTTGGGGAGCAAACCCGATCGCGTCGAGCCTGCACTTCTGGACGCGTGCGCAGGAAGCGAAGCGCCGAGGCGCACGTCTTGTCGCCATCGATCCGTATCGTTCGCTGACAGCGGAGAAGTGTCATCAGCACATCGCGTTGAAACCCGGTACCGACGGCGCGTTCGCACTCGGCATGATGCATGTGCTGATGACCGAAGACCTGCTCGATCACGATTACATCGCCAGCCATACGCTCGGCTTCGACGCGCTCAAGGAGCGGGCGATGTCCTATCCCCCGGAACGCGTTGCGCAGATCTGCGGGATCGACGCGTCGGAGCTGATCGACCTTGCACGTCGTTACGGTGCCACCCGCAAGGCATCGATCCGTCTCAACTACGGCATGCAGCGTGTTCGCGGTGGCGGCAACGCCGTGCGCGCGATCGCAAGCCTGCCTGCGCTGACGGGCGCCTGGCGGGACCGGGCCGGCGGGCTGTTGCTCTCGTCGTCGGAATCCGCGCCGGTCAATCAGGCTGCGCTGCTTCGCCCGGATTTGATGCCGGGCTGGCCGCACAAACTGCCGCGCATCATCAACATGAACGCGATCGGCGACGCGCTGCTGCACCCGGGCGATGCCACCTTCGGGCCGAAGGTCGAAGCGGTGATCGTATACAACTCGAACCCGGTGGCTGTCGCGCCGGATTCATCGAAGGTCGCGGCAGGGTTCGCACGTGACGATCTGTTCACGGTCGTTCTCGAGCATTTCAAGACAGATACCGTCGATTTCGCCGATATTGTGTTGCCGGCCACTACCCAGCTCGAGCATCTGGACATCCACAAATCGTACGGTCACACCTATGTGATGGCGAACCTGCCGTCGATTCCTCCGGTGGGAGAGGCTCGGCCGAATACGGAGATCTTCCGCGGCATCGCGCGCAGCATGGGGCTCGACGAACCCGCGCTTTATCACAGCGACGAAGAGGTCGCGCGCGCGGCGCTCCGCTGGGACGATCCGGTGCTCGACAGCGATTGGGACACGCTCAAGCGCGATGGCTGGTTGAGGCTCAAGCTGCCGGAGGCGCCGTTCGCGAACGGCGGTTTCCGCACGCCGTCCGGCAAGTGTGAGTTCTACAGCCCCCGACTCGAGCAGATGGGCGCGGATCCCGTGCCCGACTACCTGCCGCCATTCGAGTCGGCCGAGGCCGCGCCCGATCTCGCCGCACGCTATCCGCTCGCGATGATCTCGCCGCCGGCTCGCCACTTCCTGAACAGTACGTTCGTGAACGTCGACAGCCTGCGTCATACCGAAGGCGAGCCGCATCTCGACATCCACCCGTCTGACGCCGATGCGCGCGGTATCGCGGAAGGTGACGTCGTTCGCATCTTCAACGACCGCGGATCGATGCAGGCGCTCGCGAGAATTACCGATCGCGCGCGCGCAGGGCTCGTCGTCGGGCTGTCGATCTGGTGGAAGAAGCTGTCGCCGGACGGCAGAAACGCGAACGAAGTGACGAGCCAGGCACTCACCGATCTCGGCAATTCGGCGACGTTCTACGACTGCCTCGTGGAAGTTGAGCGCATTTGATCGGATATCACCGTATCATCAGACGAATTTCCACTGAAGTTCGAAGTGGACATCTAACCCTGTTGTCTCGGAACGAGCGAGCCGTTACGATGCGTTTTAGCACGACCATTCGAAAATCTGTGAGGAGACGCGCGGTATGGACAAAATTTGGCTGAAATCGTACCCACCCGGCGTTCCAGCCGAAATTGACGCGTCTCCTTATCCCTCCGTTCCCGACCTGCTCGACGAAAGCTTCCGGCAGTATCGCGACCGCACGGCATTCGTCTGCATGGGCAAGGGCATCACGTACGGCGAACTCGACAAGCTGTCGCGCCAGTTCGGCGCGTGGCTGCAATCGCGCGGGCTTGCGCGCGGGGCGCGCGTCGCGATCATGATGCCGAACGTGCTGCAGTACCCCGTGGCGATCGCCGCGGTACTGCGCGCAGGCTACACCGTCGTCAACGTCAACCCGCTCTATACGCCGCGCGAGCTCGAGCATCAGCTGAAGGACAGCGGTGCGGAGGCGATCGTCATCCTCGAGAATTTCGCGTCGACGCTGCAGGCCGTCATCGCGAATACGGGCGTCAAGCACGTCGTCGTTGCATCGATGGGCGATCTGCTGGGCATCAAGGGATGGCTCGTCAACTACGTCGTGCGCAACGTCAAGAAGATGGTGCCTGCCTGGCAGCTGCCGTCGTTCACGCGCTTCAAGGCCGCACTGTCGGAAGGTGCGCGCCAGGCATTCAAGGCGCAGAAGATCGGCCCCGATGACGTCGCGTTCCTGCAATACACGGGCGGTACGACCGGCGTGGCGAAGGGGGCGACGCTGCTGCACCGGAACATCGTGTCGAACGTGCTGCAGGCGGGCGCCTGGCATCATCCGGCTCACGAGAAGTTTCCGGACGTGAAACAGTTCGTGACCGTTGTCGCGCTGCCGCTGTATCACGTGTTCGCGCTGACCGTCTGCGGCTTCCTGACGATGCGTACCGGTGGCATGGGCATCCTGATCCCGAATCCGCGCGACATCGCCGGCATGATCAAGGAGCTGAAGGGCTACCAGATCTCGACGATCCCGGCGGTCAACACGCTGTACAACGCACTGCTGAACCATCCGGAATTCAGTCAGCTCGACCTGTCGAAGCTCGTGATCGCCAACGGCGGCGGCATGGCGATCCAGGAAGGCGTCGCGAAACGCTGGTATGAAAAGACCCATACGGCGATTATCGAGGGTTATGGGCTGTCTGAAACGTCGCCGGTGGCGACCTGCAACCCCGTGACGGCCACCGAGTACAGCGGGACGATCGGCTTGCCGCTGCCGTCGACCGAAGTGGCGATTCGCGACGACGCGGGCAACGACGTCGCGCTCGGCGAACCCGGCGAGATCTGCATCCGCGGGCCGCAGGTGATGGCCGGCTACTGGAACCGGCCGGACGAAACCGCGAAGGTCATGTTCGCGGACGGCTTCTTCAAGACGGGCGACGTCGGCGTGATGGATGCGCGAGGTTACGTGAAGATCGTCGACCGGAAGAAGGACATGATCCTCGTGTCGGGCTTCAACGTGTACCCGAACGAAGTCGAGGACGTGGTGGCGTCGCATCCGGGCGTGTTCGAGGTGGCAGCGGTCGGCGTGCCCGACGAGCATTCCGGCGAAGCCGTGAAGCTGTTCGTCGTGAAGAAGGACCCGGCGCTCACCGACAAGGACATCCTTGCCTACTGCAAGGAGCGTCTCACAGGCTACAAGCGGCCGAAGCTGGTCGAGTTCCGTACGGAGCTGCCGAAAACGAACGTCGGCAAGATCCTGCGGCGCGAACTGCGCGACGGACGCGCATAACGGCGGTCGATCGATCGGAACGAAAAAGCCCGGCTTGTGCCGGGCTTTTTCGTTTGCGGCTTGACCCGGATGAGGCTGTTTCCGCGCGAGGCGGCTTCTGGAGTGGCTCGATGCGGCAGCAATGCGTTACGACGCAGCAAGGACAGGACGGTGCCTTCTCGATGAGCGCATCGGAGTCGATACGGTTCGCCACGCTCCGGCTTCGCGGCTGCACCGACCGGAAAAGAAAAAGGCGCCCGAAGGCGCCTTCAATATGCTGCGGCTTGCCAGGCAAGCTGATTAGAACTTGTGACGGATGCCGACGCGTGCTGCGACCTGGTTGGCCGAGCTCGAACCTGCGAGACCGTTGATCGCTGCCGTCGCCTTCAGGACGTTGCCGTTCGAGTCGAGCACGTTGCCCGATGCGTGCTGGTACACGCCGATTGCGTACACGTCGGTACGCTTCGACAGGAAGTAGTCGACGCCCAGCGAGCCTTGGTGGTACTTGGCTGCCGAGTTGCCGTCGATCTTGCTGCCTTGCGTGTAGTCGTACGCAGCGCCGAGAATCAGCGCCGGGGTCAGCTGATACTTGAAGTTGATTTCGCCGTTGTTGAACGTCGCGGTCTGGTTCACGAACGGGCCTGCCGAGAAGCCCTTGAACTTCGTGTTCGAGTACGTCGCGCCGATCGTCGCTGCGCCGAACGTGTAGGCGCCGCCTGCACCGATGACCTGGTACGTGTTCGCGTTGTTCGCGTACCCGCCGTAGATCGGCGACGAGACCGACGAAGACGCCGAGCCGTTGTTGAACATGCCGCCGAACTGGTTCGGCGTACGTGCGTTCAAGTAGCCGACGCCCAAGACCAGCGGGCCGTTGTTGTAGCCTGCGCCGAGCGACCAGACCTGGTTCTTCGAGAACTGGCCTGCCTGACCGCCGAAGCTGTACAGGCCGCCGAACGAGAAGCCGCCGTAGGTCGGGCTCGTGAACTTGACTGCGTTGTTCACGCGATACGCGTTGTTGAAGTTGTCGAGGTCGCCCGGGTGAGCGGCGATGTAGCCGCCCCACTGGTCGCCTGCCTCGAGCGGGCCGACGAAGTCGACGACGGAGTCGTATTGACGACCCAGCGTGACCGTACCGTACTGGCTCGACAGGCCGACGTAAGCCTGACGACCGAACATCAGGCCGCCCTGACCGAGCTTGCCGCTGTTCACGTCGAAACCGTTTTCGAGGGTGAAGATCGCCTTCAGGCCGCCACCGAGGTCTTCGGTGCCGCGCAGGCCGAAGCGGCTGCCTTGCATCACGCCGCTGGCCATGCTGTACAGATGCTTGCCGCCCGCGTTGTTGTTGAAGAGCAGGCCTTCATCGATGATGCCGTAAAGCGTCACGCTGCTTTGCGCATGGGCAGCGCCAGCGAACGCGCCCAGCGCGACGAGCGCGAGAAGCGACTTTTTCATTAACGGATCTCCAAAATTCACTGAATTTTTCTGGCGGGGCGGATAGTTATGTTCTGTTGACGGGCCCCATCAACTTCGCAAGAAGTCGCACGTAATGTAGCAAAACCGTTTTTTGCCACAAAGCGAAATGCCGAAGCTCAAGGTCGCCATGTTTCCTTTATGCAACAATGGTTAAAATCACGGGTTAACCGCAATTTCCGCTGAATAATCAAGTCGGTTACGCAGCGGACTCGTGCCCTTGCCGCTCGCGGCAGCACCTGCAGCCAGGAGAACAGGATGGTGTTGGATGAACTGATCAGCGAATTCGATCGCGGCCTGCGATCGCTGACCGGCATTAGCCGGATGAGCCGGCCGGTGCCCGCGCCGGCGGAGGCGCCGGCCGTCGAACTGACGCCTGCGGAGCGTACGCATGCCGCCGGGCTGATGCGCGTGAACCACGTCGGCGAGGTCTGCGCGCAGGCGCTGTACCAGGCGCAGAAACTCACCGCGCGCACGGCGTCGGCGAAGGCGATGTTCGAGGAGGCCGCACGCGAGGAGGAGGATCACCTCGCGTGGACCGCGCATCGCCTGAAAGAGCTCGACTCGCGCCCGAGCCTGCTGAACCCGCTCTGGTATGCGGGTTCGCTCGCAATCGGCGTGGCGGCCGGCGCGCTCGGCGACAAGGTCAGCCTCGGCTTCATGGCCGAGACCGAGCGGCAGGTCGAGAGCCATCTCGAAGGCCACATGTCCGAGTTGCCGGCGGCCGATACCGCGTCGCGCGCGATCGTCGACCAGATGCGGATCGACGAGGTGAAGCACGGCAAGGCCGCGGCCGACGCAGGCGGGATCGAGCTGCCGCTGCCCGCGCGGATGCTGATGCGCGCCGCGTCGAAAGTCATGACGAGCACTGCGTACTATCTGTGAGATTCCCACCGGGGCGATGCGTGACGTCGCCCCGGTTCCCCACCGCTGATACCGCCCGTTTATTCCTCGTTTTCCCGCCCCCGAAAGCCCCGTCCGCACACCCGTCTGGCCCGCCTTTCTCACGTATCACCTTCACAAGTTGCACTAGCTCATTCATTTATAACGGTTTTTAGAATGAGGGGCCGCATGAGCATGTGCGCGTAAGTCCTTGTTCTAACTAACAAAATTCGTCAAAAAAGCGGGCCGCTCCCTTGACCGTGCCACACCCTTCCTCTAAAGTGGGAGACAGTGTGAGAAAGTGTATTTTTGTGTGATTTGGCGGGCTATTCCGGCTAAATTCTCAGCATTGAGCGGGTGCTTCGGTGCCCTGAACGGGAGAGCGGAAAGTGTTCCAAGGGGCGTCGGCGCTGACGCTCGATGCGAAAGGGCGGATGTCGGTGCCGGCTCGCTATCGCGAAGCGCTGCAAGGACAGGCAGAAGGACGGGTGACTGTGACCAAGCACCCGGACGGCTGCCTGTTGCTGTTTCCGCGCCCGGAATGGGAGGTATTCCGCGCCAAGATCGCCGCGCTGCCGATGGACGCGCACTGGTGGCGGCGCATTTTTCTCGGCAATGCGATGGATGTCGATCTCGACAGCGCGGGCCGGATTCTCGTATCGCCCGAGCTGCGCATGGCAGCCGGACTGGAAAAGGAAGTCATGTTGTTGGGAATGGGTAGTCACTTCGAGCTGTGGGATTCGCAGACCTACAACGCGAAGGAGCAGGCAGCGATGGCGCAGGGCATGCCCGACGCGCTGAAGAATTTCACGTTCTGATTGCGGTGACGGAGACGCCCGCGATGGGAAACGAATTGCAGCATCGGACCGTGTTGCTGGACGAAGCGGTCGAATCGCTCGTGACGCGACCGGACGGCATTTATGTCGACGGTACGTTCGGGCGCGGCGGCCATAGCCGTGCGGTGCTCGCGCGGCTGGCGCCGGGCGGGCGGCTGATCGCGTTCGACAAGGATCCGAGGGCGATCGAGACGGCGCAGGGCATCGAGGATGCGCGCTTCTCGATCGTGCATGACAGCTTTGCATCGATGCGCGACGCGCTTGCGGCGCGCGGCGTCGAGAAGGTGTCGGGGGTGTTGCTCGACCTGGGCGTGTCCTCGCCGCAGGTGGACGATCCGGCGCGCGGCTTCAGCTTCCGCGCCGATGGTCCGCTGGACATGCGGATGGATCCGACGCGCGGCGAGTCGGCGGCGGAATGGCTCGCACGGGCTTCGGTGCAGGAATTGACGGAGGTGATACGGGATTATGGGGAAGAACGGTTTGCTTTTCAGATTGCAAAGGCGCTTGTTGCTCGCCGGGCAGAGTCCGACCGTCTTGGGCCTCTCGACACCACGGGCGAGCTTGCCCAAATCGTGGGTCACGTCGTCAAAACCCGTGAGAAGGGCAAGGATCCGGCAACCCGCACCTTTCAGGCTATACGGATTCACGTCAATCAAGAGCTTGCGGACCTGCAAGTCGTACTAGACGCGGCACTGTCGTTGCTGGAGCAAGGGGGGCGGCTGGTGGTCATCAGCTTTCATTCACTCGAGGACCGGATCGTCAAGCGATTCATGCAGGCGCACGCGAGTGCGCCTGCGGTCGATCGTCGCCTGCCGATCCGCGCCGTCGACCTCCCGAGCCCGCCGCTCAAGATCATCAGCCGCCAGTTTCCGAGTGAAGCGGAAGTCGCTGCGAATCCGCGCGCCCGCTCCGCCGTGATGCGCATTGCGGAGCGCGTCACGCCATGAGCCGCTTCAACATCTTCCTGCTGATCATCGTGATGGGTTGCGCGCTGTCGGTCGTCAATTCGACGAACCAGCAGCGTCAGATCTTCATCCAGCTGCAGCGTGCGCAGTCGCAGGAGCGTCAGCTCCAGCAGGACTACGCGCAGCTTCAATATCAGCAGAGCGCGCTGTCGAAGACGTCGCGCATCGAGCAGCTCGCGAACGATTCACTGAAGATGCAGCCGATCACGACCGGCCGCACGCAATACCTGACGCTGCCGCCGGGCGCCGCGAAGGCGATCGATGCGCCGATCCCGGCTTCGGCGGACACGGCCGGCAAGGGCAAGGGAGGCGCGCGATGAAGCCGTCCCACAAGCGCCAGAACGTGAAGTTCTCGTCGAGCCCCGTGCTGGGCGTGCATCTGCCGATGTGGCGCTCGAAGCTCGTCGTGTTCCTGCTGTTCATGGCGTTCGTCGCTCTGGCCGCGCGCGCGTTCTGGATCCAGGGGCCCGGCAACGCGTTCTATCGGAAGCAGGGCGAAAGCCGCTACCAGCGCACGATCGATCTGCCGGCGACGCGCGGCAAGATTCTCGACCGTAACGGGCTCGTGCTCGCGACGAGCCTGCCCGTGCGCGCGATCTGGGCGATTCCCGACGCGGTGCCGGACGATCTCGATGCCGACAAGGTCAACCAGCTCGGCAAGCTCCTCGGCATGACGTCGAAGGAACTGCGCGTGAAGCTGTCGGAAGACAAGGGTTTCGTCTACGTCAAGCGTCAGGTGCCGATCGACGTCGCGGACAAGGTCGCCGCGCTCGACATTCCCGGCATCTATCAGCGCAACGAATACAAGCGCTTCTATCCGGAAGGCGAGATCACCGCTCACCTGATCGGCTTCACAAACGTCGAGGACGAAGGGCAGGAAGGCGTCGAACTGGGCGACCAGAAGATGCTGTCCGGCACGTCGGGCATGCGTCGCGTGATCAAGGACCGGATGGGGCACATCGTCGAGGACGTCGCCGAGCAGATCCCGCCGCACAACGGCACCGACGTCGACCTGTCGATCGACAGCAAGATCCAGTACATCGCGTACGCGAACCTGAAGGCCGCCGTCGAGAAGTTCAAGGCGAAGGCCGGCGCGGCGATGGTCGTCGACGTGCGCACCGGCGAGGTGCTCGCACTCGTCAACTACCCGACGTACAACCCGAACGACCGCTCGCGCATGACGGGCGAGCAGTTGCGCAACCGGATCATGACCGACGTGTTCGAGCCGGGCTCGATCATGAAGCCGTTTACGGTGTCGCTCGCGCTCGACCTGCACCGCGTGACGCCGAACACGCTCGTCGAGACGGGCAACGGGCATTTCGTGCTCGACGGCGCGCCGATCACCGACGACGCGGGTTTCGGCACGCTGACGGTCGGCGGCGTGATCCAGAAGTCGAGCAACATCGGCGCGACCAAGATCGCGATGACGATGCGGCCCGAGGAAATGTGGAATATGTATACGAGCATCGGCCTCGGCCAGGCGCCGAAGGTCGGGTTCCCGGGCGCGGTGGCCGGCCGCCTGCGTCCGTGGAAGAGCTGGCGCCGCATCGAGCAGGCGACGATGTCGTACGGCTACGGCCTGTCGGTGTCGCTGTTCCAGCTCGCGCGCGCCTACACGGCGATCGCGCATGACGGCGAGCTGATGCCCGTGACCATTTTCAAGACCGACCCCAACCAGCCGGTCGCGGGCACGCAGGTGTTCAACCCGACCACCGCGCGCGAAGTGCGCGCGATGCTCGAGACGGTGGTGGCGCCGGGCGGCACGTCGCCGGATGCGGCCGTGCCGGGCTATCGCGTCGGCGGCAAGAGCGGTACCGCGTACAAGCATGAAGGCCACGGCTACACGCGCAAGTACCGCGCGTCGTTCGTCGGGATGGCGCCGATGCCGAATCCGCGCATCGTCGTCGCGGTGTCGGTCGACGAGCCGACCGCCGGCAGCCACTTCGGCGGCCAGGTGTCCGGCCCCGTATTCTCGGCGATCGCCGGCGACACGATGCGTGCGCTGAACGTGCCGCCGAACATGCCGATCAAGCAGCTCGTCGTGTCTGACGATTCGCCGGCAGCACCTTCCGCGACGGGGCCGCAAAAGCTGCCCGCGGGTGGCGGTGCGAAGCATATGATCGTGTCCAGCACGACGCGTAATTCACCAGGAGTTGTTCGATGAGCGCCGCTCGCAGTTCCCATCCGGCGCATCAGCAGATCGCAGCCGCGCTTGCGTGGCTGCGTCAGCATGTGGCCCCCGCAGCGCAACTGCATGCCGACACGCGCAGCCTCGAGGCGGGCGACGTGTTCTTTGCGTATGCGGTCGACGGGGCCGACAACCGCGCATTCATTGCCGAAGCCGTCGCGCGCGGTGCGGCCGCCGTGCTGTATCAGCCGGAAGGGCTGGCGGCTGCGCCGGCCGTTCCTGTCGCGCTTGCCGTGCCGGCGCTCGACCAGCTCGCCGGCGAGATCGCCAGCGGCTGGTATGGCGATCCGAGCGACAACCTGCTCGCGGTGGGGGTGACCGGCACGAACGGCAAGACCTCGTGCACGCAGTGGATCGCCACCGCGCTGACGGCGCTGCACCAGCCGTGCGCGGTGATCGGCACGCTTGGCACCGGGATGCCCGGCCAGCTCGTGCCGACCGGTTTCACGACCCCCGATGCACCGCAACTGCAGCGAAGCCTCGCGCAGTTGCGCGACGCGGGCGCGAAGGCAGTGGCGATGGAGGTGTCGTCGCACGCGCTGCACCAGGGGCGCGTAAACGGTACGGCTTTCGACATCGCGGTGTTTACGAACCTCACGCAGGATCACCTCGACTATCACGGCACGTTCGACGCGTACGAAGCCGCGAAGGCGAAGCTGTTCGCATGGCGCGGCCTGCGCGCGGCGGTCGTCAATCGCGACGACGTAGCAGGTCGGCGCCTGCTCGAGAAACTGGCCGGTCGCGTGCGTACGATCGCGTACGGGATCGGTGACGCGCCGGCGCCGGACGCCGATCGCGAACTGGTCGCGTTCGACGTGCGCGCCACCGCGACCGGCACGGCGTTCCGCCTGCGTTCGCCGTGGGGCGACGCGGACGTCGAGGTCGGCACGCTCGGCACGTTCAACGTCAGCAACCTGCTCGCGGTGCTCGGCTCGCTGCTCGCGGCCGATGTGCCGTTCGACGCGGCGCTCGCCGAGATCGCACGGCTCGAGTCCGTCAACGGCCGGATGCAGCGGCTCGGCGGCCGGCTGCAGAACGACGAACCGCTCGTCGTGATCGACTACGCACACACGCCCGACGCGCTCGAAAAGACGCTCGACGCGCTGCGCCCGATCGCTACGGCGCGCGGCGGGCGGCTCGTCTGCATGTTCGGCTGCGGCGGCGACCGCGATACGACGAAGCGCCCGCTGATGGGCGCGATCGCGGAGCGGCTCGCCGATGAAACCGTCGTCACGAGCGACAACCCGCGCAGCGAGGATCCGCAGCGCATCATCGACCAGATCGTCGCAGGCATGACCGCGCCCGATCACGCACGCCGTATCGAGGATCGCGCGAGCGCGATCCTGCAGGCCGTGCGCGGCGCGGCACGCGAGGATGTCGTCGTGCTGGCCGGCAAGGGCCACGAGGCCACGCAGGAAATCATGGGCAAGAAGCGCACGTTCTCCGACCAGGATCACGCGCGGCTCGCGCTGGCAGCGCGCGCGACGCATGGCAAGGGAGGCGCCGAATGACGATGCTCAGTCTCGGCGAAGCCGCTCGCCTGATCCCCGGCGCAACTGTTCACGGCGACGCGGGCGTCACGTTCGACCGCGTGTCGACGGATAGCCGCACGGCCGGCCCCGGCGACCTGTTCGTTGCATTGAAAGGCGAGCGCTTCGATGCGCACGACTTCCTCGGCGATGTCGCGGCGCGCGGTGCTGCCGCGGCGCTGGTCGCGCACGTGCCGGCGGGCGTCACGATGCCGGTGATCGAAGGCGGTGAAACGCGTGCCGCGCTCGGCGCGCTTGCGCATGGCTGGCGCCAACGATTCGCGCTGCCGCTCGTCGCGGTGACGGGCAGCAACGGCAAGACGACCGTCAAGGAAATGATCGCGTCGATCTTCGCGGCGGCGGTCGGCGCCGACGCGCGGCTCGCGACGGCCGGCAACCTGAACAACGATGTCGGCCTGCCGCTGACGCTGCTGCGCCTGTCGGCCGCGCATCGTCTCGCGGTGATCGAGATCGGGATGAATCACCCGGGCGAGACGGAAGTCCTTGCGCGCCTCACGGCGCCGACGGTCGCGCTCGTCAACAACGCGCAGCGCGAGCACCAGGAGTTCATGGCGACGGTCGAAGCCGTCGCGCTCGAACACGCGGCCGTGATTCACGCGCTGCCGCCGGACGGCGTCGCGGTGTTCCCGGCCGACGACGCATACGCGGGCATCTGGCGCGTCGCGGCGACCGGCAACCGGATTCTCGATTTCGCGCTGCACGATGCCGAACGGCAACACGACGCGCAGGTCACGGGCCGCCTGCACGGCGGCGAACTCGCGATCGACACGCCCGCGGGCGCCGTCACGGTGCGGCTGCGCGCGCTCGGCGAGCACAACGCGCGCAACGCGCTGGCCGCCACGGCGGCGGCGCTGGGCGCCGGCGTCGCGCTGTCGGCGATCAAGCAGGGTCTCGAATCGTTCGAACCGGTCAAGGGCCGGCTGCAGGTGAAACAGGCGATCGCAGGCAGCCTCGCGGGTGCAACGGTCGTCGACGATACGTACAACGCGAATCCCGATTCGATGCGTGCCGCGATCGACGTGCTCGCCGCGCAACCGGCGCCGCGCGTGCTGGTGATCGGCGACATGGGCGAGGTCGGCGACGAAGGCCCGGCCTTCCATCGCGAGGTCGGTGCCTACGCGCGCGAGCGCGGAATCGACGCGCTGTTCGCGCTCGGCGACGCGTCGCGCGATGCCTGCACCGCGTACGGCGACACGGCCCGCCATTTCGGCGACGTCGGCGCGCTGGTCGGCGCATTGCTCGCGGCGGGCTACGGCGCGCAGGCGACGCTGCTCGTGAAGGGCTCGCGGTACATGAAGATGGAGCGCGTGGTCGACGCGCTGACGAACCAACCCGCGGCGGGCACGACGCCCGCTGCACACTGAGTAGAAGGAAGGAAGCATGCTGCTGGCGCTGGCGCAATGGCTGCAAGGAGACGCAAGCTTTTTGCGCTTGTTCACGTACCTCACGTTCCGTGCGGTGATGGCCACCATCACCGCGCTCGGGATCGGGCTCGTGTGCGGACCGTGGGTGATCCGCAAGCTGACGCAAATGAAGGTCGGTCAGGCCGTGCGCAAGGACGGTCCGCAGACGCACCTGGTCAAGTCCGGCACGCCGACGATGGGCGGCGTGCTGATCCTGATCGGCATCGCGGTCGCGACGCTGCTGTGGGGCGACCTGACGAACCGTTTCATCTGGATCGTGATGCTCGTCACGTTCGGTTTCGGCGTGATCGGCTGGGTCGACGATTACCGCAAGGTCGTCCACAAGGACCCGCGCGGGATGTCGTCGCGCGAGAAGTATTTCTGGCAATCGGTGATCGGGCTGTTCGCGGCCGTCTACCTCGCCTTCAGCGTGTCCGAGGCGAACAACGTGCGCGTGTTCGACCTGTTCATGGCATGGGTGAGGAGCGGCCTGTCGATGGGGCTGCCGGCACGCGCCGACCTGATGCTGCCGTTCCTGAAGTCGATCAGCTACCCGCTCGGCGTATGGGGCTTCATTGTGCTGACGTACTTCGTGATCGTCGGTGCGAGCAACGCGGTGAACCTGACCGACGGCCTCGACGGCCTCGTGATCATGCCCGTGGTGCTGGTCGGTGCATCGCTGGGTGTGTTCGCGTACGTGATGGGCAGCGCGGTCTATTCAAAATACCTGCTGTTCCCGCACATTCCGGGCGCGGGTGAATTGCTGATCTTCTGTTCCGCGATGGGTGGGGCAGGGCTCGCGTTCCTCTGGTACAACACGCACCCCGCGCAGGTGTTCATGGGCGACGTCGGCGCGCTGGCGCTCGGCGGCGCGCTCGGCACGGTCGCGGTGATCGTGCGCCAGGAAATCGTGCTGTTCATCATGGGCGGCATCTTCGTGGCGGAAACGCTGTCGGTGATGCTGCAGGTTTCGTGGTTCAAGTACACGAAAAAGCGCTACGGCGAAGGGCGGCGCCTGCTGAAGATGGCGCCGCTGCATCACCATTTCGAATTGTCCGGCTGGAAGGAAACGCAGGTGGTCGTGCGTTTCTGGATCATCACGCTGATGCTGTGCCTGTTCGGTCTGACCACCCTCAAGCTGCGGTAAAGGAAAGGTAACAAGGATGTCTGGCGAGATGTTTGGAGATCGGCAACGGCCGATGGTGCTCGTACTGGGGCTCGGGGAATCGGGTCTCGCGATCGCGCGATGGTGCGCGAGGCACGGGTGCCGGCTGCGTATTGCCGATACCCGCGAGGCGCCGCCGAACCTTGCCGCGCTGCAGGTCGAAGGCATCGATGCGGAATTCGTCGGCGGGGCGTTCACGCCTGCATTGCTCGACGGCGGTATCGAGCTCGTCGGGCTGAGCCCGGGGCTGTCGCCGCTCGAACCGGCACTCGCGGCGCTGGTCGCGGCCGCCAACGAGCAGGGCGTCGCGGTGTGGGGCGAGCTGGAATTCTTTGCGCAGGCGCTGCGCGCGCTCGGCACGAGCGGCTACCAGCCGAAGGTGCTCGCGATCACCGGCACCAACGGCAAGACCACGACGACGAGCCTCACCGGCCTGCTGTGCCAGCGCTCGGGGAAGAAGGTCGCGGTCGCGGGCAATATCAGCCCTGCGATGCTCGACCGGCTCGCCAGTGCGATCGACGAAACCGCGCTGCCCGACGTGTGGGTGCTCGAACTGTCGAGCTTCCAGCTCGAGACCGCGCGCACGTTCGCGCCCGATGCGGCCGCGATCCTCAACATCACGCAGGACCACCTCGACTGGCACGGCAGCTTCGACGCGTATGCGCAGGCAAAGGGCCGGATCTTTGGCGCGACGACCACGCGCGTGCTGAACCGCGACGATGCGGCGGTGATGAAGTTCGCCCCGGCAGCCGGCGCGGCCGACGCGCCGCGCACGGTCACGTTCGGCCTGAACGAACCGGTGCAGGACGGCGACTACGGCCTGTCGCGCGATAACGGTATCGCGTGGCTGGTCGAAGCGGTCGATCGCGACGCCCCGGATGAAACCGCGACGACGACCCGTCGGCGCAAGCGCGATGCCGCGCATACGCCCGACATCGCGCAGAAGCGCCTGATGCCGGCCGACGCGCTGCGCATCCGCGGGTTGCACAACGCGGCGAACGCGCTGGCCGCATTCGCGCTCGCACGCGCGATCGACCTGCCGGCCGCGCCGCTGCTGCACGCGCTGCGCGAGTACCGCGGCGAAGCGCATCGCGTCGAAGTGATCGCGACGATCGATGACGTGGACTACGTCGACGACAGCAAGGGCACGAACGTCGGCGCGACGGTTGCCGCGCTCGACGGGCTGGCGCAGAAGATCGTGCTGATCGCGGGCGGCGACGGCAAGGGGCAGGATTTCGCACCGCTGGTTGCGCCGGTCGCGCGCTGGTGCCGTGCGGTGATGCTGATCGGCCGCGACGCACCGGCGATCCGCGACACGCTCGCCGAAACGGGCGTGCCGCTCGCCGACCACACGACGCTCGAAGGGGCGGTGCACGCGGCGGCCGACCTCGCGGAGCCGGGCGACGCGGTGCTGCTGTCGCCTGCATGCGCGAGCCTCGACATGTTCAGGAACTACGCCCATCGCGCGGATGTGTTCCGCGCGGCGGTCGACGAAATCGCCATCGACAAAGGAGCGACGCCATGAGCTGGTCCGATCGCCTCGTCTCCCGTTTCAACGATCGTCGCGACACCGGCGGCAATGCCGCGGGCGGCCGCGTCGCGTCGGCCACGCGCGCCGCGACGGGCGGCCTCGCGAGCGTCGTCAACGGCGTGCGCCCGAGCCGTTCGCGGATGCTCGACTTCGACTACTCGCTGCTGTGGGTCGCGATCGCGCTGCTCGGGCTCGGCGTCGTGATGGTGTATTCGGCGTCGATCGCGATGCCCGATTCGCCGAAATACGCGTCGTATCACGATTACGCGTTCCTGATGCGCCACTGCATCTCGCTCGCCGTCGCGTTCATCGCGGCAGTGATCGCGTTCCGCGTGCCGGTGTCGACGTGGGACAAATACGCGCCGCAACTCTTCCTGATCGCGCTCGTCGGCCTCGTGATCGTGCTGATCCCGCACGTCGGCAAGGGCGTGAACGGTGCGCGCCGCTGGATTCCGCTCGGCATCACGAACATGCAGCCGTCGGAAATCATGAAGCTCGCGGTGACGATCTATGCGGCGAACTACACGGTGCGCAAGCAGGAATACATGCAGAGCTTCGCCAAGGGCTTCCTGCCGATGGCGTTCGCGGTCGGCCTGGTCGGTGCGCTGCTGCTGCTCGAGCCGGACATGGGCGCGTTCATGGTGGTCGCAGCGATCGCGATGGGCGTGCTGTTCCTCGGCGGCGTGAACGGCAAGCTGTTCGGCGGCCTCGTCGCGACCGCGATCGGCACCTTCACGATGCTGGTGTGGCTGTCGCCGTGGCGTCGCGAGCGGATCTTCGCGTACCTCGATCCGTGGGACGAGCGTTACGCGCAGGGCAAGGCGTACCAGCTCACGCACTCGCTGATCGCGTTCGGCCGCGGCGAGTGGTTCGGTGTCGGCCTCGGCGGCAGCGTCGAGAAGCTGAACTACCTGCCGGAAGCGCATACCGACTTCATCCTCGCGGTGATCGGCGAGGAGCTCGGTTTCGTCGGCGTGCTGGTCGTGATCCTGCTGTTCTACTGGATCGTGCGCCGCGCGTTCGAGATCGGCCGCCAGGCGCTCGCACTCGATCGCACGTTCGCGGGCCTGATGGCGAAGGGTATCGGCATCTGGTTCGGCGCGCAGACCTTCATCAACATGGGCGTGAACCTCGGGCTGCTGCCGACCAAGGGCCTGACGCTGCCGCTCGTGAGCTACGGCGGCTCGGGCATTCTGCTGAACTGCGTCGCGCTCGCGGTGCTGCTGCGGGTCGACTACGAAAATCGCGTACTGATGCGGGGAGGGAAGGTATGACCTCCCCGCGTCAGTACGCGATTTCGGTGAAGGCTAACTTCGTGCGCGAAGCGCGCGAAGTTAAGCGAAGCGGCCGTAGCCAAAACATTCGTTCAGTCTTGCCGATGCGGGGAGGGAGGGTATGACCGCGTCGCAACGCACGCTGATGGTGATGGCAGGCGGCACCGGGGGCCACGTGTTCCCGGGGCTCGCGGTCGCGCACCGGATGGAAGCGGCGGGCTGGCGCGTCGTGTGGCTCGGCAATCCGGCCGGGATGGAAGCGACGCTCGTGCCGAAGCACGGCATTCCGATGGAATACGTGCGGTTCGGCGGGCTGCGCGGCAAGGGTTTGAAGACGAAGCTGACGCTGCCGTTCAACCTGCTGCGCGCATGTGGGCAGAGCCTCGCCGCGCTGCGCCGCGTGCGGCCCGACGTCGTGCTCGGGATGGGCGGCTACATCACGTTCCCGGCGGGCGTGATGACCGCGCTGTCGGGCCGTCCGCTCGTGCTGCATGAACAGAATTCGATCGCGGGCCTGACGAACAAGGTGCTCGCGAAATTCGCGAAACGCGTGCTCGTCGCGTTCCCCGGCGCGCTGCCGCACGCGGAATGGACAGGTAACCCGATTCGCGCGGAACTTGCTGGCACGCAAGCGCCCAAAGCACGCTATGCATCGCGCAGTGGCCCGCTGAACGTGCTGGTCGTCGGCGGCAGCCTCGGGGCGGCCGCGCTGAATGAAGTCGTGCCGCGCGCGCTGGCGATGCTGACGCCGGGCGAACGCCCGCGCATCGTGCACCAGGCCGGCGCGAAGCACATCGAAGCATTGAAGGCGAATTACGAAGCGGCCGGTTTCGCGGCCGGCGAAGACGTGCGGCTCGTGCCGTTCATCGACGACATGGCGGCCGCGTATGCGGCGGCGGATCTCGTGATCTGCCGGTCGGGGGCGATGACGGTGTCGGAGATCGCGGCGGTGGGCGTGGCGGCGCTGTTCGTGCCGTTCCCGTACGCGGTCGACGATCACCAGACGAGCAACGCCGCGTTCCTCGCCGATGCGGGCGCGGCCGTGCTGGTGCAACAACGCGACCTGTCGGCGGAACTGCTTGCCGACTGGCTGCGCGGCCAGTCGCGGGCATCGCTCGCGGACATGGCGGAACGTTCGCGCTCGCTGGCGAAGCCCGAGGCCACCGACGAAGTCGCGCGCGTGTGCGCGAAGGCGGCCGGCGCGAACCTGGAACAACTTAAATGAAACAACCCCCACGCTCACTTCGTTCGCTGCCCCCCGAGGGGGCGGTCAGCCTCCTTGGGGCGGCCCGGCGGAGGCTGACATGAAACACATCGTCAAACACATTCATTTCGTCGGGATCGGCGGCGCGGGCATGAGCGGCATCGCCGAAGTGCTCGTCAACCTCGGTTACGAGGTCAGCGGCTCGGACCTGTCGCGCAACGCGGTGACCGATCGCCTCCAGGCGCTCGGCGCGCGGATCGCGATCGGCCACGACGCGGCGAACATCGAGGGCGCGAACGCGGTCGTCGTGTCGACGGCCGTGCGTTCGGACAACCCGGAAGTGCTGGCCGCGCGCGCGCAGCGCGTGCCGATCGTGCAGCGTGCGGTGATGCTGGCGGAGCTGATGCGCCTGAAGCAGGGCATCGCGATCGCCGGCACCCACGGCAAGACCACGACGACGAGCCTCGTCGCGAGCGTGCTCGCGGCGGGCGGGCTCGATCCGACCTTCGTGATCGGCGGGCGCCTGATCAGCGCCGGCGCGAACGCGCGGCTCGGCACGGGCGACTTCATCGTCGCCGAGGCCGACGAGTCGGACGCATCGTTCCTGAACCTGTATCCGGTGATCGAAGTCATCACGAACATCGATGCCGACCACATGGACACCTACGGCCACGATTTCGCGCGGCTCAAGCAGGCGTTCATCGAATTCACGCAGCGCCTGCCGTTCTACGGCAGCGCGGTCGTGTGCGTCGACGATCCGAACGTGCGGCAGATCATCCCGTTCATTTCGAAGCCGGTCGTGCGCTACGGGCTGTCGCCGGACGCGCAGGTGCGCGCCGAAGACATCGATGCACGCGACGGCCGCATGCATTTCACGGTGATCCGCGAAGGGCGCGCGCCGCTCGCGGTCGTGCTGAACATGCCGGGCCTGCACAACGTGCAGAACGCGCTCGCGGCGATCGCGATCGCGACCGATCTCGGCGTGTCGGACGACGCGATCCAGCTGGCGCTCGCGGAATTCAACGGCGTCGGCCGGCGCTTCCAGCGCTATGGCGACGTGCCGACCGCGGACGGCGGCCAGTACACGCTGATCGACGACTACGGCCATCACCCGGTCGAGATGGCCGCGACGATCGCGGCCGCGCGCGGCGCGTTCCCGGGCCGCCGCCTCGTGCTGGCGTTCCAGCCGCACCGCTACACGCGTACCCGCGACTGCTTCGACGATTTCGTCAACGTGCTGTCGACGGTCGACGCGCTGGTGCTGACCGAAGTCTATGCGGCGGGCGAGGCGGCGATCCCGACCGCCAACGGAGACGCGCTGTCGCGTGCGTTGCGCGCGGTGGGGAAGGTTGACCCGGTGTTCGTCGCGACGGTCGACGACGTGCCGGACGCATTGGCGAAGGTCGCGCAGAACGGCGACGTGGTGATCACGATGGGCGCGGGTTCGATCGGCGGCGTGCCGGCGAAGGTTGCGCAGCACACTCAACAGAAGGCATGACATGAGCGGGATTGATCCGAAACGTTTCGGCAAGGTGGCGGTGTTGTTCGGCGGCGAGTCCTCGGAGCGCGAGGTGTCGCTCACGTCGGGCAAGCTCGTGCTGCAGGGCCTGCGCGACGCGGGCATCGACGCGCACCCGTTCGACCCGGCCGAGCGCCCGCTGGCGGCGCTGAAGGATGAAGGGTTCGTGCGCGCGTTCAACGCACTGCACGGCGGTTACGGCGAGAACGGCCAGATCCAGGGCGCGCTCGATTTCTACGGCATTCGCTACACGGGCAGCGGCGTGCTCGGGTCGGCGCTCGGCCTCGACAAGTTCCGCACGAAGCTCGTGTGGCAGCAGACGGGCGTGCCGACGCCGCCGTTCGAGACGGTGCTGCGCGGCGACGACCTCGCGGCGCGCGCGACGGACATCGTCGCGAAGCTCGGCCTGCCGCTGTTCGTGAAGCCGGCGAGCGAGGGCTCGAGCGTGGCGGTGCTGAAGGTGAAGACGGCCGACGCGCTGCCGGCCGCGCTCGCGGAAGCCGCCAAGCATGACCCGATCGTGATCGTCGAGAAGAGCATCGAAGGCGGCGGCGAGTACACCGCCTGCATCGCCGGCGATCTCGACCTGCCGGTGATCAAGATCGTGCCGGCCGGCGAGTTCTACGACTATCACGCGAAGTACGTCGCCGACGACACGCAATACCTGATTCCGTGCGGGCTGCCCGCCGACAAGGAAGCGGAGCTCAAGCGCGCCGCGCGCCGGGCGTTCGACGTGCTCGGCTGCACCGACTGGGGCCGCGCGGACTTCATGCTCGACGCCGACGGGAACGCGTACTTCCTGGAAGTGAACACCGCGCCGGGCATGACCGACCACTCGCTGCCGCCGAAGGCCGCGCGCGCGGTCGGCATCAGCTATTCGGAGCTGGTCGTGAAGGTGCTATCGCTCACGCTCAACGACTGACGCAGGAACGGAACGACGTATGTGGAACAACGTTCGCCAACTCAACCTTGCCGCCAGCGCGCTGTACGCGCTGCTGCTGCTCGTGTTGGCGGCGGCCGGCTGCTACTGGCTGATCCAGCGCCCGACGTTCGCGCTGCGGGAAATCCGGATCGACGGCGACACCGAGCACATCAATTCACCGACGGTGCGCGCGGGCGTGGTCGGCCGGCTGAAGGGCAATTTCTTCACGGTCGATCTCGACGCCGCGCGCGCCGCGTTCGAGCAGATGCCCTGGGTGCGCCATGCGAGCGTGCGCCGGGTGTGGCCGAATGCGCTGGCTGTCACGCTCGAGGAGTACAAACCGCTCGGGACCTGGGGCAGTGACCAGCTCGTGAGCGTCGATGGCGAGCTGTTCACCGCGAACCAGGGCGAGCTGGAGCAGGAGCTGCCGGCGTTCGACGGCCCGGAGGGCAGTGCGAAGGAAGTCGTCACGCGGTATCGCGACTTCGGGAAATGGTTTGCGCCGCTGAAGGCGGCGCCGGAAGAAGTGACGCTGTCGGCGCGGTACGCGTGGACGGTGAAGCTGTCGAACGGCATGCAGGTCGAGCTGGGCAAGGAACGCAACAGCGAGTCGCTGCATGACCGGAGCCAGCGTCTGGTCGCTGCATGGCCGGCCGTCACGGAACGCTGGGGCAACGACATCGAGTACGCGGACCTGCGCTATCCGAACGGATTCGCGATTCGCGCGGCAGGCATGCGGTTCCTGACCGATACCGACAAGCGCAAGAAGTAACGAGAGATCACACGCAAGAGCACTTTATGAGCAAAGACTACAAGGATCTGCTGGTTTCCCTCGACATCGGCACGTCGAAGGTGGTGGCCATCGTCGCCGAGCTGAAGGGCGAAGGCCACTACGAGGTGATCGGTCTCGGCCAGAGCGAGTCGAAGGGTCTGAAGAAAGGTGTGGTGGTCAACATCGAGGCCACCGTGCAGTCGATCCAGCGCGCGCTCGAGGAAGCCGAGCTGATGGCCGACTGCAAGATCACCAACGTGTTCACGGGGATCGCGGGCAGCCACATCCGCAGCTTCAACTCGAGCGGGATGGTCGCGATCAAGGACAAGGAAGTCACGCAGACCGACGTCGCGCGCGTGATCGAGACCGCGAAGGCGATCAACATCCCGACCGACCAGCAGGTGCTGCACATCCTCACGCAGGAATTCATCATCGACGGCCAGGAAGACGTGCGCGAGCCGATCGGCATGAGCGGCATCCGGCTGGAAGTGAAGGTGCACATCGTGACGGGCGCGGTGAGCGCCGCGCAGAACATCGTCAAGTGCGTGCGCCGCTGCGGGCTCGAAGTGAACGACCTGATCCTGCAGCCGCTCGCGTCGTCGCTGGCCGTGCTGACGGAAGACGAGAAGGATCTCGGCGTGGTGCTGGTCGACATCGGCGGCGGCACGACGGACATCGCGATCTTCGCCGAAGGCGCGATCCGCCACACCGCGGTGATTCCGATCGCCGGCGACCAGATCACGAGCGACATCGCGATGGCGCTGCGCACGCCGACGCCGGACGCGGAAGACATCAAGGTCGGCTACGGGATCGCGAAGCAGGCGCTCGCCGATCCGGACGAAATGGTCGAAGTGCCGGGCCTCGGCGAACGCGGCCCGCGCACGCTGTCGCGCCAGGCGCTGGCAGCGGTGATCGAGCCGCGCGTCGAGGAGCTGTTCTCGCTCGTGCAGCAGGTCGTGCGCGAATCCGGTTACGAAGAACTGCTGAGCTCCGGCGTGGTCATTACCGGCGGGGCATCGATGATGCCCGGCATGGTCGAGCTCGGCGAAGACATTTTCCTGAAACCGGTGCGCATCGGCGCGCCGGAATATGCAGGCGGCCTCTCCGACGTCGTGCGCAATCCGCGCTACTCGACGGCGATGGGGCTGCTCGTCGAAGGCAGTGCCCAGCGCATGCGCGGCCGCAAGGTCGCCGTGCAGTCCGGCAACGCGGGACAGGTGTTCTCGCGGATGAAGGAATGGTTCCTGAGCAACTTCTGACGAATCGAACCGAATCGAAATTCGCGCTGGTGCCGGCGGCTGGCGCGCGACAGGGGGTTGCCCGATCTCCTGCCGAATAACGGCCGAGTAGCAGTCATTCTCTTGACGGAGGCAACAATGGAATTCGAAATGCTGGAAACCGAGACCAACGGCACCATCATCAAGGTGGTCGGCGTTGGCGGCGCTGGCGGCAATGCCGTCCAGCACATGATCAACCGCGGCGTGCAGGGCGTCGACTTCATCGTGATGAACACGGATGCGCAGGCGCTGTCGCGTTCGCGCGCATCGTCGGTGATCCAGCTCGGCAACACGGGCCTGGGCGCTGGCGCGAAGCCGGAAATGGGCCGTGCGGCAGCGGAAGAAGCGCGTGAGCGCATCGCCGACGCACTGCGCGGCGCGCACATGGTGTTCATCACGGCCGGCATGGGTGGTGGCACGGGCACGGGCGCGGCGCCGGTGGTCGCGCAGATCGCGAAGGAGATGGGCATCCTGACGGTGGGTGTCGTCAGCAAGCCGTTCGAGTTCGAAGGCGGCAAGCGCATGCGCGTCGCTGAAGCCGGTTCGCAGCAACTGGAGGATCACGTCGACTCGCTGATCGTCGTGCTGAACGACAAGCTGTTCGACGTGATGGGCGACGACGCCGAGATGGACAAGTGCTTCCAGTGCGCCGACGACGTGTTGAACAACGCGGTCGCAGGCATCGCTGAAATCATCAATGTCGATGGCCTCGTGAACGTCGACTTCGAAGACGTGAAGACGGTGATGGGCGAGCAAGGCAAGGCGATGATGGGCACGGCGACGGTCGCCGGCGTCGATCGCGCACGCCTCGCGGCGGAACAGGCCGTGGCGAGCCCGCTGCTCGAAGGCGTCGATCTGTCGGGCGCGCGCGGCGTGCTGGTCAACATCACGTCGAGCCGTTCGCTGCGTCTGTCGGAAACGCGCGAAGTGATGAACACGATCAAGAGCTACGCGGCGGAAGATGCGACGGTGATCTTCGGTGCGGTGTACGACGACGCAATGGGCGATGCGCTGCGCGTGACGGTCGTGGCGACGGGTCTGGGCCGTGCGGCGAAGAAGCAGCAATCGGCACCGATGACGCTGCTGCGCACGGGTACGGACAACCAGCCGGTCAGCGCGGTGTCGCACGGCTATGCACCGACGCATCACGTCAGCACGGCAGACTACGGCGCGCTCGACACGCCGGCGGTGTGGCGCAATTCGCGCGAAACCGCGGCATCGCACGTGCAGGCGCTGCAGGAGAAGGGTGTCGACACGTACGACATCCCGGCTTTCCTGCGCAAGCAGGCTGACTGACGCAAACACAGGCGAAGCCGCGGCGAATCTGCCGCGGTATCGCCGGCGTGACGGATGCTACGGACCACGACAGGCCGCGTCGGCTGCGACGCCGGGCCGGGAAACGTGCCCTCTCCGCTCAAGCGGGGCGGGATGGACCGTGCTGTCCGCGACACGCTGAAAAACCGTATCGCTATGAGGGACCAGCCATGATTCAAGTGGGCGACGCGCTGCCCGACGCGCAATTGTTCGAGTACATCGACGACGCGCGCGAAGGGTGCACGCTGGGGCCGAACGCCTACAGCGTGCGCGACCAGGTTGCGGGAAAGCGGGTGGTGATCTTCGGATTGCCGGGCGCTTTCACGCCGACCTGCTCGGCGCAGCATGTGCCGGGCTATGTCGAACACGCCGAGCAATTGCGCGCGGCGGGCATCGACGAGATCTGGTGCGTGTCCGTCAACGACGCATTCGTGATGGGCGCATGGGGACGTGATCTGCACACCGCGGGCAAGGTGCGCATGATGGCGGACGGCAGCGCGGCTTTCACTCATGCGCTGGGGCTGACGCAGGATTTGTCCGCGCGTGGCATGGGAATTCGTTCCCTGCGCTACGCGATGGTGATTGACGGCGGTGTGGTCAAGACGCTGGCCGTCGAGGCGCCGGGCAAATTCGAAGTGAGCGATGCGGCGAGTGTTCTCGCGACGTTGACGTCCTGATCGTGCGGTGCGCCGTTGCCTTCCGGCAACGCTGCTCACCGGCCTCAGGGCAGTTGTAACACGGGCCGATGACCGGAAACGCCTCCGTTCCGGGCATCGGCCCGTCCCGTATCGGCGCGGGTAAACAGTCGAAACAGATTGATACGCAGTTTCAAACTACGCTGAATAGGGAATTACGCTATAATCTCCCCTATCGAATATAACTCCTGATTGATATCTTCAATCACGACGAAGAACATCATGCTGAAGCAGCGCACCATCAAATCCATCGTGAAGACCGTGGGTATCGGTGTCCACTCGGGCCGCAAGATCGAGCTGACGCTCCGTCCTGCCGCACCCGGCACGGGCATCGTCTTCTCGCGCGTCGACCTTCCCACGCCCGTCGACATTCCCGCCGCGGCGACGTCGATCGGCGATACGCGGCTCGCGTCGGTGTTGCAGAAGGATGGCGTGCGCGTGTCGACCGTCGAGCACCTGATGTCGGCATGTGCCGGCCTCGGTATCGACAACCTCTATGTCGACGTGACGGCCGAGGAAATCCCGATCATGGACGGCAGCGCGGCGACCTTCGTGTTCCTGATCCAGTCCGCCGGGATCGAGGAGCAGAACGCGCCGAAGCGCTTCGTCAAGGTGAAGAAGACGGTCGAAATCCGTGATGGCGACAAGTTCGCGCGTCTCGATCCGTACTTCGGTTTCAAGCTGAAATTCTCGATCGACTTCCGTCACCCGGCCGTCGACAAGACCGGCCAGGAGCTCGAGGTCGATTTCGCCAATACGTCGTACGTGCGCGAGATTGCCCGTGCACGCACGTTCGGCTTCGCACATGAAGCCGAGATGCTGCGCGAGATGGGTCTCGCCCGTGGCGGCAGCATGGAAAACGCGATCGTGCTCGACGAGTACCGCATCCTGAACAACGACGGGTTGCGCTACGACGACGAGTTCGTGAAGCACAAGATGCTCGACGCGATCGGCGACCTGTACGTGATCGGCCATCCGCTGCTGGCGTCGTACACGGCGTACAAGTCGGGCCACGGGCTGAACAACGCGCTGCTGCGCGAACTGCTCGCGAACGAGGATGCGTACGAGATCGTCACGTTCGACGATCCGCAGGCAGCGCCGAAGGGCTTCGCGTTCGACATGCAGACGGCCTTCGCCTGATCTGCGTTCCGTGCAAGCAATAAAAAAAGCAGCCTTCGGGCTGCTTTTTTATTGGCCGGCTGCGGGGCGTGCCGTCAGCGTGGTTTAGCGCCATGCCGGGCCGCCATCCGCGCGAGCGCGTCCTGCAGCGGTGACGGTTCGAGATGATCTGCCAGGTCGCGCAACGCGGCCGCGCCGACCGACGTCATCCGTGCCTGCTTCACGTGGGGCGGCTCCGGCGCATCCTTCGGGCGCACGCGTACGCGTAGCGTCGAGACCGGCCAGCCGCGTTTTTGCAGATCGCCGAGCAACCGCGGTTCGACCTGTCGCAGACGAGCGGCCAACGCGTTGTGTGCAGCAAAGAGGGTCAGGGTGCCGTCCTTGATGAAGCCCGGTTCGACATGATTCGCCAGGTAGTCGGGCAGGAGCGCGGCAAGATCGCGCTGCAGCGACGCGATCTGTTCGACGCCGGCGCGCAACGCCGCGAACGCGTCGGTGCGGCCCAGCACTTCGGACACGGGTTGCGGGCGATACGGGGCGAGCGGGCCGAAACGCTTGGAAAATCGGTTCATCGAGACATTCTTCGGGCGCGCACGCGCGCGGACGTTGACGCCGATTGTACCCGTGCGGGCCCGTGCGCGGGCGGCTTTCGCCCCGATGGCCCGGCGGTCGGCGCGCAGTGTCCGTCCGGCCGAGACACGGGCGCACGCTTCCCCGCGTGCTAAAATTCATCGTTTGAGTCCACTAATTCGCTAAGCCGCCGAGGCTCGGGCGCCGGGGCGCGCAACACGCGCCGGGCGCCGGTGCTGCGACGCAGGATCCGATCCGATGACAACCGGTTTTCTCCAGAAAATTTTTGGCAGCCGCAACCAGCGGCTCGTCAAGCAATACCAAAAGACCGTCACGACGATCAATGCGCTCGAAACGCAGATCGAGAAGCTGACGGACGACCAGTTGCGCGGCAAGACGGACGAATTCCGCCAGCGGGTCGCGGCCGGCGAGTCGCTCGACAAGCTGCTGCCCGAGGCCTTCGCGGTCTGCCGAGAGGCCAGCCGTCGCGTGCTGAAGATGCGGCACTTCGACGTGCAGATGATCGGCGGCATGGTGCTCCACTACGGCAAGATCGCGGAAATGCGCACCGGCGAGGGCAAGACGCTCGTCGCGACGCTGCCCGTGTACCTGAACGCGCTGGCAGGCCGCGGCGTGCACGTGGTGACCGTCAACGATTACCTCGCGCAGCGCGACGCCGAATGGATGGCGCGCCTCTACAACTTCCTCGGTCTGTCGGTCGGCATCAACCTGTCCGGCATGGAGCACGACCAGAAGCAGCAGGCTTACGCGGCGGACATCACGTACGGCACGAACAACGAGTTCGGCTTCGACTACCTGCGCGACAACATGGTCTACGAGACCGACGCGCGCGTTCAGCGGGCACTGAACTTCGCGGTTGTCGACGAAGTGGACTCGATCCTGATCGACGAGGCGCGTACGCCGCTGATCATTTCGGGCCAGGCAGAGGATCACACCGAGCTGTACGTGCGGATGAACGCACTGCCGCCGCTGCTCGAGCGCCAGATCGGCGAAGAGAAGGCCGACGGCACGGGCGTCGAGAAGCCGGGCGACTACACGCTCGACGAGAAGGCGCGCCAGGTGTTCCTGACGGAATCGGGCCACGAGAAGGCCGAGCGCCTGCTCGCCGAATGGGGCCTGATCGGCGAGGGCGAAAGCCTGTACGCACCGCAGAACATCACGCTGATGCACCACGTGTACGCGGCGCTGCGCGCGCACACGCTGTTCCACAAGGATCAGCACTACGTCGTGCAGAACGGCGAAGTGGTCATCGTCGACGAATTCACGGGCCGCCTGATGGCCGGCCGCCGCTGGTCCGACGGCCTGCACCAGGCGGTCGAGGCGAAGGAACACGTGAAGATCCAGAGCGAGAACCAGACGCTCGCGTCGATCACGTTCCAGAACTACTTCCGGATGTACGCGAAGCTGGCCGGCATGACCGGTACCGCCGACACCGAAGCGTACGAATTCAACGAGATCTACGGCCTCGAGACGGTCGTGATCCCGACCAACCGTCCGCCGAAGCGGATCGACAAGCAGGACCAGATCTACAAGACGGCCAAGGAGCGCTATGACGCGGTGATCCGCGACATCCGCGACTGCTACGAACGCGGCCAGCCGGTGCTGGTCGGCACGACGTCGATCGAGAACTCGGAGCTGCTGTCGCACCTGCTGAAGCAGGCCGGGCTGCCGCACGAAGTGCTGAACGCGAAGCAGCACGAGCGTGAAGCCGCGATCGTCGCGGAAGCCGGCCGGCCGAAGCGCATCACGATCGCGACCAACATGGCCGGCCGCGGTACCGACATCGTGCTCGGCGGCAATGCCGAGAAGCAGGCGGCGTTCATCGAGGCCGACGAAGCGATCCCGGCCGACGAAAAGGCGCGCCGCATCCAGAAGCTGCACGACGAGTGGGAAACGCTGCACGAGGAGGTGAAGGCCGCGGGCGGCCTGCACATCATCGGCACCGAGCGCCACGAATCGCGCCGGATCGACAACCAGCTGCGCGGCCGTGCGGGCCGTCAGGGCGATCCGGGTTCGTCGCGCTTCTACCTGTCGCTCGACGATCCGCTGCTGCGCATCTTCGCGGGCGACCGCGTGCGTTCGATCATGGACCGCCTGAAGATGCCGGAAGGCGAGGCGATCGAGGCCGGCATCGTCACGCGCTCGATCGAGTCCGCGCAGCGCAAGGTCGAAGCGCGCAACTTCGACATCCGCAAGCAGCTGCTCGAATACGACGACGTGTCGAACGACCAGCGCAAGGTGATCTACCAGCAGCGTAACGAGCTGCTCGAAGCGCACGACATCACCGAGACGATCACCGCGATGCGTCACGGCGTGATTACCGAAGTCGTCCGCCAGTTCGTGCCGGAAGGCAGCATCGAAGAACAGTGGGACGTGCCCGAACTCGAGGAAGCGCTGCGCAACGACTGGCAGCTCGACCTCGCGATCCAGGAAATGGTGAACGAGTCCTCGTCGATCACGGCCGAGGAAATCCTCGACGCGGTGACGACGGCCGCCGACGAGCAGTACGAGGCGAAGGTCGCGATGGTCGGCCGCGAATCGTTCAGCGCGTTCGAGCGCTCGGTGATGCTGCAGACGGTCGACCGTCTGTGGCGCGAGCACCTCGCGGCGCTCGACCACCTGCGCCAGGGCATCCACCTGCGCGGCTATGCGCAGAAGAATCCGAAGCAAGAATACAAGCGCGAAGCGTTCGAACTGTTCGCCGCGATGCTCGAGGCGATCAAGCAGGAAGTCACGCGCGTCGTGATGAACGTGCAGATCCAGTCGCCGGAACAGCTCGAGCAGGCCGCCGAGCAGATCGAGGAGCGTGGCGGTCATCTCGAGAACGTCGAGTACCAGCACGCCGATTACGCGGAAGCCGGTGCGCCGGTGGCCAACGTCACGGCTGCCGCGGCGGCTACGGCGACTGCCGACATGGTCGGCAGCGCGATGACGCACAGCGGCCCCGGCGGCGAAATGCCGAAGGTCGGCCGCAACGACCCGTGCCCGTGCGGCAGCGGCAAGAAGTACAAGCAATGTCACGGGAAGCTGTCATGATCGACGGCGGCGCGCATCACGCGTGCCGCTTCGTTCGCAGTTTCGAGTGAGTGAGGTGAGTTGCGGCGGCCCGCGCGTGCGGCCGCTGGTTCTTCCAATCGATGCCGGCGCATGCCGGCATTTTCCATCCGGCAGGTGTGCCCCATGGCTGTCAATTTTCCGTCGATCGATCCCGCCCAACTGCATCCCGTCGCCGGCGTCACGCTCGGCTGGGCGGAAGCGAACATCCGCAAGCCGAATCGCAAGGACGTGCTGGTCATCTCCGTCGACGAAGGCGCGACGGTCGCGGGCGTGTTCACCGAAAACCGTTTCTGCGCAGCGCCGGTCACCGTCTGCCGCGAGCACCTGGCGAAGGTGCGCGCGGGCGGCGCGGGCATTCGCGCGCTCGTCGTGAATACGGGCAATGCGAACGCGGGCACCGGCGAGCCGGGCCTCGTGAACGCACGCGAAACCTGCACGGAACTTGCGCGCCTCGCGGGCATCGAGCCGGCACAGGTGCTGCCGTTCTCGACCGGCGTGATCCTCGAGCCGCTGCCGATCGAGCGCCTGAAGGCCGGCTTGCCGGCCGCGCTCGCGAACCGCAAGGCCGCGAACTGGTTCGACGCCGCGCAAGCGATCATGACGACGGACACGCTGCCGAAGGCCACGTCGCGCCAGGTGACGATCGACGGCCATACGGTCACGCTGACGGGCATCAGCAAGGGCGCGGGCATGATCAAGCCGAACATGGCGACGATGCTCGGCTTCCTTGCGTTCGACGCGAACGTCGCGCAGCCGGTGCTCGACACGCTCGTGAAGGAAGTCGCGGATCGCTCGTTCAACTGCATCACGATCGACGGCGACACGTCGACGAATGACTCGTTCATCCTGATCGCGTCGGGCAAGAGCACGCTGCCGGCGATCACGTCGACCGATTCGCCGGCCTATGCGGCGCTGCGCGATGCGGTGACGGAAGTCGCTCAAGTGCTGTCGCAACTGATCGTGCGCGATGGCGAAGGCGCGACGAAATTCATGACGGTGCAGGTCGAAGGTGGCAAGAATGTCGCGGAATGCCGCCAGATCGCTTACGCGATCGGCCATTCGCCGCTCGTGAAGACGGCGTTCTACGCATCCGACCCCAACCTCGGCCGGATTCTCGCGGCAATCGGCTATGCGGGCGTCGCGGATCTGGACGTCGACAAGATCGACCTCTATCTCGACGACGTGCTCGTCGCGAAGGCGGGCGGCCGCAACCCGGCTTACGAGGAAGAAGACGGCCAGCGCGTGATGAAGCAGAGCGAAATCACGATCCGCGTGCTGCTCGGCCGCGGCGACGCGCAGGCCACCATCTGGACGTGCGACCTGTCGCACGACTACGTGAGCATCAACGCGGATTACCGCTCCTGATCGGGAGCGTTCGAACGACATGGACAAGCTTGAACAGTTTCTGATGCGCGCCGAAGCGCTGCTCGGCCGTCTCGAGGGGATGCTGCCGCCCGCGCCGGCCGCGGTCGACTGGAATGCCGCGCACGCGTTCCGCTGGCGCAAGCGCCAGGGGCGCGGCTATCTGCAGCCGGTGCCGGCCGTGTCGTCGATCACGCTCGACGATCTGCACAACATCGATCGCCAGAAAGGGCTGATCGAACAGAACACGCGGCAGTTCGTGCAGCAGAAGCCGGCCAACAACGTGCTGCTGACCGGCGCGCGTGGTACCGGCAAATCGTCGCTGATCAAGGCGTGCCTGAACGCGTATGCGAACGAGGGCCTGCGCCTGATCGAAGTCGACAAGGACGACCTGCACGATCTCGGCGACATCGTCGACCTGATCTCGCAGCGTCCCGAGCGCTTCATCGTGTTCTGCGACGACCTGTCGTTCGAGGAAGGCGAGTCGGGCTACAAGGCGCTGAAGGTCGCGCTCGACGGCTCGATCGCCGCGCAGTCGGACAACGTGCTGATTTACGCGACGTCGAACCGCCGCCATCTGCTGCCCGAGTACATGAGCGACAACGAGTCGTACAAGCATCTTCCGGATGGCGAGATTCACCCCGGCGAAGTCGTCGAGGAAAAGATCTCGCTGTCGGAGCGCTTCGGCCTGTGGGTCAGCTTCTATCCGTTCAAGCAGGACGACTACCTCGACATCGTCGGGCACTGGCTGCGTCATTTCGGCTGCCCGGATGCGGAGATCGAATCCGCACGCGGCGACGCGCTCGTGTGGGCGCTCGAGCGCGGTTCGCGCTCGGGGCGCGTCGCGTGGCAGTTTGCGCGTGACTGGTCGGGCCGCAAGGAGCGGGCATGAGCGCGGATCTCGCACAAGGCGCGGTGCGCGCGCCCGATGGCCGCAGGGTGACGGAAGTCGCGGTCGGCGTGATGGTGCAGCCGGACGGAAGCTACCTGCTCGCGCAGCGGCTGCAAGGCAAGCCGTATGAAGGCTACTGGGAGTTTCCTGGCGGCAAGCTGGAGGCCGGTGAAAGCGTCGAGGACGCGCTTGCGCGCGAACTGCACGAGGAGCTCGGCATCGAAGTCACGGCCAGCCACCGCTGGCACACGCTCGAGCACGATTATCCGCATGCGTACGTGCGGCTGTATTTCTGCAAGGTGACGGGCTGGACGGGTGAGCCGCACAGCAAGGAAGGGCAGGCGTTCGTGTGGCAGCAACTGCCGGTCGCCGTCGCGCCGCTGTTGCCGGCCGCGCTGCCGGTGCTCGAACTGCTCGAGAAGGAAGCCGCGTCGAACTGACGCCATGATGGCCTGCCGGAAAGGCGGGCCATATCACTAGCAGGCGGTGCTGCGCGCCGCTCAGCTGTCGCGGCGGCCGTCCGTGCCGTCTTCTTCCGACGAGGGGCCCTCGTCGGAGGATCCTCCGATCCGGTACTTTTCCGCGGCCCATGCGCCGAGGTCGAGCTGCTTGCAGCGGGCCGAGCAGAACGGGCGGAACTGATTTTCGGGCGTCCAGCGCACTTCGGCGCCGCACGACGGGCATTTCACAACGGTAGTCATACGAAAGCGATCCGGCCCGCGGCCGTTACAGATTGCACAGTGTCAGATGGAACGGCACGTCGATATCCACCGCGCGCGGACGCACATCGCCGTCCTGCATGGTGAACCGTACCCACAGCATGTATTTGTTCGCGCTCGCTTCGGGAATGACGCGCAACTCCGGCGGCACGCGCACCTGCATCAACTGGTAGGTGCGGCCGGACAGCATCTGCTGGTAGCTGCCCTGCATCGCCATGACCTTCGACGCCTGGCCCGATTCGCGCGCGAGCCGCAGCACGATCGTCACCGCGTCGCGCAGCGGCAGCATCGGCAGGATCCACTTCGCGATGTCCTGGCGCCGCTGCTCGGCGGGCCACTGCTGCCATGCGTAGTACGACGGCAGGTCGAACTTGCACGTACCGCCGGGAATCACCGCGCGGCTGCGGATGCTGGCGAGCCACTCGTTGTCGACGAGGTGCTGCCCGGTCTTGCCCTGCATCTGCGCGAGGTTCGCGAGCGTCTGCTCGATTTCGCCGAGCACGGCTTCGAGCGCGTTCTGCTCGATGCCCGGATTGCCGCGAAAGGGGGCGAGCGTCTGGCGCTGACGTTCGAGCTCCTTCATCAGATCCGATTTCAGGTCCGCGCGGCCCGTTACCTCGGCGATTTCGAACAGCGTCGTCAGCGCGACGTGGTGTTCACGCGGGTCCTCCTGAGCCAAAAAGAACGCGAAGCGCTCGAAGAGATCTTCGAGGCGCAACAACGTGCGAATTCGCTCGTTGAACGGATACTCGTAAAGAATCAAGCGCGCTCGCCTCTTGGGTAGGGATTGAAACAATGCAGGACATTCTAATGCTCACTCTCTACCCTAGCAACGCGCCAATTTCGTACACCATCACGATTGGGCACGCGGTTCAGCGCGCGGCGGCCGCAAACGCGAGATAGCGTTGGTGCAGTGCATCGACCTGTGCGGCGAGCGTGTCGGGTGTCGTCGCGTCGTTGACGATCACGTCGTCGGCCGCCGCGAGACGGGCTTCGCGCGTCGCCTGTTTCGCGATGATCGCTTCGACCTGCTCGCGCGTGAAGCCGTTGCGCCGCATCACGCGTGCGATCTGCGTTTCGACCGGGCAATCGACGACGAGCACGCGATCGCTGCGCGCCTTCCAGTTGCCTGACTCGACGAGCAGCGGCACGACGAACATCACGTACGGGCCCTGCGCTTCGCGGGCCTCGCGATCGGTTTCCGCGCGGATCAGCGGATGCGTGATCGCTTCAAGGCGCCGGAGCGCGGCGTCGTCGCTGAAGATCAGTGCGCGCATCTTCGCACGATCGAGCGAGCCGTCGGCGGCAACGAAGCCGGGGCCGAATGCCTGTTCGATCGCCGGCATCGCGAGACCGCCCGGTGCGGTGATGCGATGGGCGATCAGATCGGTATCGACCAGTGACGCGCCGCGGGAGCCGAACAGGTCGGCGACGGTCGTCTTGCCGCTGCCGATGCCGCCGGTGAGTCCAATTGCGAACATGTCAGCCTCCGAGCGCCGAATAGAACGGGGTGCCGAAAAACAGCGTCGCGGCGCCGCCTGCCGCGAGGAACGGGCCGAACGGAATCGGCTCCTCGAAGCGCATGCGGCCGCGCCAGGTCGCGATGAGCCCGACGATCGCGCCCGTCACGGCGGCGAACAGCACGACCTGCGGCAATGCGGCCCAGCCCATCCATGCGCCGAGCGCGGCGAGCAGCTTCAGGTCACCAAAACCGATGCCCTCGATGCCGCGCAGCCATTTGAACAGCCAGTAGATCGCCCACAGGAACAGGTAGCCGGCCATGGCCCCGATCACCGCCGAGCGCAGCGACGTGAACGTGCCGCCGAGGTTCAGCGCGAGCCCGGCCCAGAGGAGCGGCAGCGTCATCGAGTCGGGCAGGTAGCCCGTCCGGATATCGATCGCGCTCATCGCGAGCAGCGCGGCGCACAGCGCGAATGCGGCAAGGGCGGCGACGGTCGGGCCGAATACCGCGAGCGAGCCGGCGGCGAGCAGCGCGCACGCGAGCTCGACGAGCGGATATACGATGCCGATCGAATGGCCGCAGCGCCGGCAGCGCCCGCGCAGCATCAGAAAGCTGACGAGCGGGATGTTTTCCCATGCGCGCAGCACGTGGCCGCAATGCGGGCAGGCGCTGCGCGGTCGCCACAAATCGTAGCGCGGCGGGTAGCCGTCGTCGGGCGGAGCGCTTGCGTTGCCGGTCGCTTCATCGATCTCGGCCTGCCACGCACGCTGCATCATCACGGGCAGCCGGTGGACGACCACGTTCAGGAAGCTGCCGACGCAAAGGCCGACGACGACCGCGAACGCATACTGCAGCGCGGGCGGCAGCATCGCCAGCGCGAGCAGCGTGCTCTCGGGCGAATCGGTAACGGAGTACAGGGGCGCTGGCGTCATGAGGCTCAAGGTTCGGACTAAAAGGCGACAGAATCGGTTGCGATGCTACACCACGTTGCCGAGCTGAAGGATGGGCAGGTACATCGCGATCACGAGGCCGCCGACGAGTGCACCCAGTACGATCACGATCAGCGGTTCGCCGAGCGCGGCGAGTGCGTCGAGACGCGCGTCGAGCTGGCGTTCGCACAGCGCGGCGATGTCGGCGAGCATCGCGTCGAGCGTACCCGTCTCCTCGGCGACGGCGATCGGCTGCACGACGTCGTCCGGAAAGCAGCCGGCCGACTGCATGGCGTCCGCGAGGCGTGCGCCGCGCAGCACGCGGGCTGCGATGTGCGCAGTGGCGTGCTCGAACACCGGATGGCCGGCGGTGCGCTCGAGCGTGGCGAAGGCGTCGGCGAGCGGCACACCGGCGCCGAGCAGCGTCGCCAGCGAGCGGCACCAGCGTGCGGCCGCGTACCGGCTGAGCGCGCTACCCGCGAGCGGCGCGTGCAGCAGTTGCCGCGCGACAGCGTGGCGCAGCGGTGCCGACCGCCGCAGCGCGTGATGTGCGGCCAGCCCGGCTGCCGCGGCAATGGCAAGGAGCCCACCGCCCCATGCCGACAGCGCGGAGGATAGCGCGAGCAGCGCGCGGGTTGGCGCCGGCAGTGCGGCGCCGAACCCGTCGAAGATCTGGCGGAACGTCGGTACCACCCACACCATCAACGCGGCCGAGATCGCGAGCCCGAACAGGATGACGGCCGCCGGGTACGCGAGCGCGGCCCGCAGCTTGCGCCACTGCGCGTCGGTGCGCTCGCGGTGTTCCGCGACCCGCGTCAGTACGATGCCGAGCGAGCCGGACGCTTCGCCGACCTCGATCAGTTGGCGATACAGCGTGCCGAACTGGGATGGATAGCGTGCGAGTGCATCGGCGAAGCGCCGGCCGCCGACGATCTCGCGGGCGAGACCTGCGGCGATGCGCGGCAGGCCGTCGTGTGGCCGCGTACGTGCGAGCATCTCGAGCGACGGCGCGAGCGGCAACCCGGCCTGCAGCAGGCTCGCGAGCTGGCGCGTGAAGCGCGTGACGTCTCGCGCGCTGGTCGTGGGCGGCCGGGCCGGCCCGCGGACGTCGAGCGACAGCACGGCGACGCCGTCGCGTGCGAGCGCGGCACGTGCGCTCGCGGCGTCGAATGCAATGACGGTCCCGCGGCGCGACGAGCCGTCGCGACGGCGGCCGCGCCACGCGAAGCGGGTTTCGCGCGGCGGCGTGTGCATGCTCATGCGGCAGGTGTCGCGGCGAGGGCTTCCGCGATGCTCGTCGTGCCGTCACGGACGCGCGCGAGCGCTGCGTCGCGCAGACTGCGCACGCCTTCGGTCGCCGCGCATTGCGCGAGTTCGCCAACACTCGCCCGTGCGACGATGCGTTCCGCCAGCCCGGACGACACCGGCATCGTCTGATGCAGGCCGACGCGGCCGCGATAGCCGATGCCGTGACAGGCCGGACAGCCTCGCGCGACGAACGGCCGCCATCCGGTTGCGAGGGCGGCTGGGTCGCAGCCGGCTTCGCGCAGGACGGGCACCGGTGCGTCCGAGTGCACGCGGCAGGCGGTGCACAGCCGCCTGACGAGGCGTTGCGCGGTGACGAGGTGCAGCGCGGCCGCGAGGTTGTACGGCGCGACACCGATGTCGAGCAGCCGCGCGACGGCGGCCGGTGCGTCGTTCGTGTGCAGCGTCGACAGCACGAGATGGCCGGTCTGTGCGGCCTTGATCGCGACGTCGGCCGTCTCCGCATCGCGAATCTCGCCGACCATGATGATGTCCGGATCCTGCCGCAACAGCGCGCGCAGGGCTGTCGCGAACGTGAGCCCGGCCTTTTCGGCGACGCCGACCTGGCTGATGCCGTCGAGCTGGATCTCGGCGGGATCCTCGACCGTGCAGACGTTGTGCGCGTCGCGATCGAGCATCTGCAGCGCGCAATAGAGCGACAGCGTCTTGCCGCTGCCGGTCGGACCCGTGACGAGTACGAGGCCATGCGGGGCGCGTATCGCGGCCTCCATCGCGGCCGCCTGCTGCGCGTCGAAGCCGAGGCGGGCGAGTGTGAGGTCGGTCGGCATGGTTTCGAGCCGCCGCAGCACCAGCTTTTCACCGAACAACGTGGGCAGCGAGCTGACCCGGTAGTCGCCGCGCGTACCGCCGTCGATCACGATGCGCAGCCTGCCGTCCTGCGGGAGCCGCCGCTCGGCGATGTCCATGCGCGCGAGCACCTTGATCCGGGTGACGAGCGCGTCGCGCAGATGAAGGGGCGGCCGTGCATGTTCGTGCAGCACGCCGTCGATGCGCAGGCGGATGCGCCAGCCGGCTTCGAATGGTTCGACGTGGATGTCGGATGCGTCGCGCACGCGCGCCGCATGAAGCGTGTCCGTCAGCAGCCGCACGGCCGGCGCATCGTCGAGCTGGGCCGCGTCGAGCGCGCGCGGTGCGGTGGCGGGCGACGCATCGGCGTGGGCGGGTGGCTGCGTGCGCAGCGGCGCCCCGGGAGGAGGGAAGTGCATGTGAGCCGGCACGCTGGCCGCCTGTTGACCGTGACCAGCAGATGGTCGCGCGTCGCGGGCGGCGCCGGCAGTCAGCCGTTCGGCTAGCGCGTGGTGGCGCGTGCGGTGCGCGAGCCGCGCGGCTTGAAGAGCTTGACGGTGCGCACGGCCTGATCGTCGCTGCGCATCACCTCGAGCATGACGTCGCCGATTTTCAGGCACACGTCGTCTTCCGGAATTTCCTCGAGGATTTCGAGCACCAGGCCGTTCAGCGTCTTCGGCCCGTCAGTCGGCAGCTTCAGGTGCAGCCAGCGATTCAGTTCGCGCAGCGGCATGCTCGCCGAGACGATGCATTCGCCGTTCTCGTCCCAGCCGCCCTTGCGTTCGCTGCGCGGCATCGACGTCGTGAATTCGCCGATCAGCTCCTCGATGATGTCTTCGGGCGTGACGAGCCCTTCGAGCTCGCCGTACTCGTTGACGACGAGCGCGGTCCGCTGCCGGGTTTCCTGGAAAAACTGGAGCTGCTGGACCACCGGTGTGCCGGACGGCACGTAGTACGGCTCGGCGAGCAGCGCGCGTAGCGTCTCGCGGTCGAATTCCTGGTTGTGCAGCGCGGTCAGCGTCTTGCGGACGTGCAACACGCCGAGCACCTTGTCGATGTCGCCTTCGTAGACGACGAGCCGGTTGTGATAGCAGGTTTCGAGCTGGTGCAGGACGTCGTCGAGCGGCGCGTAGAAATTGAGCGACTCGATCTGGCGGCGCGGCACCATCACGTCGTCGACCGTGATGTTCTCGAGGTCGAACAGGTTGAGCAGGATGCTGCGGTGCTTGGTCGGCATGAAACTGCTCGACTCGAGCACGATGGCCCGCAGCTCGTCGGCCGACATTCTCTGGTCGCGACCCTTCTTCGTGTTGATGCGCAGCACCCACAGCACGCCGTTCGCGAGGGCGTTGACGAACCACACGACGGGCTTGAACACGCGCATCAGCGGCGCGATCACGAGGCTCGCGGGCAGCGCGATGCGTTCGGGGAACGTCGCACCGACGATCTTCGGCGCGATTTCGGCGAACACGATGATCAGGAACGCGACGATGCCGGTCGCGATCGACAGCGCGAGGTTGTTGCGGCCGAACGTATGCAGCGCGAGCGACGTCGTCAGGACTGGGATGATCGTGTTGAACAGGTTGTTGCCGATCAGGATCACGCTGAGCAGCAGGTCAGTGCGCGTGAGCAGGCCTTGCGTGGTTTTCGCGCCGAGTGCGCCCTGGCTGGCGAGATGCTTCAGCCGATGGCGATTGAGCGCCATCATCGCGGTCTCGGAAATCGAAAAGAAGCTGGAACAGAGGAGAAGCAGGAAGACGGCGCCGATTTGCGCCCATAAGGGAATTTGGTCCACGCGTTGGAAGGGCAGTGAAGGACTGGGATGGAAGGAATATAGCAGAGGCCGGCGACCGCGATGTGTCGTGCGCGACACAAGGGGCCTGCGGCGGCCGGGTAAAAAAAAACCGTGCACGAGGTGCACGGTTTTTTACAAATCTGGTCGGGGTGAGAGGATTCGAACCTCCGGCCTCTACGTCCCGAACGTAGCGCTCTACCAGGCTAAGCTACACCCCGATTTTTGCTCTTCCGACTTCGCCCTCTTCGTTAAGAATCGCTGCGTCGTCACAAGCAAGAACGTAACTATAACGATGTTTTTTCTAAAAGGGAATACTTTGATGAAGAAAATTTTCGAGACAAGGCATCGCTTCGCGTTCGCGGCGTGTTTACGATTGCCGCGACGTCGAGTATGAGCACAACCCGAGCAGGCTTTCCTTATAGATCGAGTCCGGGAACGCGGCGATCGCTGCTGCTGCCGCCTGCGCTTCCTGGCGTGCGCATTCGAGCGTGTGATCCAGTGCGCCCGAGCGCGTGATTGCTTCGAAGATCGTGTCGAAGCGATCGGTGCCGCCCTGTTCGATCGCCTCGCGTGCGAGTGCCGACTGTTCGGGCGTGCCGCGTTCGATCAGATAGATGAGCGGCAGCGTCGGCTTGCCTTCGCGCAGGTCGTCGCCGGCATTCTTGCCCATCGCCTCGGCCGTGCCCGCATAGTCGAGCCAGTCGTCCATGATCTGGAACGCGGTGCCGATCCGGCGGCCGTATTCGGCGGCGGCGGCCTCGGTCGGCGCATCGGCGCCGGCGAGCACCGCGCCCAGACGTGCCGAGGCCTCGAACAGCTTGGCCGTCTTGTAACGGATCACCTGCATGTAGCGCGTTTCGTCGACGTCCGCGTCGTGCATGTTGAGGAGCTGCAGCACCTCGCCTTCGGAAATGATCGTCGTCGCTTCCGACAGGATCTCCATCACGCGCATCTTGCCGACACCGACCATCATCTCGAACGAGCGCGAATAGAGGTAGTCGCCTACCAGCACGCTCGCCGCGTTGCCGAACAGCGCATTGGCGGTCTGGCGGCCGCGGCGCAGCTCGGATTCATCGACGACGTCGTCATGCAGCAGCGTGGCCGTGTGGATGAACTCGACGACGGCGGCCAGCACGTGCCGCTGGTGCGACGTCTCGCCGAGCGCGCCGGCGACGAGCAGCAGCAATGCCGGACGCAGCCGCTTGCCGCCCGCGCCGATGATGTACTCGGCGATCTGGTTGATCAGCAGCACATCGGACGCGAGGCTTTGCCGGATAACGCGATTCACCTGCTCCATGTCAGTGGTGATCGGAGCGAGCAGATGGGCGGCGCTGAGGGTGGGGGAGGCGGTGGACGACGACATGATGATGGAATTGGGTGATGCCGCGGATTATAAGTCGAATCCGCGATATGCCGGTCTGTCAGACGTACCAGCGGCGTGATTTTGGCCGTCCGGTAGAGGCCCGCGCGCGGCAATCGTCAATCGGCTTTGACTTGGGTGCTAACCCCATGTATAATCACGTGTTTTCCGCGCGTGGTGTGCGGAAAAATTGGATCCAGAGTGAGGTTCTCAATGTACGCGGTCATAAAAACCGGCGGCAAGCAGTACAAGGTTGCCGTTGGCGAAAAACTCAAAGTAGAACAGATACCGGCTGACATTGACGCTGAAATCACGCTCGACCAGGTTCTCGCAGTGGGCGAAGGCGAATCGATTAAGTTCGGTACGCCGCTGGTCAGTGGGGCTTCCGTCAAGGCCACCGTTGTGTCGCACGGTCGTCATGCCAAGGTCACCATCTTCAAGATGCGTCGCCGGAAGCACTACCAAAAGCACGGCGGCCACCGCCAGAACTACACTGAGCTGCGCATCGACGCGATCAACGCGTAAGCGCCTCGGTAAAGGAGCAATCAGATGGCACACAAAAAGGCAGGCGGCTCTTCCCGGAACGGCCGCGACTCCGAGTCGAAACGTCTCGGCGTGAAAGTGTACGGCGGCCAGGCAATCAATGCCGGCGGCATCATCGTGCGTCAGCGCGGTACGCGCATGCACGCAGGCGAGAACGTCGGCATGGGCAAGGATCACACCCTGTTCGCGCTGGTCGACGGTCACGTCAAGTTCGCGACGAAGGGCGCGGACAAGAAGCATCTGGTCATCGTTGTCCCGGCGGCTGCCTAAGTTCAGGCACCCACGGGCTTCGTAGCCGAAAGGCCCCGCAGTCTTCGCGGGGCCTTTTTTTATTTGGCCGCCGGGCGCGTGTGCGTTCGGGCGGCCATCGCGCAACCGGCGTACGATCGGCCGAACGGCAGATTGTTCAAGCGCGCCGGCGCGCGGCACAATAGCGGAAATACTGGGCGGAGTGACGAATGAAGTTCATTGACGAAGCACGAATCGAAGTCATCGCCGGAGACGGAGGCGATGGCAGTGCGTCGATGCGCCGCGAGAAATTCGTCCCGTTCGGCGGGCCGGACGGCGGCGACGGCGGCCGGGGCGGTAGCGTATACGCGATCGCCGACCGCAACATCAACACGCTGATCGACTACCGTTACGCGAAGAAGCACCTGGCGCGCAACGGCGAAAACGGGCGTGGATCGGATTGCTACGGCAAGGGCGGCGACGATGTCACGCTGCGCATGCCGGTCGGCACGATCATCAGCGACATGGATACCGGCGAGCTGATCGCCGACCTGACCGAGCACGACCAGCAGGTCATGCTTGCGCAGGGCGGCGCCGGCGGGCTCGGCAACCTGCATTTCAAGTCGAGCACGAACCGCGCGCCGCGCCAGAAGACGGACGGCAAGCCCGGCGAGCGTCGCATGCTGAAGCTCGAGCTGAAGGTGCTCGCCGATGTCGGCCTGCTCGGCATGCCGAACGCAGGCAAGTCGACGTTCATCTCGTCGGTGTCGAACGCGCGGCCGAAGATTGCCGACTACCCGTTCACGACGCTTGCGCCGAATCTCGGCGTGGTGCGCGTCGGCCCGAGCAAGAGCTTCGTGATCGCCGACATCCCGGGGCTGATCGAGGGCGCCGCCGAAGGCGCGGGCCTCGGCCATCAGTTCCTGCGCCACCTGCAGCGCACCGGCGTGCTGCTGCATCTGGTCGATCTCGCGCCGTTCGACGAAAGCGTCGATCCGGTGGCGGAAGCGACGGCGATCGTCGGCGAGCTGCGCAAGTACGATGAGGCGCTCTACGAGAAGCCGCGCTGGCTCGTGCTCAACAAGCTCGACATGGTGCCGGAAGACGAGCGCAAGGCACGGGTCGCGGATTTCCTCGAGCGCTTCGAGTGGGACGGCCCCGTGTTCGAGATCTCGGCACTGACCGGTCAGGGTTGTGAAGCGCTGTGCTACGCGATCTACGACTACCTCTCCGAACATTCGGACGCGCATCGCGCCGCGGAGGCGGAAGATCTCGCGGCAGACGTGCGTTTCCGCGACGCACCGCCTGCCAAGGGCGATGCAGCGCCGGGCGACGACGCCTGAGCGATTCCGGAACGCGCCGGGCGTGCCGCCCGGCGCCGGCGTTCAATTGCGCCCGGTCGGAAAGGCAGCAGATACAGGAGACAGTGCAGGATGCGTTCGATCATCGCGGATTCGAAGCGATTGGTGGTGAAGGTGGGCTCCAGCCTCGTGACCAACGACGGCAAGGGGCTCGATCATGCGGCAATCGGCCGTTGGGCGGCCCAGATCGCCGCACTGCGCGCGCAGGGCAAGGAAGTCGTGCTCGTCAGTTCGGGCGCGATTGCCGAAGGGATGCAGCGGCTCGGCTGGAGCAAGCGACCGCGGGAAATCGACGAGTTGCAGGCTGCCGCCGCCGTCGGCCAGATGGGGCTCGCGCAGGTCTATGAAAGCCGCTTCACCGAGCACGACATCCGCACCGCGCAGATCCTGCTGACGCATGCCGACCTGGCGGATCGCGAGCGTTACCTGAATGCGCGTTCGACGATGCTGACGCTGCTGCGGCTTGGCGTCGTGCCGATCATCAACGAGAACGACACGGTCGTCACCGACGAAATCAAGTTCGGCGACAACGATACGCTCGGCGCGCTCGTTGCAAACCTGATCGAAGGCGATGCGCTGATCATCCTGACCGACCAGTCGGGGCTGTTCACGGCCGATCCGCGCAAGGACCCGAACGCGACGCTCGTTGCGGAAGCCAATGCAGGCGCGCCGGAACTCGAGGCGATGGCCGGCGGCGCGGGCTCCAGCCTTGGCCGCGGCGGGATGCTGACGAAGATCCTCGCGGCGAAGCGCGCGGCGCACAGCGGCGCGAACACCGTGATCGCGAGCGGCCGGGAGGCCGACGTGCTCGTGCGTCTGGCGGCCGGTGAGGCGATCGGCACGCAACTGATCGCACGTACCGCGCGGATGGCGGCGCGCAAGCAGTGGATGGCCGACCATCTTCAGGTGCGCGGCCATGTCGTGATCGACGCAGGCGCGGTCGAGAAGCTGACGGCCGGCGGCAAGAGCCTGCTGCCGATCGGCGTGATCGACGTGCAGGGCGCGTTCGCGCGCGGTGAAGTCATCGCGTGTGTCGGCCCCGACGGGCGCGAGGTGGCGCGTGGGCTCACGAACTACAGCAGTGCGGAGACGAAACTGATTCACCGCAAGCCGAGCGGCGAGATCGAATCCGTGCTCGGCTACATGCTGGAGCCCGAATTGATCCATCGCGACAACCTGGTGCTGGTGTGACCATTCGAGCAGGTTCCGGCCGCCAAACGAAAAAGCCCGCGTGATGCGGGCTTTTTTCTTGCGGCGAACAGGGGCGCGGCGGGCGCCGCACGCCGTCAGCGCAACTGGCTCATCGCGGTGCGGTGAAACCGGATGTTCTCCAGGATCTGCTGGGTCGAGCCCTGCGGCATCTTGTTCGCGCAGAAGTAGTCCTGATAGAGCGCCGAATGGTAGGCATTCAGTTCGCCGTTCTCGATGCGCCGCCAGTCGTTTTCGACGGTGCGATCCCAGCCGTCGTGTTCCGAATTCAGGCCGGCATACTGGCGCCATTCGTAGGTGTCGCAGCGGATGCCTTCGTAGTTCACGTTGCGCGCGCCGGCCGGGCTCGTGATGACGACCGCGTAGCGCACGACGCCATCGGTGCCGACCGCCAGCGACTTCGCATCGACGAAGAACTTGAGCGGCGTGTTCTGCGATACGTTGAACGGCAGCAGGTCGCCCGTCTGCGGCAGCGGCGGCAGCGAGTCGACCGTGTTTTCCTTCCACGTGCCCTGGCGGTCCAGCAGATACACGAACTCGCTGTCATCCTTGTTGGTGGGCGTCTTCGAATTCGCGCAACCTGCCAGCGTGGCCACCGCGGCAATCGATGCGAGCGCGAGAGCAATCGCTTTCAATATGCATTCCTCGTAAAAAAAGGGCGCGACACCAAGGTCGCGCCCGGTCATGCAGTTCGATTCGTCATTTGCCGACGATCACGTGGGGCGGCATCTCGTCGAGCGTGCCCGCTTCCACTTCGATCTCCGAACAGACTACCGATGTGTCGACAATCGTCAGCGTCTGCTGGGCCTCTACGCCAATGACGCGCGGATAGCGCGACAGACGCGGCCCACGCGGCTTCTCGGCTCGCTGCGCCGGGCGGCGCAGGAAGCGCGACAGTTCCGTCAGCGCCAACTGATAGACATCCCGCTTGAACTCGATCACCGCATCGAGCGGCACCCAGTACTCGTTCCAGCGCCACGCATCGAACTCCGGGTGGTCGGTCGCGCGCAAGCAAATGTCGCAATCGCGTCCAACCATCCGCAGCAGGAACCAGATCTGCTTCTGGCCGCGGTAATGACCGCGTACTTCGCGTTTAATGAACTTGTCAGGCACCTCATAACGCAACCAGTCGCGTGTGCGGCCGATTATCTTGACGTGTTCCGGGTGCAGGCCCGTTTCCTCGTGCAGTTCCCGGTACATCGCCTGCATGGGGGTCTCGCCGTACTTGATCCCACCTTGAGGAAACTGCCAGGAATGCTCGCGGAGCCGCTTGCCCCAAAACACCTCGTTGCGCGCGTTCAAGAGGATGATGCCGACGTTCGGGCGAAAGCCTTCACGATCCAGCATACAACCACCTTCGAATCCTTTAAAATTGCTTTGATTATAAACAGATAACGGGCGCTGCGCACCGTGACGGAGCGAATCCGCGCGGGGCACACCGGCTGAATTGTCCCTGATTAGTCTGCTACGTCATCTGCGCCATCGCCGTTCGTCGCGCGCAGCTTTTTCACCTTGAAACTTTTTCGGGCGCCCCGCCTGGGGGCGCCGTTTTTGGAACCGTCCGCATGAAAGCTTCCCGTTTCTTTATCGGCACCCTGAAAGAAGCACCCGCCGACGCAGAGATCGTCAGCCACAAGCTGATGGTGCGCGCCGGCATGATCCGTCGCGTCGCCGGCGGCATCTATAACTACCTGCCGGTCGGCTTGCGTTCGATTCGCAAGGTCGAGGCAATCGTGCGCGAGGAAATGAACCGGGCGGGCGCCATCGAGCTGCTGATGCCGGCCGTGCAACCCGCCGAACTGTGGCAGGAATCGGGCCGCTGGGAGCAGTACGGTCCCGAGCTGCTGCGCTTCAAGGACCGCAAGGACAACGACTTCGTGATCGGGCCGACGCACGAGGAAGTCATCACCGACATCGCGCGCAACCAGATCAAGAGCTACCGGCAGATGCCGGTGAACTTCTACCAGATCCAGACGAAGTTCCGCGACGAGATCCGTCCGCGCTTCGGCGTGATGCGCGGCCGCGAATTCATCATGAAGGACGCATACTCGTTCGACAAGGACGCGGCCGGCCTGAACGAGTCGTATCGCAAGATGTACGACGCGTACGTGCGCATCTTCACGCGTCTCGGCCTCGAGTTCCGTGCGGTCGCGGCCGACAGCGGCTCGATCGGCGGTAACTTCTCGCACGAATTCCACGTGATTGCCGACACCGGTGAAGACGCGATCGCGTACTGCCCGACGTCCGAGTTCGCGGCGAACATCGAGGCGGCCGAAGCGTTGCCGCTGATCGCCGAACGCGCGGCGCCGGCCGAAGCGATGGAGAAGGTCGCGACGCCCGGCAAGGCGAAGTGCGAAGCCGTCGCCGAGCTGCTGGCCATCCCGCTCGAGCGCACGATCAAGTCGATCGTGCTCGCGACCGACAACGAAGGCGCCGAGCCGACCATCTGGCTCGTGATGCTGCGCGGCGATCACGACCTGAACGAGATCAAGGTGTCGAAGCTGTCGGGCCTGAAGAACCACCGCTTCGCGACCGAGCAGGAAATCGTCGAGTGGTTCGGCACGCCGCCGGGCTATCTCGGCCCGGTCGGCACGAAGAAACCCGTGAAGGTGATCGCGGACCGCACGGTCGCGAACATGAGCGACTTCGTCGTCGGCGCGAACGAGGTCGACTACCACATCGCTGGCGTGAACTGGGGCCGCGACCTGCCCGAGCCGGACGTCGCCGACGTGCGTAACGTGAAGAAGGGCGACCCGTCGCCGGACGGCAAGGGTGTGATCGACATCTGCCGCGGCATCGAGGTCGGCCACGTGTTCCAGCTCGGCACCAAGTATTCGGAAGCGATGGGTGCGACGTTCCTCGACGAGTCGGGCAAGCCGCAGCCGATGCTGATGGGCTGCTACGGCGTCGGCGTCACGCGCATTCTCGGCGCGGCGATCGAACAGAACTTCGACGACCGCGGCATCATCTGGCCCGAGTCGATTGCACCGTTCGAAGTCGTGCTGTGCCCGATGGGCTATGACCGCAGCGACATGGTGCGCGAGACCGCCGACAAGCTGTACGCGGAACTCGTCGCAGCCGGCATCGACGTGATCCTCGACGATCGCGGCGAGCGCCCGGGCGTGATGTTCGCCGACTGGGAGCTGGTCGGCGTGCCGCATCGCCTCGTGATTGGCGAGCGCGGCCTGAAGGAAGGCAAGATCGAGTATCAGGGCCGCCGCGACGCCGAAGCGACGCTGCTGCCGGCCGACACGGCTGCGGCGACGGTCGCGGAGAAGATCCGCGCCGCGCTCGCGCGCTAAGCGCACCGACCGGGGAACGCGGTGGAATACACCTTCCTGTCGGCCACCGTGCTCCTGGTGCTGATCACCGATCCGCTCGGCAACATCCCGCTGTTCATTTCGGCGATGCGGGATGTGCCGCGCGAGCGGCGCGTGAAGCTGATCCTGCGTGAAGTGGGGATCGCGTTCGTGATCCTGCTGTTCTTCATGCTGGTCGGTGATCGTTTCCTGCGGATGATGAGCCTCACCGACCTGTCGCTGCGGCTCGGCGGCGGGATCGTGCTGTTCCTGATCGCGCTGCGGATGATCTTCCCGCATCCGGACGGCGCGCTCGGCAACGATCCGCGTGCGGGCGGCGAGCCGTTCATCGTGCCGCTCGCGATTCCGGCGCTCGCCGGGCCGTCCGCGCTCGCGACGGTGATGCTGCTGACGTCGCAGGGACCCGGCAAGATGCTCGAGTGGGTCGGCGCGCTGACGGTCACGATGATCGTCTGCGCGGTGACGCTGGTGCTGGCCGAGCGGATCCAGCAATGGATCGGCGAGCGGACCGTCGCGGCGTTCGAGCGCCTGATGGGCCTCGTGCTCGTCGCGATTTCGGTCGAGATGATGCTGGGCGGCGTCCGCGCGTTCGTGCACCAGCTGTAGGGCGGGGCGGGGCACACCCAAGACGCCAAAAAAAGCGGCGCGCCGGGAAACCGGAGCGCCGCTTTCTATTTATATAGTGCGGAGCGGGGCGCTCAGACGTTCGTGGTCAGCGCACGGATCGTCGGCAGGTTGCGCCAGTAGCCCTTCGCATCCATCCCGCAGCCGAACACGTAGCGGTCCGGTACCGCGAAGCCGCAGAAGTCGGGGTGCAGCGGCTTCGCCTTCGCGAGCGTCTTCTCGCACAGCACGGCCGACATGAAGCGCTTGGCGCCCATGTCGAGAATGCGGTCGCGGATCGCGGCCATCGTCTCGCCTTCGTCGAGGATGTCATCGAGCACGAGCACGATCCGGTCTTTCACCGATTCGCGCGGCGCGACGCGCCAGTGCATTTCCGGGCTGCCCTGCGTCGTGTTGCGGTAGCGGGTCAGGTGGATGTAGTCGAATTCCAGCGGGAAATCGAGATGCGGCAGCAGCATCCCGGTAAACACCGCGGCGCCGCCCATCACCGAGAGAACGAGCGGGAACGCGTCGCCGATCTCGGCGCGGATCGCGTCGGCCATCTTGGAGATCGACGCGTTGACGGCGTCCGCCGAGACGATCTCTTCGGAGTGGTTGAAAATGTGGAGGGCTTCTTCGCGGTTCATGTGTTCTGGCGGGCAGTCGGTATACAAATAAGAATGAAGCAGAACGGCCGCCGCGCGCTACAGCAAAAACCCGCGCGCCGGCCGATGGGCGGAATCAGCGCATGCCGGGCATCATGCCCTTCAGGCCGCGCATCATCTTCTGCATGTTGCCGCCCTTCAGCTTCTTCATCATCGTACGCATCTGGTCGTACTGGTTCAGCATCCGGTTGACTTCCTGCACCGGCACGCCCGCGCCGGCAGCAATGCGGCGCTTGCGCGTCGCCTTGATGATCTCGGGTTTCGCGCGCTCGGCCGGCGTCATCGAGCTGATGATGCCTTCCATCCGGCGGATCGACTTCTCGGCCTGGCCCATGTCGGCGCCGGCGGCCGCCTGCTGGAACTGCGCAGGGAGTTTATCCATCAGCGACGACAGGCCGCCCATGTTCTTCATCTGCGAGATCTGCGCGCGGAAATCGTTCAGGTCGAAGTCGCCGCCTTTCTTGACCTTGTCGGCGAGCTTCTGCGCGGCCTGCACGTCGACGCCGCGCTGCGCCTCCTCGACGAGCGCGAGGATGTCGCCCATGCCGAGGATCCGGTTCGCCATCCGGTCGGGGTGGAACACCTCGAGGCCGTCGAGCTTCTCCGCGACACCGACGAACTTGATCGGCTTGCCCGTGACGTGACGCACCGACAGCGCGGCGCCGCCGCGCGAGTCGCCGTCGAGCTTGGTCAGCACGACGCCGGTGAGCGGCAGCGTGTCGTTGAACGCCTTCGCGGTGTTGACCGCGTCCTGGCCGAGCATCGCGTCGACGACGAACAGTGTTTCGGCCGGCTTCAGCGTGCCGTGCAGCGCGGCGATTTCCTGCATCATCGCCTCGTCGATGCCGAGGCGGCCGGCCGTGTCGACGATCAGCACGTCATGGTAGTGGCGCTTTGCCCAATCGACGGCCGCAATCGCGATGTCGACGGGCTTCTGGTCCGGCGTGGACGGGAAGAAGTCGGCGCCGACCTGTTCGCTCACCGTTTTCAGCTGCATGATTGCGGCCGGGCGATACACGTCGCACGACACGGTCAGCACCTTCTTCTTGTACTTCTCGCGCAGCAGCTTCGCGAGCTTGCCGGCGGTCGTGGTCTTGCCCGCGCCTTGCAGGCCGGCCATCAGGATCACGGCGGGCGGCGTGACCGCGAGGTTCAGCTCGGCGGCCTTGCCTTCGTAGTCGCCGCCGATCACGGCGGTCAGTTCCTTCTGGACCACGCCGACCAGCGCCTGACCCGGCGACAGGCTGCTGATCACTTCTTCGCCGAGCGCCTTTTCCTTGACCTTGGCGATGAATTCGCGGACGACCGGCAGCGAAACGTCGGCCTCCAGCAGGGCGAGACGCACCTCGCGGAGCATCTCCTGCGTGTTCGCCTCGGTAAGCCGGGCCTCGCCGCGCAGCGTCTTGACGACGCGCGCCATCCGTTGAGTGAGATTGTCGAGCATGGGGAGCGATGGACAGTGGGGCCCGAAGGCGCGGCGGAACCGAACAAAGGGAGCCGTCGCGGGAAGGGGGCCTAGTGTAAACTTCGAACATGGATATTGTACTGTATGCCCTCACCGCATTCCTGTACGGCGGCCTCGCCGTCGCAGGCTGGCGCACGCACCGCCAGGGCGCGACGCCGCTCGTCGCGAGCGTGCCGGCCGTGCCGGTTCCCGCGTCCGCTGCGTCCGGGATGAGCGGGGCCGGCCGCGCGCTGCTGTTCGCCGCGCTGGTCGCGCACGGCGTGCTGCTCCACATGACGATCTTTCCGAACGACGCAATGGTGTTCGGCTTCGCGTTCGCGCTGTCCGCGATGTTCTGGCTCGGCGCCGGCATCTACTGGATCGAGAGCTTCTTCTTCCCGCTCGACAGCCTGCGCCTGCTGGTACTGCCGCTCGCGTGTGGCGCGTCGCTGCTGCCGCTCGTGTTCGGTGGCGTGCGGGTGCTTCCTTATGCCGCAGCGCCGTTGTTCAAGCTGCATTTCCTGATCGCGAACATCGCATACGGCCTGTTCGCGATCGCGGCGCTGCACGCGATCCTGATGCTGATGGTCGAGCGGCGCCTGCAGTCGCTGCGGAGCGGCGGGCGCGACGGCTCGACGGGCTGGATCGCGAGCTGGCTCGAGACGCTGCCGCCGCTGCTCACGCTCGAGAAGCTGCTGTTCCGCCTGATCGGCGCCGGCTTCGTGCTGCTCACGCTGACGCTCGCGTCGGGCATCCTGTTCAGCGAGCAGGTCGACGCGCGCGCGCTGCGGCTCGACCACAAGACGGTATTCGCGATCCTGTCGTGGCTGATGTTCGGCGGCCTGCTGGTCGCCCGCAAGACGTCGGGCTGGCGTGGCCGTGGTGCCGCGCGCTGGGTGCTCGTGTCGTTCGCCGCGCTGCTGCTCGCGTATGTCGGCAGCCGGTTCGTTTTCGAGGTGCTGCTGCACCGTTCCGTGGTTTGAACGCAGGTTTCCGATGCGACAGATTCTTCTCCTGATTCTTCTCTTCTTCGCGGGTTCGTGGATCGCGCGCAAGCTGCGCCAGGCCCAGGAGCACGCGCAGGCGCGCACCGGCCGCGGCGCCGGTTACGACGGCATGCCCGGCGCCGGCGCCGGCGGCGCGGGTTCGGGGCGCCCGAACGGCGATGCGCGGGCGCTGCCCGAGCCGATGGTGCGCTGCGCCGAATGCGGCGTGCATGCGCCGAAGGGCGACGCCGTCGCCGCGGGCGGTGAATACTTCTGCAGCGCCGAGCACGCGCAGCGCCACGCCGCGCGGTCGAGCGGTCGCGACGCACGATGAGCGACGCGCGGTTGCTGTCGGTCGACGCGCACGGCTGGGTGCGCGAAGCGCGCCATGCGCCGTCGCCGAACTTCGAGGTGCGGCCCGCGGGCGCGGTGCCGACGCTCGTGGTCGTCCACAACATCAGCCTGCCGCCCGGCGAATTCGGCGGTGACGCGATCGAGGCGCTGTTCCTGAATCGTCTCGACTGCGATGCGCACCCCTATTACCAGAGCCACCTGCGCGACGTGCGCGTGTCCGCGCACTTCCTGATCCGCCGCAACGGCGAACTCGTGCAGTTCGTGTCGTGCGACGAGCGTGCGTGGCATGCGGGCTCGTCCGAGTTCTTCGGCCGGGCGCGCTGCAATGACTTCTCGATCGGCGTCGAGCTCGAGGGCGCGGACGACGTGCCGTTCGACGACGCGCAGTATGCGATGCTCGCCGCGCTCTCCCGCGCGCTCGCGGCACGCTACCCGGTCGACGCATTCGCGGGGCACTCGGACGTCGCGCCGGGCCGCAAGACCGACCCGGGCCCACATTTCGATTGGCAACGCTTTGCGAGCGATGCCGGTTTTTCCGCCGAATACTTTCCTTTCCGTCAGCACTGATCGCAGGGTTTTTGAGGGCGCGAAATTTTTTTTTCCGACCAATGCCTTGTCGCGTCTGAGCCTGCGCGGGGTGGGGGTGATGTCAATACCTCCATCGCAAATTATCCATTTTGACGTCCTCCGAATGTCCACTATACTTGGTGCCGGTTGAGCAGTTCTGCACTAGATATAGTGTGTGTCGCAGGGGAAACCCGAGCGGCACCGGCCGGCGGGCAACGCCGGCGGACAGGGTTCTCAGGGCGGCGCGTCAGGCCGGGCGGTCCGGGCGTCGCGATCAGCGCAGCGAACATCGACGGGGCAGGGTACACATGACGAAGCACACGACCGGATCGGTTGTCGCGCATCGACCGAACCGGCTTCCCCGGCGCATCGCTCGCCTCTTACCGCTCGCGCACCGCGTTGCGCAGCGTTCGTTTTAATCCGCGGTTCTCTCCGCACCATCCAACACCAGGAGCTTTGCACATGCAAACCACCGACAACGCGACGTCCCAGTACGAGAGCGCCTCGAGCCGTCCGCTCGGCGGGACCGAACAGGGCGCGAAGGCGCTCGCGCCGCAGGCCACGTTCGCCGACTACAAGGTGATCCGCCGCAACGGCAGCGTCGTCTCGTTCGAACCTTCGAAGATCGCGATTGCGGTGACCAAGGCTTTCCTGGCCGTCAATGGCGGGCAGGGTGCGGCATCGGCGCGCGTACGCGAGCAGGTCGAGCAACTGACGCACAACGTCGTGCGCGCGCTCGTGCGCAGCCGCCCGAACGGCGGTACGTTCCATATCGAAGACATCCAGGACCAGGTCGAACTCGCGCTGATGCGCGGCGGCGAGCACAACGTCGCGCGTGCGTACGTGCTGTATCGCGAGAAGCGTCACCTCGAGCGCCAGCATGCGGGCGAGGAAGCAGCGGCCGCCGGCGGCGAGGCGAGCACCGGCATCAACGTCGTCGACAACGGCGTCACGCGCCCGCTCGACCTGAACGCGCTGCGCGCGCTGATCGTGTCGGCATGCGACGGCCTCGGCGCTGCGGTTAACCCTGACCCGATCGTCGCCGAGACGGTGAAGAACCTGTACGACGGTGTGCCGATGAGCCAGGTCTACGACTCGGCGATCCTGGCTGCGCGCACGATGATCGAGAAGGATCCGGCATACAGCCAGGTTACGTCGCGCATCCTGCTGCACACGATCCGCCGCGAGATCCTCGGTGAGGAAGTGGTGCAGGCCGAGATGTCGACCCGTTACGCGGAATACTTCCCGCAGTTCCTGAAGCGCGGCGTCGACGCCGGCCTGCTCGACGACAAGCTGCTGCAGTTCGACCTGAAGCGCCTCGGCGAAGCACTCGACGCGAACCGCGACCTGCAGTTCGGCTACCTCGGCCTGCAGACGCTGTACGACCGCTACTTCCTGCACGTCGAAGGCACCCGCATCGAAATGCCGCAGGCATTCTTCATGCGCGTCGCGATGGGCCTGTCGCTGAACGAGATCGACCGCGAAACGCGCGCGATCGAGTTCTACAACGTGCTGTCCAGCTTCGACTTCATGAGCTCGACGCCGACGCTGTTCAACTCGGGCACGCACCGCTCGCAGCTGTCGTCGTGCTACCTGACGACCGTCGCGGACGATCTCGACGGCATCTATGAAGCGCTGAAGGAAAACGCGCTGCTGTCGAAGTTCGCCGGCGGCCTGGGCAACGACTGGACGCGCGTGCGCGCACTCGGCTCGCATATCAAGGGCACGAACGGCAAGTCGCAAGGCGTGGTCCCGTTCCTGAAGGTCGTCAACGACACGGCCGTCGCGGTCAACCAGGGCGGCAAGCGCAAGGGCGCGGTCTGCGCGTACCTCGAATCGTGGCACCTCGACATCGAGGAGTTCCTCGAGCTGCGCAAGAACACGGGCGACGATCGCCGCCGGACGCACGACATGAACACGGCGAACTGGATTCCCGACCTGTTCATGAAGCGCGTGATGGAAGGTGCGGACTGGACGCTGTTCTCGCCGTCGACCTGCCCGGACCTGCACGACAAGTTCGGCGCGGAATTCGAGAAGGCTTACACGGCTTACGAAGACAAGGTCGCGCGCGGCGAGATCAAGCTGTTCAAGAAGATCCCGGCGCAGCAACTCTGGCGCAAGATGCTCGGCATGCTGTTCGAGACGGGCCACCCGTGGATCACGTTCAAGGATCCGTGCAACGTGCGCTCGCCGCAGCAGCACGTCGGCGTCGTCCACTCGTCGAACCTGTGCACGGAAATCACGCTGAACACGAGCGACACCGAAATCGCGGTGTGCAACCTCGGCTCGGTGAACCTCGTCGCCCACCTGGTGAAGCAGGCCGACGGCAGCTACGCGCTCGACCACGACAAGCTGAAGCGCACGATCAGCGTCGCGATGCGCATGCTCGACAACGTGATCGACATCAACTACTACGCGGTGCCGAAGGCGCGTAACTCGAACCTGAAGCACCGTCCGGTCGGCATGGGCATCATGGGCTTCCAGGACTGCCTGCACCTGCTGCGCACGCCGTACGCGTCGGAAGCGGCGGTCGAGTTCGCCGATCGTTCGATGGAAGCGGTCTGCTACTACGCGTACTACGCGTCGACCGAGCTGGCCGAAGAGCGCGGCCGCTACTCGAGCTATCGCGGCTCGCTGTGGGATCGCGGCATCCTCCCGCAGGACACGCTGAAGCTGCTGACGGAAGCACGCGGCGGCTACGTCGAAGTCGATACCTCCGAATCGCTCGACTGGACGTCGCTGCGTTCGCGGATCGCCTCGCACGGCATGCGCAACTCGAACTGCGTCGCGATCGCGCCGACGGCGACGATCTCGAACATCATCGGCGTGTCGGCCTGTATCGAGCCGACCTTCCAGAACCTGTACGTGAAGTCGAACCTGTCGGGCGAATTCACGGTGGTGAACGAGTACCTGGTGCGCGACCTGAAGGAACGCGGCCTGTGGGACGAAGTGATGGTCGCCGACCTGAAGTACTTCGACGGCATGCTGTCGCGCATCGACCGCATCCCGGCCGACCTCCGCGCGATCTACGCGACCGCCTTCGAAGTCGACCCGACGTGGCTGGTCGAAGCGGCATCGCGTCGCCAGAAGTGGATCGACCAGGCGCAGTCGCTGAACATCTACATGGGCGGCGCGTCGGGCAAGAAGCTCGACGAGGTCTACAAGCTCGCATGGCTGCGTGGCCTGAAGACGACCTACTACCTCCGCACGATGGCGGCGACGCACGTCGAGAAGTCGACGGTCGCACACGGCGCGCTGAACGCCGTGCCGACGGGCGGCGGTTCGAGCAGCGGCGGCGCGCAAGGCGCGGCTGGCGGCTTCGGTGCGGCAGGCGGCGATGCGTCGTCGGGCGCGGTCAACGCGGCACCGGCACTCGCACCGGTCGAGGCAGATGGTCCGGTGTGCACGATGCGTCCGGGCGATCCTGGCTTCGACGAATGCGAAGCGTGCCAGTAACGCAGTGCGCCTGACCTGAGAAGCAGGTCAGCGCGGCGCACACGACGACCGATCGAGGTTGAAGTGTGCGCCGCTCTCAACTAAAAAAATGATAAGGAATCTGTAACGCGGCACCTGCGTTGCAGGCAGTGACAAGCGATCGAAACATCCCCGACGACGTCGCGTTTCGATCAGCGTTCGATGCGTCGAGCGCACCTCGCGATACACGCGCGACGCACATCGCGCGCTGCATGAACGACGATGCGTTGCTCAAAGTGTTGTATCGAGGTCGCAACGCGAATCGAAAAAAGGATTTTTCGTGAGCGAACCCTTTTATCGCTCAGGAAAAGATGGTACAAACCGTTCTAAATTGATGGTGAGAATTTATGCTCAACTGGGATGAAGAGAAGACTGCCGTAACTCCCGCGAGCGGAGCGCAGCAAAACGCGATGCGCACCTCCGCAGGAACGGCTGTCGGACTGCAGGCTGCAACGCCTGCCGCCCATCAGGTCCGCGACATTTTCGAAGGCGATCTTGCGGTGCCCCCGCAAGCATCGGCTGTTCCCGCCGGCGGTTCGGAAGCGCGGGTCAATGTCGCCGACAAGCGCATCATCAACGGCCAGACTGACGTCAATCAGCTGGTGCCGTTCAAGTACAAGTGGGCGTGGGAAAAGTATCTGGCCGGTTGCGCGAACCACTGGATGCCGCAGGAAATCAACATGTCCCGCGACATCGCTCTGTGGAAGGACCCGAACGGTCTGACCGAGGACGAGCGCCGCATCGTGAAGCGCAACCTCGGCTTCTTCGTGACGGCCGATTCGCTCGCGGCGAACAACATCGTGCTCGGCACGTACCGCCACATCACGGCGCCCGAGTGCCGGCAGTTCCTGCTGCGCCAGGCGTTCGAAGAGGCGATCCACACGCACGCGTACCAATACATTGTCGAATCGCTCGGTCTCGACGAAGGCGAGATCTTCAACGCGTACCACGAGGTCACGTCGATCCGCGCGAAGGACGAATTCCTGATCCCGTTCATCCACACGCTGACGGATCCGGCCTTCAAGACCGGCACGCTCGAAGCGGATCAGAAGCTGCTGAAGTCGCTGATCGTGTTCGCCTGCATCATGGAAGGCCTGTTCTTCTATGTCGGGTTTACGCAGATCCTCGCGCTCGGCCGCCAGAACAAGATGACGGGTGCTGCAGAGCAATATCAGTACATCCTGCGCGACGAGTCGATGCACTGCAACTTCGGCATCGACCTGATCAACCAGATCAAGCTCGAGAATCCGCATCTCTGGACCGCCGAATTCCGCGCCGAGATCCGCGAGCTGTTCAAGCAGGCTGTCGAACTCGAATACCGCTACGCCGAGGACACGATGCCGCGCGGCGTGCTGGGTTTGAACGCGTCGATGTTCAAGAGCTATCTGCGCTTCATCAGCAACCGTCGTTGCCAGCAGATCGGCCTCGATCCGCTGTACCCGAACGAGGAAAATCCGTTCCCGTGGATGAGCGAGATGATCGACCTGAAGAAGGAACGCAACTTCTTCGAGACGCGTGTGATCGAGTATCAGACGGGCGGCGCGCTGTCCTGGGAATAACCCGCAGCAGCGAACCCGTCACATGATGGAACAGCCGGCGGCCTCTCGGCCCCGGCTCAAGGTTTAGGAGCAAGAACGCCTGATGCAAAGCATGCCCGGTGCCTTAACGGCACGACGACACGACAGGCACTTTGCGAACCCTTCAGTGGGATGGGCAAACTTCCCTCCGGAAAAAGCGGACGGCCGTGTGGCGGTCCGCTTGATCAAGCGATTAGGGGTAGCGGCGCGAGGTGCGCCGGCTACCGACTTGATTTGGCGCGCGAGGCCGGGTGGTCACGCGCGCCATACCGTATTCATTAGCGTAAGCGCGTGGTATCCGCGTACGCCGATGAATAGCCCGCTTCGAAGCGCACGTCCTGAACAGCGTCCGCGGGAAGCGGGTTTTGACGAAGGGTGTAGTTTGAACTGACTCTCATCTGAACCTGAAGGAGAACAACATGGCACTTGCCAAGAAGAAACCGGCTGCAAAGAAGGCCGCAGTGAAGAAGGTCGCTGCGAAGAAGGCTGCTGCTCCGGCGAAGAAGGCCGTTGCAGTGAAGAAGGTTGCTGCGAAGAAGGTCGCGGTGAAGAAGGTTGCCGCGAAGAAGGCAGCACCGGCGAAGAAGGCAGCAGTGAAGAAGGTTGCTGCGAAGAAGGTCGCAACGAAGAAGGTTGCCGCCAAGAAGGTCGCAGTGAAGAAGGTTGCCGCGAAGAAGGCAGCACCGGCGAAGAAGGCAGCAGCGAAGAAGGTTGCCGCCAAGAAAGTCGCAGTGAAGAAGGTTGCTGCGAAGAAGGCCGCACCGGCTAAGAAGGCTGCTGCGAAGAAGGCCGCGCCGGCGAAGAAGGCTGCTGCGAAGAAGGCTGCGCCTGCGAAGAAGGCTGCCGCGAAGAAGGCTGCGCCTGCCAAGAAGGCTGCCCCTGCGAAGAAGGCCGCTGCTCCGGCGAAGAAGGCTGCCGCTGCTGCCCCGGCTGCGGCTCCGGCGAAGAAGGCTGCCGCTCCGAAGAAGGCTGCTGCTCCGAAGAAGGCCGTCGTGAAGAAGGCTGCGCCGGCAACGACCGCGTCGACCGCATCGGTTGCGCCGGCATCGGGCGTGAAGACCGCGCTCAACCCGGCAGCGGCATGGCCGTTCCCGACCGGCAGCCGTCCGTAATCGAGGCTGACCTGCACCACCCGGACACTCACGTGGTGTCCGTGGGTTGAGTAGCGCTACTCAATCAGTCCCGCCATCTGGCTCAGGTGGCGGGATTTTTTTCGTCCGTCCTTGCCGATGGATGTGCCCGCATACCGAACGCCCGTACGCCGACGGCGGCGAGTACGGACGAAAAAAAACGCATGTGCAGCTTCGCACATGCGTTCGACCGCGGCTTGCGCCGCGTGCTGAGGTACCTGTTAGTGCGTGACGCGCGTGACGCCGCCACTCGACAGCAGTCGCACGCGTTCGCCGGCGCGGAACGCTTCGCCGCTTGCAGCCTGCGTGATCGAGCGCAGATCGCCGTTGTCGAGGCGCACGGTGATTTCGACACCGTTCGCCGTGCTGAGGTTTTCGCCGACCGCGTTGCCCGCGACCGCGCCGACGAGGCCGCCGGCGATCGCGGTCAGGATCGACCCCTTGCCGCCGCCGATCGCGCTGCCTGCCACCGCGCCGAGCGCGCCGCCGCCGAGCGTGCCGATCGCGCTGCCGCCGCCGTCGGACTGGATGCGCACCGCGCGGACGCTTTCGACCGTGCCCATGCGGACCGTCTGTTCGCGCTGCGCCTGGCCGACGCTATAGACATCCGCCGAACCGGGTGCGGTGAAGCAGCCGGTGAGCGTCAGCGAGGCCGTCAGCATGGCCGCGAGCGTGAGGGTCTTTTTCGTCAACATCTTTGCTCTCCCACAAAATTCATTTGAGACTGTAACCGAATGCAGTCTCGAAGCGCGCGTCGATTTCGGCGCGCGTCAGTACGTAAGTCTGGGGCCCTTGGTGGGCGATCTTGATCGAGCCCATCAGGCTCGCGAGGCGGCCCGTGGTTGCCCAGTCGAGGCCATGCTCGATGCCGTACAGCAAGCCACCCCGGAAGGCATCGCCGCAGCCGGTCGGATCGGAGATCCGCTCGGCCGGCACGACAGGAATCTGCTCCGTGCCCTGCTTGTGGCGGATGGTCGCGCCGTGCTCGCCACGCGTGATGACGAGGGCGTCGACCCGGCTGGCGATTTCATCTTCGGACCATCCCGTCTTGTCGCTCACCAGCTTGGCCTCGTAGTCGTTGACCGCTACATAGGTCGCAAGTTCAATGCTGCGGCGCAGCGTCGCACCGTCGAACAGCGGCAGGCCCTGGCCAGGATCGAACACGAACGGCACGCCGGCCTTGGCGAGCTCTTCCACGTGCTGCACCATCCCGTCGAAGCCGTCGGGGCCGACGATCGCGAGCTTGATGCCCGGCGCGTCGCCCGCATGGTTCAGGTGCGACTGCATCATCGCGCCCGGGTGGAACGCCGTGATCTGGTTGTTGTCGAGATCGGTCGTGATCATCGCCTGCGCGGTATACGTGTCGGGCAGCACGCGAACGTGGTCGCGGCGCAGGCCGAGCTGGTCGAGCCGGTCGAGATACGGCTGCGCGTCGAGTGCGCCGATCGTCCCCATGATGCGCGCATCGCCGCCGAGCAGGTGCAGCGCGTACGCGATGTTGCCCGCGCAGCCGCCGAATTCGCGGCGCATCGTCGGCACCAGGAAGCTCAGGTTGATGAGGTGCACCTGGTCGGGCAGGATGTGCTCGCGGAACCGCCCTTCGAAGGTCATGATGGAATCGTAGGCGATCGAACCGCAAATCAACGTAGCCAAGGTGTGCGTTCCTGTAGAAATGAGGGACCCTGCGCGACAACGCCGCGCGAAAGGCGCGGCGCGGCAGGGGAAAGCGAAAGAAAGCTTACTTCAGCGCGGCGAGCGCTGCATCGTAGTTCGGCTCGTCCTTGATTTCGCCGACGAGTTCCGCGTGGATCACCTTGTCCTGCGCGTCGAGCACGACGACCGCACGCGCGGTCAGGCCGTTCAGCGGGCCGCTCGTCACGTCGACACCGTACGCGTTCGCGAATGCGCGGCCGGTGCGGAACGTCGAAGCCGTCACGACATTCTCGAGGCCTTCGGTCGTGCAAAAGCGCGTCGCAGCGAACGGCAGGTCGGCGGACACGACGACGACAACCGTGTTGTCGAGCGACGATGCGGCTTCGTTGAACTTGCGGGTCGACGTCGCGCAGGTCGGCGTGTCGAGGCTCGGGACGATGTTCAGCACCTTGCGCTTGCCGGCGAAGCTGGCGAGCGACAGGTCGGCGAGGTCCTTGCCGACCAGCTTGAAATCGGCGGCTTGTGCGCCGACGGCCGGGAACGTGCCGGCGAGATCGATCGGGTTGCCACCCAGCGTAACTTTGCTCATGTTCGTGCTCCGAAATAGCGCGCCGCTCGGGCGCGCGGGTTGAGACGGGCGCGCAGGCGCGCGCCGCGGCGCGTCACGGATAGAAAATCTGGACGCGGAAATTCGAGGCGGGCGCACCGTTCGTGTCGACGCGGACGACCATCGTCTGCGTCGTGCCGGGCGGCAGCCCGGCGTCGATCGGCGTGCCCGGGCGCACGTAGTCGCGCGGCGCGAGTACGCGGCGCACGGTCACGTGGTTGGTGTCGTCGAGCAGCGTCAGCTCGAGCGACGGGTAGGCGAGTGCGACGCGGTAGCGGTTCGTCAGCGGCACCTTCAGCTCGAGCTCGCGCGGGCCGTCGAGCTGGCGCAGGTCGGTCGCGTCGAGCCGCAGGCCGTCGATCGCGCGCGGCGGCGCAACCGTGCAGCCGAGCGGCGCGCAGGCCTGCCGGAACCAGCCCTGCGTGACGGGCCAGTAGATCATCAGCGTTTCGCGCTGCCACCATGCGAGTTGCCCGACGAGCAGCACGGCGAGCACGGCAGCGACGAGGCCGCCGAAAAAGCCGCCGAGCATGCCGCGCCGCTGCGGCGCGCGCGTTTCGCGCGTGACGGTGAAATGCGGACGATCGTCGTCGGTCAGCGCAGCGGGGAAGGGGGCGGCCGGCGCGTGGGTCGTTGCGGCGGGCGTCTCGTCGTGCCGGGTGGTGCCGGAGTCAGGCTCGGGCCCGGCTTCGGTGACGGCTGGCGCCGGCGTGAACGCAAAGCGCGGTTCGCGCGGCGCGCGTTCGTCGTCCGGCACGGCGAAGTGCGCGGTACCGACGGGTTCGGCGGCGTCGCGAGCGGTCTCTGCGTCCGACGGACGGTGCGCGACGAAGCGGGGCTCACGCAGGTCGTGTTCGACGGGCGCGGCCGATGGTTCGGTATCCTGCGGCGTTTGCGTCTGCAGCGATTCGGCCGGCTGTTCGACGGCAGCGGACGGGGGCAGCTCGGCCGGCGAGGGCGCGAACGGTGCGGGCGTACCCGACAGGTGAACGACGCCGGCTTCGATGGACGGAAGGGCAAGCGGGATCAGCGGCTCGGTGCGCAAGGTCTGCACGCTGTGCTGCAGCGACGGGTCGACGCCGGCATCGAGCCACGGCGCCCACATGTCCCAGCCTTCGGGCTTGTAATCGGTGTCGGAAGGTGACCCGGCCGGCGCTTCGGCAGCGAACAGCCGAGGCGGGGCCGGATGATGCGCATCACCGTCATCCTGCGCGGCAGCCGGTTCGGTCAGGACCGGCCCGGTCTGCTGCGCGTGCTCGGGAACGAGCGACTCGGATGCGTTGAAAACTTCGTGGCAATGCCCGCAGCGCACGAGCCCTTGATGCAGCGAGAGCTGTTCCTGCTGCAGCCGGAAGACGGTTTCGCAATGAGGGCAGCGCGTCGCAAGAAGCATGTCGAGCCGGGCGGCCTGCTGGCCAGAGTGAAGGACAGCGCTATTCTAATGGCTTTCGCGTCGGGTTCCGGCGAGGCATACCCAACCTTCGTGCTCACGCCAGACCGAGATGTCGACGTAGCGTGCGTAGACGGCCGCCACTTCGTCCGCCTGGCGCGCGAGCACGCCCGACAGCGCGATGCGCCCGCCCGGCTTGACCTTCGAGGCGAGCATCGACGCCATCAGCTTCAGCGGATTCGACAGGATGTTCGCGACGACGATGTCGAATTCACCGTCCGGGCATGCATCGGGCAGCCCGTACGTGACTTCCGCACGGTTGCGTTCGCTGTTCTGCCGCGCCGATTCGACTGCCTGCGGATCGATGTCGATGCCGATGACGGGGTTCGCCCCGCATTTCTTCGCGAGGATCGCGAGAATGCCCGAGCCGCAGCCGTAGTCGAGCACCGACTGGCCGGGCGTCACCGACTGCTCGAGCCATTCCATGCACAGGCGCGTGGTCGGGTGGCTGCCGGTGCCGAAGGCGAGGCCCGGATCGAGTTCGAGGATGAGCGCGTCGGGGTCGGGCGCATCGTGCCACGACGGCACGACCCAGATCCGCTCGCCGATCGGGATCGGCTCGAACTGCGATTGCGTGAGACGCACCCAGTCCTGCTCTTCGACTTCGCGGACGGTGAACGCCGGCGTCTCGGCGACGCCGATCTCGTTCGCGGCCGCCGCGAGCAGCACGGCCGGCTCATGGTCGGCCGCGAGCAGCGCGACCACGCGCGAGTGCTGCCACGCGGTGCGGTCGGGCACGAGGCCCGGCTCGCCGAAGAGCGGCTGTTCGTCGGGCGTGTCGGCGTCGGCATCCTCGACGGACACCGACAGCGCGCCGAGTTCGAGCAGCGCGTCGGACAGCGCCTCCGCATGCTCACGGGCCAGTTCGACGACGAGTTCGCGATAGCTCATGCTTACGCTTCTTCCGGTGCGACCTGCTGCTTCTGGGCGAGCCGGTTTTCGAGGTAGTGGATGCTGGTGCCGCCTTCGACGAACTTCGAATCGATCATCAGCTCGCGGTGCAGCGGGATGTTGGTCTGGATGCCTTCGACGACCATTTCCGACAGCGCGATGCGCATCCGGCTGATCGCCTGCTCGCGCGTCGCGCCGTAGGTGATCAGCTTGCCGATCATCGAATCATAGTTCGGCGGCACGAAATAGCCATTGTAGGCGTGCGAATCGACGCGCACGCCGGGGCCGCCCGGCGTATGCCACGACGTGATCCGGCCCGGCGACGGCGTGAACTTGAACGGATCTTCCGCGTTGATCCGGCATTCGATCGCATGTCCGCGGAACTGGATGTCGCGCTGGCGCAGCGTGAGCTTCTCGCCGGCCGCGATGCGGATCTGTTCCTGCACGATGTCGACGCCCGTGATCAGCTCCGATACCGGGTGCTCGACCTGCACGCGCGTGTTCATCTCGATGAAGTAGAACTCGCCGTTTTCGTACAGGAATTCGAACGTGCCCGCACCGAGGTAGCCCATCTTCTTGCAGGCGTCCGCGCAGCGGTCGCCGATGCGGTCGATCAGGCGGCGCGGAATGCCGGGTGCCGGCGCTTCCTCGATCACCTTCTGGTGGCGGCGCTGCATCGAGCAATCGCGCTCGCCGAGCCAGATCGCGTTCTTGTACGCGTCGGACAGCACCTGGATTTCGATGTGGCGCGGGTTCTCGAGGAACTTCTCCATGTACACCTGCGGGTTGCCGAACGCACGGCCGGCTTCCTCGCGGGTCATGTTGACCGCGTTGACGAGCGCGGCCTCGGTGTGCACGACGCGCATCCCGCGTCCGCCACCGCCGCCTGCCGCCTTGATGATGACCGGATAGCCGATCGCGCGCGCAATCTTGACGATCTCCTTCGGATCGTCCGGCAACGCGCCTTCCGAGCCCGGCACGCACGGCACGCCGGTCTTGATCATCGTCTGCTTCGCGGTGACCTTGTCACCCATCATGCGGATCGTTTCCGGGCGCGGGCCGATGAACGTGAAGCCCGACTGCTCGACGCGTTCCGCGAAATCGGCGTTCTCCGACAGGAAGCCGTAGCCGGGGTGGATCGCCTCGGCATCGGTGACTTCCGCGGCGCTGATCAGCGCCGGCATGTTCAGGTAGCTCAGGTTCGACGGGGCCGGGCCGATACAGACGGCTTCGTCCGCGAGGCGCACGTACTTGGCTTCCTTGTCGGCTTCCGAGTAGACGACCACCGTCTTGACGCCGAGCTCACGGCACGCACGCTGGATGCGCAGCGCGATTTCACCGCGGTTGGCAATGAGGATTTTTTCAAACATAGCGAGTATTCGTCTCTTCGAGGGGCGCGCGAACGGCGCCTGGCGGGCATCGGCGGCGCGCGGCCCGCAGGCCGCGCGGCGGACTTAGCCGATCACGAAAAGCGGCTGGCCGTATTCGACGGCCTGGCCGTTCTCGACGAGGATTTCCTTGATCACGCCGGCCTTGTCCGACTCGATCTCGTTGAGCAGCTTCATCGCTTCGATGATGCAGATGGTCTGGCCTTCCTTGACCGTATCGCCCACCTGGACGAACGGGTCCGCGCCCGGCGACGGTGCGCGATAGAACGTGCCGACCATCGGCGACGTCACGACGTGGCCCTGCGGGACCGCCGGAGCGGCTGCGCCGCCTGCGGCCGGCGCGGCAGCGCCTTCGGTCGGCAGCGCGGCCGACGGGGCGGGCGCGCTGACTTGCGGGGCATACCCAGCCGTCGGCTGCACGTAGACCGGCGGCGCGTTCTTGACGATGCGCACCTTGCCTTCGCCTTCCGTCACTTCCAGCTCGGAGATGCCGGATTCGGAAACGAGGTCGATCAGAGTTTTCAGCTTACGAAGATCCATCGGGAATTCCCCTTTCAATACGTGAAAGCGCCGGTTAGGGGCCGGCGCTGAATCTAGATCGCGAAATCAGCCGCGCGACGTGCCTTGCAGCTTGTCCAGCGCGTACTCGAGCGCGTACAGATAACCTTTCCAGCCGAGCCCGCAGATCACGCCTTCGGCCTGGTCGGAAAAGTAGGAGTGGTGCCTGAACGCTTCGCGGCGATGCACGTTCGACAAGTGAACCTCGACGAACGGAATGCCAACGCCGGCGATCGCGTCCCGGATCGCGACACTCGTGTGCGTGTACGCGGCCGGATTGATCAGGATGAAATCGGTCTGTTCCTCCCGCGCGGCCTGGATGCGGTCGACCAGCGCACCTTCATGGTTGCTCTGGAACGACGACAGTTCGGCGCCGGCTTCCCGGGCACGCGCGGCAAGCGCCTGATCGATCTGGGCGAGCGTGACGCGGCCGTACACCTCCGGTTCCCGGGTGCCGAGAAGGTTCAGGTTGGGGCCGTGCAGCACCAGCAATCGTGTCATGGTCGCTTCTATTTCTGCGGAATTGCGCGAACTTTAGCGCTATTTAGAGAAATTTGTCTAGTTTTGCCGAACGGCCGGGCGCACGCGATCTGCAAGAATTACCGGTGCGCATCCAAAGTGTCGGCGAATTCACGCGAAATTGCGGTGATCGACGGGCAAATTGCCGCCAACGTGCGGGCCGCCGTTCGGGCAGGTTACAGCGCGTCGAGCGTCTTTTTCAGCTCGGCCGGCTGGATTTGCCCCAATTTTGTCTCGCGGATCTTGCCGGTTTCGTCGATGACGACCGTAAACGGCAGCGCGCCGGCCGTATTTCCGAAATTACGGGCCAGATCGGCGCCCGCATACCCGCTGACGAATACCGGGTAATCGACCTTCACCTTTTGCAGAAAGTTCTTCACGTTCTGTTCGGAATCGACGCCGATCCCGATGAAACGGATGCCCTTCTGCTTGTATTGGTGCGATAGCGCGACGAGCTCCGGCATCTCCTCGACGCAGGGGCCGCACCATGACGCCCAGAAATTGACGACGACCTTCTGGCCCTTGAACGCGGACAACGTGGCCGGCTTGCCGTCGGTGCCCGTCAGCGACGCCGCCCATAACTGTTCGACCGGGCTGCCCTGCGCAGCGGGCGCGGCGACGGCGACACCGTCGTCGGCCGGGCCGCGGAACCAATGGCCGGCGGTGAGTCCGCCGGCAACGGCGGCGGCCGCGACCACCGCGAGCGCCAACATGCGTTTCATCATCATCGTTGAATCATTCCGGTTCGGAAGGGGTCTTGCCTGCTTCGACGAGCGCGCGCAGCGCGGCGGCATCCGCACGGGCGACCCGGCCGCGCGCGTCGGCCTTGACCGCGCCGCGCAGGTCGTCGCTCGCATAGAGCGCGAGGTGGATGCCGATTGCGTCGACGTCGCGTCGCGGGCGCCACAGGAAACTGAGCGTCTCGACGTCGGCGCGGCCCGCGAAGTGCCGCGTCTCGGAGACGTCGTACTGGACGTTCTGGTTCAGCAGGTAGATCGCGACGTCCTTCGGGTTGTCGGTGAATGCCTGCAAATGAATATCCGAATGCGCATTCGCGGTGCCGTTCAGCACGGCGCCCGTCACATAAGGATGGAACTCGGCGAGCCGTCGCATCCAGTCGAGCGCGATTTCGCGCAGGCGGCGTAGTTCGTCCGGCTGCGTGTCGCTCTGGAACAGGGCGAGGTACTCGCGCAGTTCTTCCTCGATCTGGTCGTTATCCGGCAGCCATTCGCCGGCAACGCGCGTATCACCCAGCAACTGGCGCGCGGCCTTGCGCTTTGCGCCGGCATAGTCCAGGCCGTCTTCCGCGATCAGGCGCGCGGCGGACTGGGCAATTTCCTCGCGGACGCGCCGCGGGTCGAGAAGGGTTTTACGAGACATGATCCGGCAATCATACTCGATCGCCGCAGGGCCCGAGCGCGGGTGCGGCGGCCTGCCGCCCGGCGCGCCGGCGCCGTTCGCGCGCAGCGTTCGGGCCGCCGGGCACGGCAGGCCGTCAGTTACAATACTGTTCTTTGTGTCGCGGCAACAGCCGTTGGCCGGGCGTCGACCGCACGGCCTGTCCGCCGCGCCGCACACGCATCCTTTCCGAATCGACGGCGCCCGGCGGCGCGAAAGCATTCATCTATGCACATCCACATTCTTGGCATCTGCGGCACCTTCATGGGCGGTCTCGCCGTACTCGCGCGCGAGGCGGGCCACACGGTGACGGGTTGCGACGCGGGCGTCTATCCGCCGATGAGCACGCAGCTCGAGGCGCAGGGCATCACGCTGATCGAGGGCTACGGCGCCGAGCAGATCGACCTGAAACCGGACCTGTTCGTGATCGGCAACGTCGTCACGCGCGGCAATCCGCTGATGGAGGCGATCCTGGATCGCGGCCTGCCGTACGTGTCGGGCCCGCAGTGGCTCGGCGAGCACGTGCTGGCCGGCAAATGGGTGCTCGCGGTAGCGGGCACGCACGGCAAGACGACCACGTCGTCGATGCTCGCGTGGCTGCTGGAAGACGCGGGCCTGAACCCGGGCTTCCTGATCGGCGGCGTGCCGCTGAACTTCGGCGTGTCGGCGCGGCTCACCGATTCGAGCTTCTTCGTGATCGAGGCCGACGAATACGACACGGCGTTCTTCGACAAGCGCTCGAAGTTCGTCCACTACCGGCCGCGCACCGCGGTGCTGAACAACCTCGAATTCGATCACGCCGACATCTTCCCGGATCTCGCCGCGATCGAGACGCAATTCCATCATCTCGTGCGGACCGTGCCCGGTGTCGGCCGGATCGTCACGAACGGCCGCTCGGACGCGCTCGAGCGCGTGCTGGCGCGCGGCTGCTGGAGCGAGGTCGAGCGCTTCGGCGTCGACGGCGGTTGGCAGGCGTTGCCGGCCGAGGACGGCGTGCCGGTCGACGAGCGCTTCGCGGTGTATTCGCACGCGGAACGCGTCGGCGAAGTCGCCTGGCAGGTGCAGGGCGATCACAACCGGATGAACGCGCTCGCGGCGATTGCGGCCGCGCGCCACGTCGGCGTGCCGCCCGCGCAGGCGGCCGCGTCCCTCACGTCGTTCCGCAACGTGAAGCGCCGGATGGAAGTGCGCGGCAGCGTGGACGGCGTGACCGTCTACGACGACTTCGCGCACCATCCGACCGCGATCGACACCACGATCGCCGGCCTTCGTGCCCGCATCGGCCGTCAGAATGCCCGCATCCTCGCGGTGCTCGAGCCGCGCTCGAACACGATGAAGCTCGGCGTGATGAAGTCGCAATTGCCGGCGAGCCTGGCCGACGCCGATCTCGTGTTCGGTTACGGCGCGCCGACCGGGCGGGACGCGCTCGGCTGGAATCTGGCCGAAGCGCTGGCGCCGCTCGGCGAGAAGGCCCACGCATTCGACGATCTGCACCTGCTGGTGAAGTCCGTCGTCGCCGCGGCCCGTCCGGGCGACCACGTGCTCGTGATGAGCAACGGCGGCTTCGGCGGCGTGCACCAGAAGCTGCTCGATGCGCTCGGGAGCCGCACGTGATCCTGTACCTGCACGGCTTCCGGTCGTCGCCGGAATCGCAGAAGTCACGGCAACTCGCCGCGCGCATGGCCGAACTCGGCCGGATTGACGAGTGGCGGTGCCCGTCGCTGTCGGTGTCGCCGCTCGAAGCGATCGCCGTCGCGGAAGCCGAGGTGGCCGGTGCGCGCGACGTGACCGTCATCGGCAGCTCGCTCGGCGGCTATTACGCGACGTGGCTCGCCGAAAAGCACGGCTGGAAGGCCGTGCTGCTGAATCCGGCCATCGTGCCGCAGCGCGATCTCGAGCAGCATCTCGGCGAGCAGCCGCTGTATCACGGCGGCGGCACGATCGTCGTCGAGCGCCGTCACCTGCATGAGCTCGATGCGCTGCGCGTGCCGGCGATCACGCGTGCCGAACGCTACTATCTGTTCGCGGCGACCGGCGACGAAGTGCTCGATTACCGCGAGATGCTCGCGCATTACCCGGGCGCGAAGACGCGCGTGATCGAAGGCAGCGATCACGGGATCAGCGAATTTGCCGACTACGTCGACGACGTTCTCGCCTTTTGCGACGGAAAGACGTCTTAAACCGGCCATGTGCCGATCGAATTCCCATCATCATGCGGCGCCGCCGACGCGGCGCCCGGCAGTCTGAACGAGAGTACTGAGTGAACGTTTTCTTCGAGGAATCGGGCAGTTTCAAGGCGGGCAGCGTGCTGTCGCGCCAGGGCGACGCGTTTCAGGTCGAGTTGCCCGGCGGGCGGCGGGCGAAGGTGCGTGCGAAAGACGTGCTGATCGAATTCGACAAGCCGGCCGCAAGCGAACTGATGCAGGAAGCCGACACGGCCGCGCAGCAGATCGATCTGGATTTCCTGTGGGAATGCGCGCCGGCCGACGAGTTTGCCTATACGGCGCTGGCCGCGGAATACTTCGGCGCGTCGTATGGCCCGGTCGAGCGCGCGGCGCTCGTGTTGCGCCTGCACGGCTCGCCCGTCTACTTCCGCCGCAAGGGGCGCGGCCAGTACCAGCGCGCGCCGGAAGAGCAGCTCAAGATGGCGCTCGCGTCGCTCGAGCGCAAGCGCCAGCAAGCGCTCGTCCAGGTGCAGTATGAAGAGGAACTGAAGGCCGGCAAGCTGCCGGAGGCGTTCGCGGGCAAGGTGCTCGGGCTGCTGACGCGGCCGGACAAGAACTCGATCGAATACAAGGCGATGGAAGCGGCGGCCGGTGCGCGCGGCGTGTCGCCGGCGCGGCTGATGCTCGACTGCGGCGGCATCGCGTCGCCGCGTGCACTGCACGAGGCGCGCTTCCTCGCGGAATTCTTCCCGCACGGCACGGGCTTCCCGGCCGTCACGGTCGGCCCGCTGCCGGACGACCTGCCGCGTGCGGACGTCCAGGCGTTCTCGATCGACGACATCACGACGACCGAAATCGACGATGCGTTCTCGGTCGAGCACCTGGCCGACGGCCGCGTGCGGATCGGCGTGCACATCGCGGCGCCGGCGCTCGGCATCGTGCGCGGCGACCCGGTCGACGCGATCGCGCGCACGCGCCTGTCGACCGTCTACATGCCGGGCGACAAGATCACGATGCTGCCGGACGACGTCGTCGACGTGTTCACGCTGAAGGAAGGCGATTACCGTCCGGCACTGTCGCTGTACATCATCGTCAATCGCGAAACCCAGGAGATCGTCGCGAACGAGACGCGCGCCGAGCTCGTGTTCGTGAAGAACAACCTGCGGCACAACCACCTCGACGAGCTCGTCAACGAAGAGACGCTCGCGGCCGGCACCGGCGACTATCCGCACAAGGACGACATTGCCGTGCTGTGGCCGCTCGCGCAGGCGCTGTTCGAGAAACGCCAGGTCGCGCGCGCGGGCTACGGCCTGAAGCGCGAGGTGCAGCGCAACACCGATTACAACTTCTACGTCGACGGCGAGCACGTGTCGATCACGCCGCGCCGCCGCGGGTCGCCGCTCGACCTGATCGTGTCGGAGCTTGCGATCCTCGCGAACTCGACCTGGGGCGCCTTCCTGCACGACCACACGGTGCCGGGCATCTACCGCTCGCAGCGCGGCTTCGGCGCGCCAGGCCCGAAGCGCACGCGGATGCAGACGACAGCCGCGCCGCACGAAGGCCTCGGCGTCGCGCAGTACGCGTGGAGCACGTCGCCGCTGCGCCGCTACGTCGACCTCGTGAACCAGTGGCAGCTGCTCGCGTGCGTGCAGCATGGCGTCACCGCGAAGCTCGCCGCGCCGTTCAAGCCGAAGGACGCCGATCTGTACGCGGTCGTGCAGGGCTTCGACGACACCTACACGGCCTACGCCGACTACCAGCGCCGGATGGAGTATTTCTGGTGCCTGCGCTGGCTCGCGCAGGAGCAGAAGAAGCAGGTCGTCGCGAGCGTCGTGAAGGGCGACCTCGTGCGCCTCGAGGAAATTCCGCTGCTGCTGCACGTGCCGGGGCTCGGCGTGCATGCGCGCGGCACGCGCGTGTTGCTCGACGTGATGGCGCTCGACGAGCTGACGATCGAGGCGTCGGTGCGGTTGCTGAACGTGCTCGACGCGCCGACCGTGACGAGCGGCGACGCGGCGGAGGAAGAGGATGACGCCGAAGGCGGCGACGACACGCTGATCGACACCGAAGACGCCACGGCCGAAACCGAAGCCGAAGCACTGGCGGAAGCGGATGGCGCGGCGGCCGGTGAAGGCGGCGAAGCCGCGAACGGCAACGCCGGCGAAGAGGGGCGCGCATCATGACCGCGATTGCGTCGATGCGCGGCGCCGACCGCTATGTCGTATTCGGCAACCCGGTGGCGCACAGCAAGTCGCCGTTCATCCACGCGCAATTCGCCGCGCAAACGGGGGAGCCGATCGAATACACGCACCGGCTCGCGCCGGTCGACGGGTTCGACGCGGCCGTGCGCGCGTTCGTCGCCGAAGGCGGTCGCGGTGCGAACGTGACGGTGCCGTTCAAGCTCGAAGCGCATGCGCTCGCCGACACGTTGTCGCCGCGCGCGGCGGCGGCGGGTGCCGTGAACACGCTGCGCATCGACGCCGACGGCCGCATCCATGGCGACAACACCGACGGTGTCGGCCTCGTGCGCGACATCGAAGCGAATCTCGGCGTGTCGCTGGCGGGCGCACGCATCCTGCTGCTCGGCGCGGGCGGCGCGGCGCGCGGGGTCGTGCTGCCGCTGCTCGACCGTGCGCCGCTGTCGATCGGAATCGTGAACCGCACCGCGAGCAAGGCCGAAGCGCTCGTCGGCCAGTTCATGCAGGCCGCGCACGATGCGGGCTGCACGCTCGCGGGCGGTGGCCCCGACGTCGTGCGCGCGGAGCCGTACGACGTGGTGATCAACGCGACGGCCGGCAGCCTCGATGCCGCGCTGCCGGAGTGTGATGCGGCCGCGTTCGGCGCGGGCACGCTTGCGTACGACATGATGTACGGCGCACAGCCGACGGTGTTCATGCAGCATGCGGCGTCGCTCGGTGCGCGCACGGCCGACGGGCTCGGCATGCTCGTCGAGCAGGCGGCCGAATCGTTCTTCATCTGGCGCGGTGTGCGGCCGGACGGCGCACCGGTGCTGGCCGCGCTGCGCCAGGCGCTCGCGGCGAGCTGAGCGGAGCGCGGCACGTGGTGGCGGTGAGCGGCACGCAGCCCACGCGGACGGTGAGCCCGACCCGCTGGATCGTCTATGCGGGATCGGTGTTCGCGGGTGCGTGGCTCGCGACGCAACTGTTCTATCTCGCGCAGATCGCACTGTGGTCGTTCGTGAACCCGGGCTCGACCGCGTTCATGCGCACCGACGCCTGGTGGCTGTCGCGCGACAAGCCGCCCGCGCAGATCCAGCATCAATGGGTGCCGTACGACCAGATCTCGCGCAACCTGAAGCGCGCGCTGATCGCGTCGGAAGATGCGACTTTCGCGACCAACAACGGCTACGACGTCGACGCGATCCTGCAGGCGTGGGAGAAGAACAAGGCGCGCGGCAAGATCGTCGCGGGCGGCTCGACGATCACGCAGCAGCTCGCGCGCAACCTGTTCCTGTCGCGCGAGAAGAGCTACATCCGCAAGGGGCAGGAGCTCATCATCACGTGGATGCTCGAAACGGTGCTCGACAAGGAGCGGATCTTCGAGATCTACCTGAATTCCGTCGAGTGGGGGCGCGGCGTGTACGGCGCCGAAGCGGCCGCCCGCTATTACTACAGGATTCCCGCGAGCCGGCTCGGCGCGTGGCAATCGGCGCGTCTCGCGGTGATGCTGCCGAAGCCGCGCTGGTTCGACGCGCATCGCGGCTCGGCGTACCAGGCGCAGCGCGCGGCGGTCATCGCTCGCAGGATGGGTGCGGCCGCGCTGCCGCAATCGGAGTGAACGGCGCACTCGCGCCGTCGCATTGACCGTTTCGTCGCCCGTGCACCCGTCACGGGCCGTTTGTGCGCTGCAGCGCATTCATGTCGCGATCATTTCGGGCCACATCCTTTAGACGAATCCGTCTATTTCGTTTTGCTGAGCAATACCGGGCGCCGTGTGCTTTTGTTGGCCGATATGGCACGAAATTCGGGGATTTTTTAGTCTCCCCGGATAAACACGAAAGTCCGTGAAAGGTATGTGAAATGCAATGTTTCGCAAACCGAAGCATTCCTGAAAGGTGTGCGCCGCACCGGCCGCCAGCCAAATATTTCAAAATTTTTCAAAGCTGACGGCCTCGCGTATATTGGCCAGCGCCTCGGCTTATCGGCCGCAATCGAGGCGGGGGGTGGCTTATCCGGCTGCTCGACACAAAAAACATCCGAGAGAAGGAAAGCAACGATGCCAGCAAGCAAAGCGAAGCTGTTGTTGGGAGTGGTGTTTTCTTCGCTGATCCTGACGGCCTGCAACGACGACGTGACATCGTCTTCTGCTGCCAGCGCCGACAATTCAGCCGATCCCGCCAGTCAGGTGGACAGGGCGTACAACGATCCGAACAGTTATTCGTCGAGCGCGAACGCGTCGCTCGACGCCTCCGCCGCGGTCGAAAAGGCCGCCGTCACGCATCACCAGATCACCCTCAACGGCAAGACGATCCGCTACACGGCCACGGCCGGCCACCTCGTCGCGCGCAATCCGCAGACCGGCGCGCCCGAAGCAGCGTTCTTCTATGTCGCGTATACGGCCGACAACCAGCCCGCGGCAAAGCGGCCCGTCACGTTCCTGTACAACGGCGGCCCCGGCTCGGCATCGGTGTGGCTGCACCTCGGCTCGTTCGGCCCGCGCCGGATCCAGACGGGCGACCCGAACGCGAACACGTCGACGTTCCCGTTCGTCGACAACCAGGAAAGCCTGCTCGACACGACCGACCTCGTGTTCGTCGACGCAATCGGCACCGGCTTCTCCGAAGCGGTCGCGCCGAACACGAACCAGACGTTCTGGGGCGTCGACCAGGATGGCGGCGCGTTCCGCGATTTCGTGACGCGCTACCTCACCGTGAACCAGCGCAACGATTCGCCGAAATACCTGTTCGGCGAGTCGTACGGCACGCCGCGCACCGACGTGCTCGCGAACCTGCTCGAGACGGCCGGCGTGAAGCTCGACGGCATCGTGCTGCAGTCGTCGATCCTGAACTACAACGTGAACTGCGACATGGCGAGCGACTACATCGGCAACTCGAACAACGGGTCGAGCCCGGTGAGTTGCGCGGGTTTCGTGCCGTCGTATGGCACGGTCGGCGCGTACTACCAGCTCGACAATCCGAACCCGTCGAGCCTGCCGCAGTATGCGGACCAGATGCGCCTGCTGACGGCCGGCAGCTACGCACCGGCCGTGAACGCGTACCTGGCGAGCCATACGCCGCCGCCGCCGACCCTCGTCACGACGATGGTGAATTCGACCGGCGTGAAGCAGTCGCTGTGGAATGCGAACTTCAACGTGGTCCCGACTTTCTTCGACAACAGCTTCCAGCTGTCGCTGATCCCGGGCACGCTGATCGGCCGCTACGACGCGCGCGTGAACGTGCCGGTGTCGAGCCCGCTGGCGGCCGACGGCGATCCGTCGAGCTCGTTCATCACGAAGCCGTTCACCGACACGATCGGCAAGTACCTGCCGAACGAGCTGAAGTACACCGCGCAGTCGGCCTACTCGGTGAGCAGCAATGCGATCAACACGTGGGACTGGACGCACGACGGCCTCGCGATGCCGGACACGATCCCCGATCTCGCCGCGGCGCTGTCGCTGAATCCGCAGCTGAAGGTGCTGTCGCTGAACGGGTATCACGACATCGCGACGCCGTTCTACCAGACCGAGCTCGACCTCGCGCGGCTCGGGACGCAACCGAACCTGACGATCAAGGACTATCAGGGCGGACACATGGTCTATCTCGACGATACGTCGCGTCCGCAGGAGAAAGCCGACCTCGTGACCTTCTACAACGCGGCCGCGCACTGATGCTGCGCCAGGCAGGCGACGCGCGCCCGCGGTGGCGCCACGCCTGCCGTCGACGACCTCATTCCAGACTGGAGCCTGATATGAAGAATCGTTTCATCGTCGTTGCCGCGGCGCTCGCCTGTGTCGGCGCCGCAGCATCCGTATCCGCGTTCGCGCAGGCGAGCGACGCCGCCGCGCCGGTGCGTGCGCGCCAGGCGCAGCTCGGCGATCCGTATGTACCGCCGGCCGCACGCAAGCCGACCGCCGGCACGCAGACGACGGGCGCCGCGCTGCATGCGCAGGTGGTGCGCAAGCTCGCGCGGCAGTTCAGCGCGGCCGACGCGCAGAACACGGGTTCGATCACCGAGTCGCAGGCACGCGCGGCCGGCCTCGGCTATGTCGCGAACCACTTCCGGCAGATCGACTCGTCCGGCAACGGCCGCGTGTCGTTCGCGGACGTCCAGCGCTACATGCAGGCACGCAGCACGAGCAGCCAGCAGTAAGCGCGGCGCGCGGTGAACAAACGGGGGCGGAACCTGCTGCAAGGCGGGTTCCGCCCCCGTGCACATGAAGCCGCCGTTACGTCGAAGACGACCGGATTCACGTCGAATTCTCATTATCTGGGCAACGCACTCAAATATTGGAGACGGGTGCGTGCGCTCCTACAATCCGAAGCACATCACAGCTTCGGACCCACGCATCGCGCGGCGCCCGACGCACACGGAGACACCTTCCATGAAGTTCGCCGGGCGCTTTATTCGGTGCATCGACCGCCGCTTCGTCGCGACGCCGGACGCCATGCCGGCATCGTGCGAACGGCTTCACCGGTTCCGTTGAAGAAGCCCGCCCCATGAACAAGATGCCCGACACCCTTGCCCTCGACGCCCGGCGTGCGACGCCGGACGATGCGTCGCTGACCGACAGCATCGGCGCGACCAGCACGCCGCTCGATCTCGCCGCGCAGCAGGCCGGTACGCAGACGCTGCTGCGCGGCCTTGCGATCCTCGAGGCGATCGCGAACGGCGCGCGCGACATGCGCGCGATCGGCGCGGCGCTCGGCACGACGCGCAGCACCACGCATCGCCTCGTCAGCAGCCTCGTGCAGGCGCGCTACCTGCGCCAGGTGCAGGGCGGCTACCTGCTCGGCCCGAAGCTGATCGAGCTCGGCACGATCGCGCTCGAGCAGATGCCGCTCACCGCGGTGGCGCGCCCGCACCTCGAAGCGCTCGCGGAAGCGACGCTCGACACGATCCATCTCGGCGTGCGCGACGGCGACGACGTGCTGTACATCGACAAGATTCCCGGCACGCGCGGCCTCGAGATGCGCTCGCGCGTCGGCCACCGGATGCCGCTCGCGTCGACCGGCATCGGCAAGGCGATGATGCTCGACACCGATCCCGACACGTGGCGCTCGCTGTTCGAGGCCGCCCGGCGGGCGCTTGCCGGCGTCAATTTCAAGCCGGACAACCGGCCCGAGACGAGCGCGTTCCTGCAGCGCATGGCGCATTACGCGGCCGGCGGCTATACGTTCGATCTCGAGGAGAACGAGGCGTCGATCCGCTGCGTGGCCGCGCCGATCCGCGACGCATCGGGCGCGATCGTCGCGGCCGTGTCGGTCGCGAGCACGATTCCGTACATGCCGCACGACCGGATGGACGAACTGATTCCGCTCGTGCAGCGCGAAGCGCGAGCCATTTCCGCGGAACTGGGCTGGAGCCCGCCGCAGGGTACCCGCAGGATCAAACGATGACGACTTCGACCCGGCCCGTTCCGGATGCCAGCTCCGCCACCCCGTCGCTGATCGCGCTCGACTGGGGCACGACGTCGCTGCGCGCTTACCTGTACGACGCGCACGGCGCGCTCATCGACACGCGCAGCCGTGCGGCGGGCGTGATGCATGTGCCGCGCGGCGGCGCGCGCGCGTTCGACGCGGTGTTCGAGGACGCGTGCGGCGACTGGCTCGACCGCACGCCGGGCCTGCCGGTGCTCGCCGCCGGGATGGTCGGCAGCGCGCAGGGCTGGCGCGAGGCGCCGTACGTCGCGGTGCCGGCCGGGGCCGACGCGCTCGTCGCGGGCCTGATCACGGTGACGACCGCGCGCGGCACGACGATCTCGATCGTGCCGGGCGTGATCGCCACGGGCGAACTGCCCGACGTGATGCGCGGTGAAGAAACGCAGATATTCGGTGCACTCGCGAGCGATCCCACGCTTGGCACCGATCGTTCAGGGGTACTGATCGGCCTGCCGGGCACCCATGCGAAATGGGCGTGGGTGAGGGACGGGCTGATCGAGCGCTTCCAGACCTTCATGACGGGCGAGCTGTTCGCGGTGCTGCGCGACCACACGATCCTCGGCCGCACGATGCGCGCGGGCGCGTCGCCCGATCGCGCGGCGTTCGTGCGCGGCGTCTCGGTCGCGCGCGGCGCGCAGCGCACGGGGCTGCTCGCGACGATCTTCAGCACGCGCACGCTCGGCCTGACCGACCGGCTCGCGCCCGATGCGCAGGGCGACTACCTGTCCGGGCTGCTGATCGGCCATGAGCTCAATGCGCTCGACGCGATGCTCGCGGAGCGCGGCATCGCGCTTGCGGACCAGCCGCTGCTGCTGATTGGTGATGACGGCCTGTGTGCGCGCTACGTCGACGCGCTCCAGGAATTCGGCCACCCGCACGCTCGCGTCGTCGCGCATGCGACCGACCGCGGCCTGTGGCGGATCGCGTCGCGCGCCGGGCTCGTGCGTGCGGATGGCGAGCCCGTCTGCGCCGACCAATGAACTGTTTGCCGAGGATTTTTCGATGCCGTCCGACCTGACCTTGCCCGCACCCTACGCGCCCCACGCCGCGCTGATGCGTGCGTTCGACGCGTGCCCGCTGATCGCGATCATGCGCGGGATCACGCCTGCCGAAGCGGCCGACCACGGCCGTGCGCTCCATGAAGCCGGCTTCCGGATCATCGAGGTGCCGCTCAATTCGCCCGATCCGTTCGACAGCATCGCCGCGCTGCGGCGTGCGCTGCCCGACGACACGATTGTCGGCGCGGGGACCGTGCTGCGCGCCGAGTATGTCGACCGCGTGCAGGACGCGGGCGGCGCGCTGATCGTGATGCCGCACAGCGACGCGGCCGTGATCCGCCGCGCGCGCGCGCGCGGCCTCGCGAGCGCACCGGGCGTGGCGACGCCGACCGAAGCCTTTGCGGCACTCGCGAACGGCGCCGACGTGCTGAAGATGTTCCCGGCCGAGCAGCTCGGCGTGCCGGTCGTGAAGGCGTGGCGCGCGGTGATCGACCGCGCGGTGCCGCTGATCCCGGTCGGCGGCATCTCGCCCGACAACATGGCGCCGTTCTTCAGCGCCGGCGCGAACGGTTTCGGGCTCGGCTCGGCGCTGTACCGCCCCGGCCAGTCGGCCGACGCGACCGCGGCGAATGCGCACGCGTTCCAGGCCGGCTTGCGCGCGGCGCGCGGCGGAGTCGCATGATGGGCCGCCTCGCGGACAAGGTCGCGATGGTGACGGGCGCGGGCCGGGGCATCGGCGCCGCGATCGCCCGCGCGTTCGTTCGCGAGGGCGCGGCGGTCGCGCTCGTCGATCTCGACTTCCCGCAGGCGCAGCGCACGGCCGCCGCGATTGCGCACGAGATCGCCGATGCGCGCGTGTTGCCGCTGCAGGCGGATGTCGCGCGGCAGGACGCGGTGCGTGCTGCAGTGACGCAGACCGAGGCGGCGTTCGGCCCGCTCGACGTGCTGGTGAACAACGCGGGCATCAACGTGTTCGCCGATCCGCTGACGATGACCGAAGACGACTGGCGCCGCTGCTTCGCGGTCGACCTCGACGGCGTGTGGCACGGCTGCCGAGCGGCGCTGGAGGGGATGGTCGAACGCGGCCGCGGCAGCATCGTGAACATCGCGTCGACGCACGCGTTCAGGATCATCCCGGGCTGCTTTCCGTACCCGGTCGCGAAGCATGGCGTGCTGGGCCTCACACGCGCGCTCGGCATCGAATACGCGGCGCGCAACGTGCGCGTGAACGCGATCGCGCCGGGCTACATCGAGACGCAGCTCACGCGCGACTGGTGGGACGCGCAACCCGACCCTGCTGCCGCGCGCGCCGAAACGCTCGCGCTGCAGCCGATGAAGCGGATCGGCCGGCCGGAGGAGGTCGCGATGACGGCCGTGTTCCTCGCGTCCGACGAGGCGCCGTTCATCAATGCCGCGTGCATCACCGTCGATGGCGGGCGCGCGGCGCTGTATCACGACTGACACGATTGACGTAACGATTCGAAAGACCGCACGTGCGACGGCCGCGCGCACGCTGCGTCGAAACCAACAAGCGGCTGCATCCTGTTCGATGAAGACAAGGAGACACTGGAGATGAAACGCAGAACGTTCGTAACGCTGGCGGCCGCGGCCGCGGTGGTGATCGGGAGCCCCGTCGTGCACGCGGCCGATCCGGTCAAGATCGGCTTCCTCGTGAAGCAGCCGGAAGAGCCGTGGTTCCAGGACGAGTGGAAGTTCGCCGAAATCGCGGCGAAGCAGAAGGGCTTCACGCTCGTGAAGATCGGCGCGCCGTCCGGTGAAAAGGTGATGAGCGCGATCGACAACCTGTCCGCGCAGAAGGCGCAGGGCTTCATCATCTGCACGCCCGACGTGAAGCTCGGGCCGGGCATCGTCGCGAAGGCGAAGTCGCACAACCTGAAGATGATGACGGTGGACGACCGCCTCGTCGACGGCGCGGGCAAGCCGATCGAGGCGGTCCCGCACATGGGGATCTCCGCGTACAACATCGGCAAGCAGGTCGGCGACGGCATCGCGGCCGAGATCAAGAAGCGCGGCTGGGACATGAAGGACGTCGGCGCGATCGACATCACCTACGAGCAGCTGCCGACCGCGCATGACCGCACCAGCGGCGCGACCGACGCACTGGTGGCCGCCGGCTTCCCGAAGGCGAACGTGATCGCGGCGCCGCAGGCGAAGACCGACACCGAGAACGCCTTCAACGCGGCGAACATCGCACTCACGAAGAATCCGCAGTTCAAGCACTGGGTGGCGTACGGCCTGAACGACGAAGCGGTGCTCGGTGCGGTGCGCGCGGCGGAAGGGCGCGGCTTCAAGGCGGACAACATGATCGGCATCGGCATCGGCGGCTCCGATTCGGCGCTGAACGAGTTCAAGAAGCCGCAGCCGACGGGCTTCTACGGCACCGTGATCATCAGCCCGAAGCGCCACGGCGAGGAAACCTCGGACCTGATGTACACGTGGATCACGCAGGGCAAGGCACCGCCGGCGCTGACGCTGACGACCGGCATGCTCGCGACGCGCGACAACGTGTCGAAGGTGCGCGACGAGATGGGGCTCGCGTCGAAGTAAGCGGCTTGCCGGCTGCGGCGGCCACGCGGCAGCCGGCGATCGATGGATCTGCAAGAGTAGGGAGACGACGTGTCAGCGGCACTGCGTTTTGACAATATCGGCAAGGTCTTTCCCGGCGTGCGCGCACTCGACGGCATCTCGTTCGACGTGCATGCGGGCGAGGTGCATGGCCTGATGGGCGAGAACGGCGCGGGCAAGTCGACGCTGCTGAAGATTCTCGGCGGCGAATACCAGCCCGATGCGGGCAGCGTGCTGGTCGACGGCCAGCCCGTGCAGTTCGCGAGTGCGGCCGCGTCGATCGCGGCCGGCATCGCGGTGATTCACCAGGAGCTGCAGTACGTGCCCGACCTGACGGTCGCGGAAAACCTGCTGCTCGGCCGCCTGCCGAATGCGTTCGGCTGGGTGAGGAAGCGCGAGGCGAAGCGCTTCGTGCGCGAGCGGCTCGCCGCGATGGGCGTCGATCTCGATCCCGATGCGCGGCTCGGGCGGCTGTCGATCGCGCAGCGGCAGATGGTCGAGATCTGCAAGGCGCTGATGCGCAATGCGCGCGTGATCGCGCTCGACGAACCGACCAGCTCGCTGTCGCATCGCGAGACCGAAGTGCTGTTCAAGCTCGTCGCCGACCTGCGTGCGCAGGGCCGCGCGCTGATCTACATCTCGCACCGGATGGACGAGATCTACCGGCTGTGCGACGCCTGCACGATCTTCCGCGACGGGCGCAAGATCGCGTCGCACGAATCGCTCGGCGACGTGCCGCGCGAACGGCTCGTCGCCGAGATGGTCGGGCGCGAGATTTCGGATATCTATCATTACGCGCCGCGTGCGCTCGGCGACGTGCGCTTCGCGGCCGAAGGCATCGACGGCCCGGCACTGCGCGAACCCGCGAGCTTCTCGGTGCGCGCGGGCGAGATCGTCGGTTTCTTCGGGCTCGTCGGCGCGGGCCGCAGCGAGCTGATGCGGCTCGTGTACGGCGCGGATCCCCGGCGCGCGGGCGTGCTGACGCTCGACGGCGCGCGCATCGACGTGAAGCGCACCGGCGACGCGATCCGCCACGGCATCGTGCTGTGCCCCGAGGACCGCAAGGAAGAGGGGATCATCGCGATCGCGTCGGTCGCGGAGAACATCAACATCAGCTGCCGCCGCCATTCGCTGCGCGCGGGGCTCTTCATCAACCGCAAGGCCGAAAGCGAAACGGCCGACCGTTTCATCCAGCGGCTCAAGATCAAGACGCCGAGCCGGCGCCAGAAGATCCGCTTCCTGTCGGGCGGCAACCAGCAGAAGGCGATCCTGTCGCGCTGGCTCGCGGAGCCCGACCTGAAGGTCGTGATCCTCGACGAGCCGACGCGCGGGATCGACGTCGGCGCGAAGCACGAGATCTACGACGTGATCTACCGGCTCGCGGAACGCGGCTGCGCGATCGTGATGGTGTCGTCGGAGCTGCCGGAAGTGCTCGGCGTGTCCGACCGCATCGTCGTGATGCGCGAAGGCCGGATCGCGGGCGAGCTGCCGCGCGAGCAGGCGAACGAGCACGCGGTGCTGAGCCTGGCGCTGCCGCAGACGAGCGCCGTCGAGGCGGCCTGACGCAGCATACGACAATCGAATCGGACATGCGCGGCGCGGGCCGTGCGATGCAGGAGCAGGAGACTCAATCATGCAAGTCAACGAAAACCTTGGCAGCGCCGCCGTGAAGCCGTCGGCCGACGCGCTGGTGCCGCAGCAGAGCGACCGCCAGAAGTGGTGGCAGCATCTGACCGAATACAGCCTGATCGCGATCTTCGCGGTGATGTTCATCACGATGTCGCTGACCGTCGATCACTTCTTCTCGATCGACAACATGCTCGGCCTCGCGCTGTCGATCTCGCAGATCGGCATGGTCGCGTGCACGATGATGTTCTGCCTCGCGTCGCGCGACTTCGACCTGTCGATCGGCTCGACCGTCGCGTTCTCCGGCGTGCTGTGCGCGATGGTGCTGAACGCGACCGACAACACGTTCGTCGCGATCATCGCGGCGGTCGCGGCCGGCGCCGCGATCGGCTTCGTGAACGGCGCGGTGATCGCGTATCTGCGCATCAACGCGCTGATCACGACGCTCGCGACGATGGAGATCGTGCGCGGGCTCGGTTTCATCGTGTCGAAGGGGCAGGCGGTCGGTGTGTCGTCGGATACGTTCATCGCGCTCGGCGGGCTGTCGCTCTTCGGCGTGTCGCTGCCGATCTGGGTCACGCTGCTGTGCTTCATCGCGTTCGGCGTGCTGCTGAACCAGACGGTCTACGGCCGCAACACGCTCGCGATCGGCGGCAACCCGGAAGCCTCGCGGCTCGCGGGGATCAACGTCGAACGCACGCGCGTGTACATCTTCCTGATCCAGGGTGCGGTGACGGCGCTCGCGGGCGTGATCCTCGCATCGCGCATCACGTCGGGCCAGCCGAACGCCGCGCAGGGCTTCGAGCTGAACGTGATCTCCGCGTGCGTGCTCGGCGGCGTGTCGCTGATGGGCGGCCGCGCGACGATCTCGGGCGTCGTGATCGGCGTGCTGATCATGGGCACCGTCGAGAACGTGATGAACCTGCTGAACATCGATGCGTTCTACCAGTACCTCGTGCGCGGCGCGATCCTGCTCGCGGCCGTGCTGCTCGACCAGCTGAAGAACCGCGGCGTCCGCGACTGACCCGATCCGCTTTTACGGAGACGAACCGCATGACCATCGACACTTCCGCGCACGACCCGCACACCGCGAGCCACGCGCGCTATGCACGCTACCCGAGCCTCGAGGATCGCGCGGTGCTGATCACGGGCGGCGCGACCGGCATCGGCGCGGCGTTCGTCGAACACTTCGCCGAGCAGGGCGCGCGCGTCGCGTTCGTCGACCTCGACGCGGCGGCCGGTGCCGCGCTCGCGGAACGCCTCGCGCACGTACGCCATGCGCCGCTGTTCCTCCAGTGCGACCTGACCGACATCGACGCGCTGCGCCATGCGATCGACGCGATCCGCGCGCGTATCGGTGCGATCGCGGTGCTCGTGAACAACGCGGCGAACGACACGCGCCACGCGATCGGCGACGTGACGCCCGAATCGTTCGACGCGGGCATCGCGGTGAACCTGCGTCACCAGTTCTTCGCCGCGCAGGCGGTGATCGACGACATGAAGCGGCAGGGCGGCGGCGCGATCGTCAATCTCGGCTCGATCAGCTGGATGCTGAAGAACGGCGGCTATCCCGTCTACGTGATGGCGAAGGCGGCCGTGCAGGGGCTGACGCGCGGCCTCGCGCGCGACCTCGGCCCGTTCGGCATCCGCGTGAATTCGCTGGTGCCCGGCTGGGTGATGACCGACAAGCAGCGCCGGCTGTGGCTCGACGACGCGGGCCGCGCGGCGATCAAGGCCGGCCAGTGCCTCGATGCCGAACTGCTGCCCGCCGATCTCGCGCGGATGGCGCTGTTCCTCGCGGCCGACGACAGCCGGATGATCACCGCGCAGGACGTGATCGTCGACGGCGGCTGGGCCTGACCGTTCGCACGACCCGCATCGATTCTTCGACGAAGGAAAGGAGTTCACCATGACCGCCACGTCCTCGAGCGCATCGTCGTCCACCAGCCAGTCGCGCCGCGCGCGCCTGGCCGCCGCCGCGCAGCCGGTCAGCCCCGGCCCGCAGACAGCAGCCTTCGCGCAGGGCGTCGGCGCCGCGCATGCGGCGGCCGTCACGCTGTCGAATGCGTTGCTGCGGCTCGACGTGCTGCCGCATCTCGGCGGCGGCATCGCGCGCTTCGACTGGCGCGGCGACAACGGCGCGCTGATGCCGGTGTTCCGCCGCTGCGAGCACCCGGAGACGGCGACGGACCCGAACGAACTCGCGTGCTATCCGCTGCTGCCTTACTCGAACCGGATCGGCGACGGGCGGTTCGAGTGCGACGGGCGCCGCGTCGCGGTGCCGCGCAATCGCCGCGACGAGCCGCTGCCGATCCACGGCGACGGCTGGCTCGCGCGGTGGCAGGTGGACGATGCGACCGGCACGTCGCTGCAACTGTCGCTCGATCGCACCGCCGGCGCGCCGTATGCGTTCCGCGCGATCCAGTCGTTCGAGCTCGACGAAGCGACGCTGTCGATCGCGCTGACGATCGAGAACGCGGGGCGTGCGCGGCTGCCGTTCGGGCTCGGCGTGCATCCGTTCCTCGTGCGCGATACCGCGACCGAACTGGCCGCGGCTGCCGGCGGGCTGTGGCTGTCGGGCGCGGATTTCCTGCCGGTGCGGCACGTGAGCGTGCCGCCGGCCTGGCAGTTCGGCGTCGCGTATCCGCTGCCGGCCGCGCTCGTCAATCATGCGTTCACCGGCTGGGGCGGCCACGCGACGGTGAGCTGGCCGCGCCGCGGGCTGTCGCTGACGGTGGCGGCCGACGCCGACGCGTACGTGCTCTATACGCCGCCCGGCGAGGATTTCTTCTGCTTCGAGCCGGTCGATCATCCGATCAATGCGGTGAACCTGCCGGGCGGCGCGACCGCGCACGGGATGACGCTGCTCGCGCCCGGCGAGCGGCTCACGCGGCGTTTCGCGTTCACCGTCGAGCGCGCCGATGCGCGCGGCAATGCGGCTTCGCGCGAGGCGCGCCGGCGACGCGGGTAAAATACGCGGTCTACCAACGGTTTGCCGCGAGTACCCGCCATGTCTTCCCCGCTTACTTTCATCGAATCGCTGCGCGCCGCGTGGCAGCGCACCAATTCGCTGCTGTGCGTCGGCCTCGATCCCGAGCCGTCGCGCTTTCCCGTGCAGTTCGACGGCCAGCCCGATGCGATCTTCGAATTCTGCCGGCAGATCGTCGACGCAACCGCGCAATACGCGAGCGCGTTCAAGCCGCAGATCGCCTACTTCGCCGCGCATCGCGCGGAAGACCAGCTCGAGCGGCTGATCGCGCACATCCACCTCCAGCATCCGGGCCTGCCGGTGATCCTCGACGCGAAGCGCGGCGACATCGGCAGCACGGCCGAGCAGTACGCGCGCGAAGCGTTCGAGCGCTACCGCGCGGACGCCGTCACGGTGAACCCGTACATGGGCTACGACTCGGTCGAGCCGTACTTCGAGCACGAAGGCAAGGGCGTGATCGTGCTGTGCCGCACGTCGAACCCGGGCGGCTCCGACCTGCAGTTCCTCGACACCAACGGCCGGCCGCTGTACCAGGTCGTCGCCGACCTCGCGGCGAACAAGTGGAACGGGAAGAACGGCCAGCTCGGCCTCGTGGTCGGCGCGACGTTCCCGAAGGAAATCGAGATCGTGCGCGGGATCGTCGGCGACATGCCGCTGCTGATTCCCGGCATCGGCGCGCAGGGCGGCGACGTGCAGGCGACCGTCAACGCGGGCCGCACGGCCGACGGCACCGGCATGATGATCAACTCGTCGCGCGCGATCCTGTACGCGAGCAAGGGCGAGGATTTCGCCGAAGCCGCGGCGCTCGCCGCGCAGAAGACGCGCGACACGATCAACGCGCATCGTTGATCGGTTGCACCGGTTGCCTGTCCGGGCAGCCGGTTCCGGCGGGCTCCCACGCGCGAGCCCGGCGCTCTTCTCCCGTTTTTCCGCTCCTCCGCCCGTCCGGCCCGCGCTGGCGCACGCGGACAACTTCCCGTCGCTTCCGCACCGCATCCCCGCGCGCCAATCGCGCGATGCTCCCGCTTGTCATCGATCCGTCACGAAAATGTCAAGAAAGGAGCGACGCCATGCCCAAGCTGTCCCGACGTCTTCTGAGCGCGCTTGCCGCGTCGTTGTGCATGAGCTTCGCCCATGCGGCGGATCTCTCGCACTGGCCGGCCGATAGCGCGAAGGCGCTGAACGCGATGATCGCCGCGCACGCGCACCGCGGCGACTACGCGGTGTTCGACGCCGACAACACGACCTACCGCTACGACCTCGAGGAGTCGCTGCTGCCGTACCTCGAGAACCGCGGCGTGCTGACGCGCGACACGCTCGACCCGTCGCTGAAGCTGATCCCGTTCAAGGATTCCGCCGACTACCGGGAATCGCTGACGAGCTATTACTACCGGCTGTGCGAGATCGACGACCTGGTCTGCTACCCGTGGATCGCGCAGGCGTTCGCCGGGCTGTCGCTGGCCGACCTGAAGCGCCACGTCGACGCGATGCTCGCCGACGGCAAGCCGATCCCGATCCGCTACTGGCAGGGCGACAAGGTGGTCGACGGCACGGTGAACCCGCCGCGTTTCTTCCGCGGGATGCAGGAGCTGTACAACGCGCTGCGCGAGAACGGGATCGAGGTCTACGTGATGACGGCCGCCCATGAGGAGCTCGCGCGGCTCGTGCTGTCCGACCCGAAGTACGGCTACAACGTGAAGCCGCAGAACGTGATCGGCGTGACGACGCTGCTGCGCAACCCGGCGACCGGCGCGCTGACCACCTCGCGGCTGCAGATCAAGGCCGGCAAGTACGACGAGGCCGCGAACCGCAGCCTGGTGATCACGCCGTTCCTGATGAACCCGATGACGTGGTACGAAGGCAAGCTCGGCTCGATCGTCGGCTGGATCGACCAGTGGAAGAAGCCGGTGCTCGTCGCGGGCGATACGCCGACGTCCGACGGCTACATGCTGCTGAACGCGACCGACGTCGCGCGCGGCGGCGTGCGCGTGTGGGTGAACAAGAAGGACAAGCAGATGGCGCAGATCCGCGCGTGGTCGGACGAATCGGCCGCGCGGCAGAAGTCGCTCGGCCTGCCGGTGACGGCGGACAAGAACTGGATCGTCGTGAAGCCCGACGCGATCCAGTAAGCGGGCAGGCGGGGGCGCGGCGCGCGCCCCCCGGCGATCAGCCCTCGCGCTCGTCGAGCAGCTTCAGCAGCCCGCGCAGCGCATGCGCGGCCGCCTGTGTGCGGATCTGTTCGCGGTCGCCCTTGAACACGAGCGTCTCGACGTCGGTATGCAGCCGGTTGCTCCAGCCGAACGACACGGTGCCGACCGGCTTCTTCTCGCTGCCGCCCGCGGGGCCCGCGATGCCGGTGACGGACAGCGCGACCTGCGCGCGGCTGTTGCGCAGCGCGCCTTCGGCCATCGCGCGCGCGACGGGCTCGCTGACGGCGCCGTGCTTGTCGATCAGGTCGGGCGGCACGCCGATCATCTCGATCTTGGCCTGGTTCGAGTACGTGACGAAGCCGCGCTCGAACCACTGGCTGCTGCCGGAGATGTCGGTGATCGCCGCGGCGATCATGCCGCCGGTGCAGGATTCGGCGGTGGCGAGCGTCAGGTGCTCGTCACGCAGCTTGTTGCCTGCGCGGATCGCAAGCTGATGGACGACGGAATCGGTTGGCATGCGCGTCGGGAAACGGGAGTCGGAAAATCGGTCAGCCGACGACGGAGCGCCACAGGGCGATCACGAGCAGCGTCATGAACGCGGCGACCAGGTCGTCGACCATGATGCCGAGCCTGCCTTTCAGGCGGCGCTCGACATAGCGGATCGGCGGCGGCTTGAGCATGTCGAAGAAGCGGAACGCGACGAACACCCACAGCTGGCCGACGAAGGTCGCGGGCGTGACGAACAGCATCACGAGCCAGATCGCGACGATCTCGTCCCAGACGACGGCGCCCGGATCGGCCGAACCCATCTTCGTCGCGGTGAAACCGGTGAGCCATGTGCCGGCGACGAAGCCGGCCGCGATCAGCGCCCACCATTCGGGCACCGTCAGGTAGCGGTTGAGCACGACGAACGTCAGCCAGCCGAACAGCGAGCCGAACGTGCCGGGCATGATCGGCGCGAGCCCGCTGCCGAAGCCGAGCGACACGATGTGCGCCGGGTGCGACAGCATGAAGCGCGCGGTCGCGCGGCGCGGCGCGTTGCCGCCGGATGCGGCGCCGGGCTCGGCCGCGGTGTGCGCGGGCGTCGGGTCAGTCTGCATGGAAGTGGTCGAAGCCGTGCAACGTGAGAGCGAGAGGCGCGCCGGCGGCGTCGCGCCACGCGATCGCGGGCTGCTCCGACGGCGCGGACAACGCGCGTATTGTACCGATTCGGGTGACCGCCACGCCGGCCGTTACGCCGGCCGCCTCGACCGCCGCGCGGGCTGCCGCCGGCGCGGTGAAGCACAGTTCGTAGTCGTCGCCGCCGGCCAGCGTGCAGCGGCGCTGCACGTCGGGCGGCAGCGTCGCGAGCGCGGCCGAGCGCGGCACCGCGTCGGCATCGATCTCGGCGCGCACGTTCGAGCGGGCCAGGATGTGCTGCAGGTCGCCGGCGAGGCCGTCCGAGAGATCGAGCGCCGCGTGCGCGACGCCCGCGAGCGCGAGGCCGAGCGCGATGCGCGGTTCGGGGTACTCGAGCGCGCGCCGGAACGCGGCCGCTTCGTTCGCGCCGGCCGTCCATTCGCCGCGCGCGACGCCGAGGCCGGCGCGCGCATCGCCTAGCGTGCCGGAGACCCAGACATCGTCGCCGTCGCGCGCGGCGTCACGCCGCAGCACCGCGTCGGGCGCGACTTCGCCGAACACGGTCACGCACAGGTTCAGCGGGCCGCTCGTCGTGTCGCCGCCGATCAGCTCGCAGCGGTAGCGCTCGGCGAGCGCGAACAGCCCGTTGCTGAACGCTTCCAGCCACGCGGCGTCGGCACGCGGCAGCGCGCACGCGAGCGTGAACGCGCGCGGCTCGGCGCCCATCGCCGCGAGGTCGGACAGGTTGACCGCGAGCGTCTTGTGGCCGAGCGCGTCGGGCGCGACGTCGGGGAAGAAGTGGCGGCCTTCCACCAGCATGTCCGTCGAAATGGCCAGCAATTTTCCGGATCGGGGCGTGATCAACGCGCAGTCGTCGCCGATGCCGAGCGTCGACGCACGGGCGCCCTGCGCGGCGCGGCGCGTGAAGAAGCGTTCGATCAGCGAAAACTCGGAGAGGGCGGCTGGCACGGCGGATGGATCCGAAACGATGGAAGGAACGGCATTGTACGAGGCGAGCGGCGGCGTTCCTGCACCGTTCAGTACAATTTTGTCGCGGCTGTTGCACCCGAATCGCCGGTCTGGCGGCCGATGATTGGCGCTACAATGCCGTCGAAGAGTCATTCTAATCCGCCCGCCAAGAGACACATGTCTACCCAAGCCTCCTCCAAAGCCAAACTCCGCGAAGCCGCGCTCGACTATCACGAATTCCCGACCCCCGGGAAAATCGCGATCGCCCCGACCAAGCAGATGATCAACCAGCGCGATCTCGCGCTCGCGTACTCGCCGGGTGTGGCGTACGCGTGCGAGGAGATCGTCGAGAATCCGCTCAACGCGGCGCGCTTCACCGCGCGCAGCAACCTGGTGGGCGTCGTCACGAACGGGACGGCGGTGCTCGGTCTCGGCAACATCGGCCCGCTCGCGTCGAAGCCGGTGATGGAAGGCAAGGCGGTGCTGTTCAAGAAGTTCGCGGGCATCGACGTGTTCGACATCGAGCTGAACGAGTCGGACCCGCACAAGCTGGTGGACGTGATCGCCGCGCTGGAGCCGACCTTCGGCGGGATCAACCTGGAAGACATCAAGGCGCCGGACTGCTTCATCGTCGAGCGCGAAGCGCGCAAGCGGATGAAGATCCCGGTGTTCCACGACGACCAGCACGGCACCGCGATCGTAGTGGCCGCGGCCGTCACGAACGGGCTGAAGGTCGTCAACAAGGACATCAAGAAGGTCAAGCTCGTCGCGTCCGGCGCAGGTGCGGCCGCGCTCGCGTGTCTCGACCTGCTGGTCGACATCGGCCTGCCGCTCGAGAACATCATCGTGACCGACCTGGCGGGCGTGGTCTACAAGGGCCGCACCGAGCTGATGGATCCGGACAAGGAGCGTTTCGCCCGCGAAACGGAAGCCCGGACGCTGGCCGAAGTGATCGACGGCGCGGACATCTTCCTCGGCCTGTCGGCTGCCGGCGTGCTGAAGCAGGAGATGGTGAAGGGCATGGCCGAGCGCCCGCTGATCCTCGCGCTCGCGAACCCGACGCCGGAAATCCTGCCGGAACTCGCACTCGAAGTGCGGCCGGACGCGGTGCTGGCCACGGGCCGCACCGATTACCCGAACCAGGTCAACAACGTCCTGTGCTTCCCGTTCATCTTCCGCGGCGCGCTCGACGTCGGCGCGACGACGATCACGCGTGAAATGGAGATCGCGGCCGTCAACGCGATCGCCGAGCTTGCGCAGCACGAGCAGAGCGACATCGTCGCGACCGCGTACGGCATCCAGGACCTGTCGTTCGGGCCCGAATACCTGATTCCGAAGCCGTTCGATCCGCGCCTGATCGTGAAGATCGCGCCGGCCGTCGCGCAGGCCGCGATGGACGGCGGCGTCGCGACGCGCCCGATCGAGGACATGGACGCGTACAAGCAGCACCTGCAACAGTTCGTGTATCACAGCGGCACGACGATGAAGCCGATCTTCCAGATCGCGCGCGCCGCGCCGGAAGAGAAGAAGCGCGTCGTGTTCGCGGAAGGCGAAGAAGAGCGCGTGTTGCGCGCCGTTCAGATCATCGTCGACGAAAAACTCGCGAAGCCGATCCTGATCGGCCGCCCGTCGGTGATCGAGCACCGTATCCAGCGCTACGGCCTGCGCCTGACGCCGGGCACCGACTTCACGGTCGTCAACACCGAGCACGACGAGCGCTACCGCGATTTCTGGCAGACGTACTACAAGATGATGGCGCGCAAGGGCATCAGCGAGCAGCTCGCGCGCGTCGAGATGCGCCGCCGCACGACGCTGATCGGCTCGATGCTGGTGAAGAAGGGCGAAGCGGACGGGATGATCTGCGGCACGATCAGCACCACGCACCGCCACCTGCACTTCATCGACCAGGTGATCGGCAAGCGCCCGGGCTGCAGCGTGTACGCGGCAATGAACGGCCTCGTGCTGCCGGGCCGCCAGATTTTCCTCGTCGACACGCACGTGAACGTCGATCCGACCCCGGAAGAGCTGGCCGAGATCACGATCATGGCGGCGGAAGAAGTGCGCCGCTTCGGCATCGAGCCGAAGGTCGCGCTGCTGTCGCACTCGAATTTCGGCACGAGCAACGCCCCTTCTGCGAAGAAGATGCGCGATACGCTCGCGATCCTGCAGGAACGTGCGCCGGAGCTGAAGGTGGACGGCGAGATGCACGGCGACGTCGCGCTCGACGCGGCGCTGCGCAAGGAAATCCTGCCGGAATCGACGCTGGAAGGCGAAGCGAACCTGCTGATCCTGCCGAACATCGACTCCGCGAACATCGCGTACAACCTGCTGAAGACGGCCGCGGGCAACAACATCGCGATCGGGCCGATCCTGCTGGGCGCCGCGCAGCCGGTGCACGTGCTGACCGAATCGGCGACCGTTCGCCGCATCGTCAACATGGCGGCGCTGCTGGTCGCCGACGTGAACGCCACGCGCTGAGCCAAAACGAACGCGCCAGGCCGGTCGAACCGGCGTGGCGCGTCGGGCGAAATTGTAAACAAAAGCAAAAAGAGGCGTGCCCGCAATGGGCACGCCGCGGGCAGGGCGCAAACGCGCTTCCCTCAAGCAACATCAGCATCTCTCTCCACTCAGCGTAGCCGGCGTGGCAAGGAGGCAGAGTCTTGCCATGCCAGAGATGCCGCCCGCATTTTATCCTATGTAAGATAAATGCAGTGTGATTTAGGTAAAAAATGCGCAATTCCGGGTATCACTGGCCTTTCGATTCCCAAACGGACATTGATTCGCGCGGCCAATAACGCTACGCTAACGCCTTTGTTGGTCGTCAACTACTTGATTTAACAGCGGGAACCCTGGTTCATGGCACGCAAGTGGCTCCGCAACGGCGCGCTCGCGTCCGTCTTCGCGATGTTCGCGATGGGTATCGTCGGCACGCCGACGGGCAGTCTGGTTTCCGCCGCTTACGCACGGGAGGCCGTTCCGGCCGACGTGGCGGCGAGCGGGCTCGATACGATTCCGACCGCCCGTCTTCCGCGCGAGGCCGTGACCACGCTGGGCCTGATCGGCGCCGGCGGTCCGTATCCGTACGAGAAAGACGGCGTCGTGTTTGGCAACCGCGAGCGGATCCTGCCAAAAGCGAAGCGCGGCTACTACCATGAATACACGGTGCCGACGCCGCGTGCCCGCAATCGCGGGGCGCGCCGGATCGTCTGTGGCGGGCCATTGCGCCGGATCGACAACTGTTATTACACGGGCGACCACTACAACAGTTTTAAACGTATTGTTGAATGACTTCGGGACGAATGGCATGAGCGACTCCATCTACGCGCACGAAACGGCGGCGGCGGAACTGTTCGCGGCCGGCGACGGCAATCTGTTTCAGCGCGTGATTCAACTGCACGCGGCGGCGCAGGCTGGCAGCACGCCGGAGCAACAGGAAGCCGAGCCCGGGCTTTCATCGAACGAGGAGCCTATGAGCCTTTTCACGACCGTGCGACCCAATCTCGTGCAGTCGATCCGCGCGTTCCGCGTGCAGGATCTTGCCGACGAAGCCGGCCGGCTCGGCCAGCATTTCCTGTATGCGTTTTGCGGCGCCGCGCAGTCGAAGCAGGAAGTGATGGAAACGATCGCGACGTCGTTCCTGTTCCCGAAGCATTTCGGGAAGAACTACGACGCGCTGTACGACTCCCTGACCGACCTCGTCGCGAAGGCCGGCGCGCAGCCCGGTTTCGTGATCGTCCTCGAAGGGCTGCCGATCGCGCAGAAGTTCGACAAGGAAGGGCGCGAGACGCTGCTCGACGTGTTCCGCGAGGCGGCCGAATTCTGGGCCGAGCGCAAGGTCGCGTTCCGCGTGTTCTACTCGTTCGCGTAAGCGCACGTCGGCCAGCGGCCGATTCGGCGAATCACCCTTCGGAAGCCCGCTTCGAGCGGGCTTTTTTGCGCCTGCGCGGGTTGCATGCGCTTGGCCCGATCCGACACGGACCTTTCATCGCCCACTTTTTTTCGCGACAATCGCTCAGCCCGGGCGCCGCCGCCGCGCCGGGCGCATCACACCAGACCAACATTCGAGAGAGGGCCGTTTCCCCATGACCGCTACCCGATCAGCGGCGCGCACCCGTGCGTGCCATCCGCTCGTGTGCGCGCTGACCGCGTGTGCACTGTCGCTTGGCCTCCCGCCAGCCGCCCAGGCCGCGGTGCTGACCCCGGAGCAGACGACCGATCTGTATCTCGGCGCGTTCGTCAATGGCGACGCGTCGAAGGCCGAGCAGTTCAACGACGCAACGCGCACGCACTTCGACGGCGAGGGTGTGCTCGACGTGGCGGCCGTTGCGAAGCTCGCGGACAAATTGAGCGGGACGATCGTCGCCTCCATCCTGAACAAGGTGCCGGCGACGGTACGCACAACGGTGAACGGGCCGGTCACCGCGGCGATCGGGTCATTTCAGCATGCGCTCGCGCGTTCCGAGTGCAAGGCCACCGGTTCGACCCGGAAGCCGAACGAATCCGTGAAAGGCGAATCGATCGCGACGGTCGAATTCGCGTGCCGCGTCGCCGAGGTGGAACCTGGCTTGAGGGCGCTGCGGGAGACGGTCGACGAGCCGCGCTCGGAAGACGACAACGCGCGCGCGGCATATCTCGCGGCGTTCCTGAACGGCGTGGTACCCGTGTTCGACCACGCGCCGACGAGCCGGCCGATCACGGGCCGGATCGACCTGCATGGCACGGACGACAAGGGCTGGATCGCGGATTCCCCCGCCCAGGTGCTGCGGCCCGTCGTCAACGCGCTGATGAGCCAGATGCGTGACGCGAACGGCGACGCCGCCAATTAACCGGCAGCATTCGGGCCGCCGTGCATGTTGCCGGCGTGCCGGACATTCGAACGAGGGGAGTCGGCAATGAACCTTTTCACACGGGGGCTGCTGGTGGCCGCAGCCGTCGCTTCGATCGGGGGCGCGTCGGCAGCGGATGCCGCCGCGGTCGAACCGGCACTGACGCCGGCGGCGCAGGCCGCGTATCCAGCGGTCGAGCGGCTGCTTGGCGAGTTGCGCACGCGCTCGACACCGGACCAGTATGCGGCGGTGGCCCGTGCGATTCACGCGTCGCCGGCACTGGCCGGCCAACTGAACGAACTGGTCGATGCCGGGTTGCTGACGCGCATCGCGGTCGACAGCGGCGAACCCGCGCTCGGCCGGACGTCCGGTGCGTTGCGCAACGGCAGCGTCTGGATCCTGACGCCCGCCTTCGTCGAGAGCCAGGCGCCGCGACGCCTGTCCCACGTCGTGCATGACGGCGACATCCTGCCGGACAACATGGTCTTCGCGCTGGGCTACATGGCGTGGCGTGCGAAGCACGATGCCGACGTGAGCCGCGAGGCCGCCGCGTTGCGCGCATCGGACGACAGCGCGGACGAGAAAAAGCGGCGCTGGATCGAGCTGAACACGCGGATCGATGCCGGCGGCTTCATCCAGGGCTGGAATGACACGGTCGATGCCGCCGCAGTGCAGCACGACGGCCGGCCGGTGGGAATCACGCAGATCGTGCCGATGCTGATGAACCTGCGCTATCGCGGTCCGTTGATCAAGGCGATCCAGGCGACGCCGCCGTTGCGCGTCACCGCGACGACCTTCCCGTTCGATGATGCGAGCCTCGACGCGCTGGCATTGGCGCTCAAGGGTTCCAGCGTCATCGACATCGAGCCGTTGAGCGCCGCGCGCTGACGCGCGTCACCACCCGCCCCAGCGCGCCGCAAGCGCCGCAAGCACGGCCGCGCCGGCCGTCTCGGTACGCAGCACGCGGGGCCCGAGCGACAGCGCGGTGAACCCGCGTGCGCGGGCCGCATGTTCCTCGTCGGGCGACAGCCCGCCTTCCGGCCCGATCAGCAGCGTGACGGTTGCAGCGGGCGGCGTGTCGGGCAGCGACGCGAACGGGATGCTCGCGCGCGGCGACAGCAGCAGCCGCAGTTCGCCGTCGACCGGTGCCGCCGGCAGCGTATCGAGCCAGGTGTTGAAGCCGGCGACCGGCGCGACGTCGGGCACGCGGTTGCGCCCGCATTGCTCGCACGACGCGCGCACGACGCCACGCCAATGCGCGACGCGCTTGTCCGCGCGCTCGCCGGCGAGCTTCACGACGCCGCGCGCGGTCGACAGCGGCACGACTGCCGTTACGCCGAGTTCGACGGCCTTCTCGATCACCCAGTCCATCTTGTCGCCGCCGGCGATGCCTTGCGCGAGCGTCACGCGATAGGGCGGCTCGGCCTCGGCCGGTTCGAACGTGTCGATCTGCGCGAGCGCGCTGCGCTTGTCGATCTCGACGAGCCGCGCGCGGTACTGGCCGCCGGTGCCGTCGAACAACGCGAGCACGTCGCCAGGCTGCAGGCGCAGCACCTGTGCGTGGCGCGCGACCTCGGCCGGCAATGCGAGCGTGGCGTCGGCGCGCAGGGCCGCGTCGACGAAAAAGCGCGGCACGGCCGCGGTGGTGGTGGCTTCGTTCATGCGTGTAACGGGTGGGGTCATGCGTCGAGACGGCGCCCGAGCGCCCATCGGTAGCCGTCGAGATCCTCGATCTGCGCGAACCGGTCGCCCCAGAACTGATCCTGCGGCGCGCTCAGCGATTTCGCGCCCGCGTCGAGCGCGCGCTGCCAGGTGGCGTCGACGTTGTCGACATACAGGTAGAACGATTGCGGCGCGGTGGCGTTCGCACTTTTCGGCGTACGCGCGGGCGAGCCGAACGCGCCTTCGGGCGCGAACATCACGATCAGCTGGCCGCGATAGGCCATCTCGACGTGCATGATCGCGCCGTCTTCATCGTGCACGTCGCGTACCGTGAAGCCGAATGCGGCCTTGAAGAACTCGATGGCCGCGCGCGCGTTGCGTACGACCAGGTAGGGTGTCAACCAAGGCACGTTGGCCGGACGTGGATCGGTCATGAAAATCTCCTGTGGGGGCGCTTGAGCACGTGTTCTGATTCCATGCTCGGGCGTTCGTTCAGGGGGCGGCACGGCGTCCAGGACGTTCCGCCCCGGTGCCATGCATCGCGAATCCTGCAGGGACGCGATGGAAAAACGGAAGCGAGGCGGCCGCGCGGACGCTCAGCGGCGAACGCCCAGTGTATCGCGCAGCGCGCGTGGCAGGGCAAAGAGGGACGCATGCAGCCGCGCGTCGTAGTAGCGCAAGCCCTGGACGCGGCGGGCCGCGAGCCGTTCGTCGACGTCGTGTGCGAACAGCGCGGCCGCGTCGAGCGTGTCGCTCGCGATCGCCATCAGCCACTGCGAGCCATACAGCGGCACGTGCGCGGACAGCGGGTCGACGACCGCGAAGCTCGCGCGCAGGTCGTCGAGCAGCGCGGCGATGCGCGCCGCGTGGAACACCGGCGAGCCGAGGTGCATCGAGATCGCGCCGCACGGCGTCAGGATCCGCTTGAGCCGCGCATAGAACGCGCGGGTATAGAGGCCGGCCGCCGGCGAATCGGGCGGCGTGAGGTCGAACACGACGAGATCGAAATGCTCGACGGTCGACTCGACGAAATGCGCGGCGTCGCCGATCACGACCTCGACGCGCGGGTCGTCGAGCGCACCCTGGTGCACGTCGTCGAGATACCGGCGCGCCATCCCGACCACCTCGTCGTCGAGTTCCGCGATCACGATCCGCGCGATGCATGCATGCTTGAGCAGCTGGCGCGCCGCGCCGCCGTCGCCGCCGCCGAGCACGAGCGCCTTGCGCGGCGAAGGATGCGCGAGCGCGGCCGGGTGCGTCATGCACTCGTGATAGACGTACTCGTCGCCGACCGACGTCATCGGTCGGCCGTCCAGCGTGAACAGGCGGCCGAGCTGCGGGGTTTCCCAGACCTCGATCTGCTGGTGCGGCGACGCGACGTGCGCGAGCCGCCGGGCGTTCGGGAAGCCGTAGGCGGAGTCGGGCGTAGGGTGGAAAAGTAGAGTCGTGCTCACGGGCGGGCCACTCGGGGCTGGCAGTTCCGACGTCTGAATTATAGGAGGCGGGCGGTTTGACGGAAAACCGTGCCGGAACACTACTCGCCGACAAGGGAAATGTCAGCCCATCTGTTAAAATGACGAGCTTTGCAGCCCCGTCCGTAGGCTCCGTCCGCTTCGCGTCCGTCAGGCGCCGCACCGCGCGCCGGGAACGATTGACGCTCGAGCTTCCGGATGCCGCCGTGCCCCCGTTTCCTCGACTCGTTCTCCGGACTCGACATGACGACTTCGTCTCCCGCCTCCACCACCCTGATGGCCAACGCGATCCGTGCGCTCGCAATGGACGCCGTCCAGCAAGCGAACTCCGGCCACCCCGGCATGCCGATGGGCATGGCCGAAATCGGCGTCGCGCTCTGGTCGCGCCATCTGAAGCACAACCCGACGAACCCGCACTGGGCAGACCGCGACCGCTTCGTGCTGTCGAATGGCCATGGCTCGATGCTGCTGTACTCGCTGCTGCACCTGACCGGCTACGACCTGCCGATCGAAGAGCTGAAGAACTTCCGCCAGCTGCACTCGAAGACGCCGGGCCACCCGGAATACGGCATCACGCCGGGCGTCGAGACGACCACCGGCCCGCTCGGCCAGGGTCTCGCGAACGCGGTCGGCATGGCGCTCGGCGAAGCGCTGATGGCCGACGAGTTCAACCGTGACGGCGCGAAGATCGTCGATCACCACACGTACGTGTTCCTCGGCGACGGCTGCCTGATGGAAGGCATCTCGCACGAAGCCTGCTCGCTCGCCGGCACGCTGAAGCTGAACAAGCTGATCGCGCTGTACGACGACAACGGCATCTCGATCGACGGCGACGTCGTGAACTGGTTCCACGACGACACCCCGAAGCGTTTCGAAGCCTACGGCTGGAACGTGATCCCGAACGTGAACGGCCATGACGTCGACGCGGTCGACGCAGCCATCGCGAAGGCAAAGCTGTCGGACAAGCCGACGCTGATCTGCTGCAAGACGGTGATCGGCCAGGGCGCGGCGACCAAGGCCGGTGGCCACGACGTGCACGGCGCGGCGCTCGGCGCGGAAGAAATCGCGAAGACGCGCGCGGCACTCGGCTGGACCTGGGAGCCGTTCGTGATTCCGCAGGAAGTCTATGCGGCATGGGACGCGAAGGAAGCCGGCAAGCGCGCCGAGTCCGAATGGGACGCGACGTTCGCGGCCTATCGCGCGAAATTCCCGGCAGAAGCCGCCGAATTCGAGCGCCGGATGGCCAACCAGCTGCCGGCAGACTGGGCCGAAAAGGCTGCGGCGATCATCGCCGGCGCGAACGAGCGCGGCGAGACGGTGGCGACCCGCAAGGCGTCGCAGCAGGCGATCGAAGGCCTGGCTGCCGCGCTGCCCGAACTGCTCGGCGGCTCGGCCGACCTGACCGGCTCGAACCTGACCAACTGGAAGGCATCGAAGGCCGTCCGTGCGAATCCGGAAGGCCCGGGCGTCAAGCTGGGCAACCACATCAACTACGGCGTGCGCGAATTCGGCATGAGCGCCGCGATCAACGGCCTCGCGCTGCACGGTGGCCACAAGCCGTTCGGCGGCACGTTCCTGACGTTCTCCGACTACAGCCGCAACGCGCTGCGCGTGGCCGCGCTGATGAAGGTGCCGTCGATCTTCGTGTTTACGCACGACTCGATCGGCCTCGGCGAAGACGGCCCGACGCACCAGTCGATCGAGCACGTGTCGAGCCTGCGCCTGATCCCGAACCACGACGTATGGCGTCCGGCCGACACGGTCGAGACGGCCGTCGCATGGACCCACGCGGTTGCCGCCGACCGTCCGTCGAGCCTGATCTTCAGCCGCCAGAACCTGGCGTTCAACCCGCGTACCGATGCGCAGATCGCGAACATCGAGAAGGGCGGCTACGTGCTGAAGGACTGGGACGAAGAGATCGTCGCGCGCAAGATCATCCTGATCGCGACGGGCTCGGAAGTCGAACTCGCGATGAAGGCCGTCGAGCCGCTCGCGCAGCAAGGCATCGCGGCACGCGTCGTGTCGATGCCGTCGACCAACGTGTTCGACCGCCAGGACGCCGAATACCGTGAGCGCGTGCTGCCGCACGGCGTGCGCCGCGTCGCGATCGAAGCGGGCGTGACGAGCTTCTGGCACAAGTACGTCGGCCTCGAAGGCGGCGTCGTCGGGATCGACACGTTCGGCGAATCGGCGCCGGCCGGCGTGCTGTTCAAGTACTTCGGCTTCACCGTCGAGCACGTCGTCGAGACCGCCAAGGCCGTGCTGGCCTAAAGAGACAGACGCGACGCGCGCCACCCCTCGCGCGCGTCGCACCGTGAAGCTGCACGAAACGAATTTTTTCAGCCATCAGGAGATAGACCATGACGATTCGCGTCGCAATCAACGGCTACGGCCGCATCGGCCGCAACACGCTGCGCGCGTTCTACGAGAACGGCAAGAAGCACGACATCGAGATCGTCGCGATCAACGATCTGGGCGATGCGAAGACCAACGCACACCTGACCCAGTACGACACCGCGCACGGCAAGTTCCCGGGTGAAGTGTCGGTCGACGGCGACTACCTCGTCGTGAACGGCGACAAGATCCGCGTGCTGGCGAACCGCAACCCGGCCGAACTGCCGTGGGGCGAGCTGGGCGTCGACGTCGTGATGGAATGCACGGGCTTCTTCACGACGAAGGAAAAGGCGAGCGCGCACCTGAAGGGCGGCGCGAAGAAGGTGATCATCTCGGCACCGGGCGGCAAGGATGTCGACGCGACGATCGTCTACGGCGTGAACCATGACGTGCTGAAGGCCGAGCACACCGTCATCTCGAACGCATCGTGCACGACGAACTGCCTCGCGCCGCTCGTCAAGCCGCTGAACGACAAGATCGGCCTCGAAACCGGCCTGATGACGACGATCCACGCGTACACGAACGACCAGGTGCTGACGGACGTCTATCACGAAGACCTGCGCCGCGCGCGTTCGGCCACGCACAGCCAGATCCCGACGAAGACGGGCGCTGCTTCGGCCGTCGGCCTCGTGCTGCCGGAACTGAACGGCAAGCTCGACGGTTACGCGATCCGCGTCCCGACGATCAACGTGTCGATCGTCGACCTGTCGTTCATCGCGAAGCGCGACACGACGGTCGAGGAAGTCAACGCGATCATGAAGGAAGCTTCGGAAGGCGCGCTGAAGGGCATCCTCGGCTACAACGACGCACCGCTGGTGTCGATCGACTTCAACCACAACCCGGCTTCGTCGACGTTCGACGCGACGCTGACCAAGGTGTCGGGCCGCCTCGTGAAGGTGTCGAGCTGGTACGACAACGAGTGGGGTTTCTCGAACCGCATGCTGGATACGGCTGTCGCGTTTGCGAACGCGAAGTAATCCCGCACGTTGCGCGGCCGCTGCGAGGCGGCCTGCGTAGCGAACGAGCCCGGCCCGGTTTTTGAACTGACCCCGTAAAGTTGGACGGGTTATGACGGCTAGGGCTGAGTTCTGTATTGCACGGGACTCAGCCCTTTTAGTTTCAGTTTGATGCGGTCGTGATTGTAGTAGTGGATGTAGCTTGCCAAG
>NZ_JAUJQE010000017.1:0-103650 GCF_030482505.1 Burkholderia sp. AU45274 | reverse complement strand
CCGGACTCGTACTCCTCTGCAATGGATACCTTGAACTGCTCCGTGTACTTGCTCATGAAAAACACCCCAAAGGTTGGATCGATGTCCAACTTTTGGGGTGCAGTTCATAGGCCGGTCGGGCTTTTTCATTGCGTGGCCGTGCAGGCGGCGTCAGCCTTCCACCACGTCGAGATAGTCCTCCGGCCGCGTGCGATCCTCCGCGTGCGCCATGCCCATCACGCGCACCAGCACGCTCACCACCACCGCCACCACCAGGTTCACGATCAGCGACCACACGGCTGCATAGCCGGGAATCGCGAGACCGAACAGGTGGATCGTGAAGATCGATCCGGCCAGCTTCAGCGAGATCGCCATCCACGTGCCGCACACGATGCCGGCCGCCCAGCCGGCCAGCAGGCCGCGATGGTCGAGCACGCGCGTGTACAGGCCGAGCACGATCGCCGGCAGCGTCTGGATGATCCAGATCCCGCCGAGCAGCTGCAGCTGGATCGCGTAGGTCAGCGGCAGCCCGAGGATGAACGCGACGGCGCCGACCTTCACGATCAGCGACACGAGCTTCGCGACATGCGTTTCCTGCTCGTGCGACATGTTGCGGTTCACGAACTCGCGGTGAATGTTGCGCGTGTACAGGTTCGCGGCCGCGATCGACATGATCGCCGCCGGCACCAGCGCGCCGATGCCGATCGCCGCGAACGCGACGCCGACGAACCACGACGGGAAATACTGGAGGAACAGCGCGGGCACCGCGAAGTTCGGGCCGAAGGCCTTGAAGTACGGCGCGTACTGCGGCATGTCCTTCACGCCCGATGCGAGCGCCATGTAGCCGAGCAGCGCGAGCAGGCCGAGCACGAACGAATACGCGGGCAGCATCGCCATGTTGCGACGGATCGAGTTGCCGGACGACGACGACAGGATCGCCGTCACCGAGTGCGGATACAGGAACAGCGCGAGCGCCGAGCCGATCGCGAGCGTCGCGTACGCGCTGTAGCCGTTCAGGCTCATCGCGTCGGGCGCCTTCAGCAGCAGCTTCGCAGGCGGCACGCTCGCGAAGATGTGCCCGAAGCCGCCGAGCTTCGCCGGGATCACGATGACCGCCGCGGCGATCGTGATGTAGATCAGGATGTCCTTGACGATCGCGATCATCGCCGGCGCGCGCAAGCCCGACGTGTACGTGTACGCGGCGAGGATCGCGAACGCGATGATCAGCGGCAGGTCGCCGACGAAGCCGGTCGTGTCGAAGCCGAGCGCGCCGATCACCACCTCGATGCCGACGAGCTGCAGCGCGATGTACGGCATCGTCGCGACGATGCCCGTCACCGCGATCGCGAGCGCGAGCATCCGGCTGCCGTAGCGCGCGTTGACGAAGTCGGCGGACGTCACGTAGCCGTGCCGCTTCGCGATGCTCCACAGCTTAGGAAACACGACGAATGCGAACGGGTAGATCAGGATCGTGTACGGCAGCGCGAAGAAGCCCATCGCGCCGGCGCCGAACACGAGCGCGGGCACCGCGACGAACGTGTAGGCCGTGTAGAGGTCGCCGCCGAGCAGGAACCACGTGACGATCGTGCCGAAGCGGCGGCCGCCGAGGCCCCATTCGTCGAGATGGGCGAGATCGCCGCGCCGCCAGTTCGCGGCCAGGAAACCGATGATCGTGACACCGATGAACAGCAGCACGAAGACGAAGGTTGCGCCGAGATTCATCGTGCACCTCCCTGCGGGCCGCTCGCCTTCCACGCGTTCTTGGTCTTGAAGTACACGAACGCGGTGATCACCGCGCTAATGAAGACCCAAAGCAGCTGGTACCAGTAGAAAAACGGAAAACCCAACCATTGCGGTTCGATCTTGCTGTACGACGGTACCCAGACCATCGCGATCAGCGGCAGTACCAGCAGCCAGAGCCAGCGCTTGGCGGCCCGGTTGGCGTCGGCATCGTGAGCCATGACGTCTCCTCATCTTTCCCGGTTATCGATCTTGTTGAGCGGGTACGGCGCCGAGAGGAGCGCAAAACGGGTAGGCTGCGGCTCCCCTGGCTTCGCGCCAGTATAGGAGCCGCTAGCACGCGGTCAAGCGGGGGCGAACCCGAGTGATCCGCCCCTTGTCGCGTGGTTGCACCGGCATGCCGCCGGTGCATGAAGCGTCAGATCGCGAACGCGGTGTCGCGTGCGCCGGTCGTTTCTTTCAAAGCTTTCACCCACTTGCGCGCGGGCAGCTTCAGCGTGTCCTCGATCAGCTTCGCGCGTTCGTCGAGCTGCGCGAACGACACGTCGAGCGCGGGGCCCGAGAACGCGATCGCGATCCGGTTGCCGTCATGCACTTCCGGCAGCGCGATCACGCGGTGATCGAACGCCGCGTTCAGGTGCTTCATGTTGCGCACGAAGCTCGGATGATCGCCGAACAGGTTGATCGTCGCGATGCCCGCGTCGGCGAGGCAGCCGCGCACCGCGCGGTAGAACGCGACGCTGTCGAGCACGGGGCCGCGCGCGGTCGCGTCGTACAGGTCGATCTGGATCGCGCCCGTCGTGCCGCGGTTGGCCGGATCGTTGACGAAATCCCAGGCGTCGGCTTCATGCACGGCGAGACGTGCATCGTCGGGCGGCAGCGCGAACATCGTGCGCGCGGCGACGATCACGGCCGGGTTCAGCTCGACGGCCTCGACCTTCGCGTGCGACAGGAAGCGGTGCGAGAACTTGGTCAGCGCGCCGGTGCCGAGCCCGAGCTGGACGATCCGCGCGGGCGTTTCGAGGAACAGCAGCCACGCCATCATCTGCTGTGCGTATTCGAGCTCGATATGCAGCGGCTTCGAGATCCGCATCGCGCCCTGCACCCATTCGGTACCGAAGTGCAGGAAGCGCACGCCGCCCTCTTCCGAGAACGTGACGGGCGCGAAGCGCGGCTTGCGCGGGGCTTCGAGCACGGGCACGTCGTCGTGCTCGTCGATGTCCGGGCGGCGCTTCAATCGCGGCGGCTGGAGTTTTTCGGAGCCGTTGTACGCGGACGGCTTGCTGCGCTTGGACGCGCGCGCCTCGGCGGACGCGCGCTTGATCAGTCGGGTCATGTGTGAATCTCGCTGGGTGAAGCTGGTTTTAGCGGACGAGAGGATAGCATTGGCGGAGGGCTGGAGCCGCCGACGATAGACGCTGGCGATACTCGGCCGATCAGCCGACTTGCAGCCACCGGCAACGTGGACGATAATGCATCGCAATTGCGATGCATTGAGGCCAATGATGAAAACTGCCACTTTTCCGTCGGTTCGGGTCGAACCGGAACTGCGCGACGCCGCCGAAGATGTCCTTCAGGAAGGCGAAACGCTGTCGAGTTTCGTCGAGCAATCGATCCGCGAAGGCATCGAACGCCGCCGTCTCCACAGTGAATTTATTGCACGCGGCCTTGCGTCACGGGACGAGGCCCGCCGTACTGGCGAATATGTATCGTCGTCCGAGGTTCTCGAGCGGCTGGGTCAGCGGCTCGATTCACTCCGTGACAGGAAGCGTCAGGCTCAATGACGTATACGGTCCGCTTTACGCTTGCGGCAACCGATGATCTGGACCGACTCTATGCGTTCGTCGTCGATCGGGACGAGGCCGATGTCGACGTGGCCGAGCGCGCGCTGGCGGCCATTGCTTCGGGCATCGCTACGCTCGAATCCTCCCCGTTCACGTGCCGTAAAGTCCATCCGTCGATGCCGTTTCTGCGGGAGTTGATCATCCCGTTCGGTGCGTCCGGCTATGTTGCATTGTTCGAAATCGACGACAGCCATACGGTGACGATCCTTGCCGTGCGTCACCAGCGGGAAAGCGACTACCACTGACGACGAGGGTCTCATGAACTCGACCGACAAGAAGATCTGGTTTCCGGCGAAACGCTACGGCTGGGGATGGGGGTTGCCGGTCGCGTGGCAAGGCTGGGTCGTCCTGCTGCTCTTCGTGATCGGGATCGTCGTGGTTGCGACGCACGTGCCGCCCGCCCAGTCACCGCTGGCGTTCGCGGCTTGCATCGTGGTGCTGGTGGCCGCGCTCACGATCGTGTGCTGGCTGAAAGGCGAAAAACCGAAATGGCGCTGGGGCAAGGACGAATAAGCGACGATCCGTCCATTCGTCAGGCACGAATCCCGTGCCACTGCGCAAGCTTCTGCTCGAACGTCAGCATCGCATTCGCCGGGCTCGACGAAGGCAGCACGAGCGTGTCGTACCCCGCCGCGCCGATCACCTCCGCAAACCGCCCCGCCGTCTTGCCGTTGAAACACACGCGCTTGAGCAACGGCGCATGCTCGCGCAACGACGCGAAATCGTTCGGCTTCGCATGCCGGATCGCCGAATCGAGGCTGCCCTCGCGATGGCACGCGGCCAAGACATCCCAGATTCCGATCCCGTGCGACAGCACACGCTCGAGCCGCGCGTCGTACGCGAACTCGTGCAGCCCGTGCTCGCCGAGCACCGTGCCAAGCAGCCTCCAGAACTGGTTGCGCGGATGCGCGTAATACTGCGCGGCATCGAGCGACGCCTCGCCCGGAAAACTGCCGAGGATCATCGTGTGCGTATTCGCCGCGACGACCGGCGGAAAACCCCGCAACATCACGCGCCTCCGTCCGGCCCGCCCGAGCGCGGCCCGTCGCCGTGCGCATCGAGATGGCGCCACAGCGCCGGCAGCATGCACTCGGTGACCATCAACGGCTTGCCGTGACGCTGGAACACCGAGCGCCGCGCGGCGAACGAATGCGGCGCACGCGCCGCGCCAAGCGCGTGGCTCGCCAGCGCATACAGCGGATGGCCGGCGATCACGCGCCGGCTGACGAGCGCCGAACGCTCGACCTGCGGATCGCTGTACAGCAGCTCCGCCAGCGGACGCGTGCGCAGCCGCCGCATCGCCTGCCACACGCCCTTGCTGGCCGCGAGCGGCGCGATGCTGTGCGCGGCGACGAACGGCGTGCCGTCGACCGACAGGATCACCTCGCGCACCCACATCGGCGCGCGCGGCGCACTGGCGAGCGCGTCCGGCTCGTCGAACCACGGGCAGTCGACGGCCTCGCGCGTCACGCGCACGTTCACGCGGCCGAGCCGCGCGAGGTGCGCGGTCAGCGATCCGCCGCGCGTCAGCCAGTCACGCTGATCGAGCGTGCAGCCAGGCCGAGGCGTCTCGCGCCAGCCGGCCTGACCGCCGTCGAATCGCATGCGTGCGTTCACGCGGCGCGCGACAGCAGCAGCGCGTTGGTCCGCTTCACGAAGCTTGCCGGATCGTCGAGCATGCCGCCTTCGGCGAGCAGCGCCTGATCGAACAACAGATGGCACCAGTCGCCGAAATCGGCGCTGTCGGCGTTCAGCTGCTTCACGAGCGCGTGCTCCGGGTTGATCTCGAGGATCGGCTGCATCGCCGGCGCGTTCTGGCCGGCCGCCTTCAGCATGCGCTGCAGGTAGCCGCTCATGTCGTTGTCGTCCGCGACGAGGCACGACGGCGAATCGGTCAGGCGGAACGTGACGCGCACTTCCTTCACCTTGTCGCCGAGCGCTTCCTTCATCTTCTCGACGACCGGCTTGATCGCCTCGCCCGCCTGCTCCTGTGCCTTCTTCTCCTCGTCGTTCAGCTCGCCGAGGTCGAGGTCGCCGCGTGCCACGCTCGCGAGCGGCTTGCCGTCGAATTCGTGCAGGAACGACAGCATCCATTCGTCGACGCGGTCGGTCAGCAGCAGCACCTCGACGCCCTTCTTGCGGAACACTTCCAGATGCGGGCTGTTCTTCGCGGCCTGCCACGTATCGGCGGTCACGTAGTAGATCTTGCTCTGCTCGGGCTTCATGCGCGACACGTAGTCGGCGAGCGACACGTCCTGCGCGTCGGTGTCGCCGTGCGTCGACGCGAAGCGCAGCAGCTTCGCGATGCGCTCGCGGTTCGCGTGATCCTCGCCGAGGCCTTCCTTCAGCACCTGGCCGAACGCGCCCCAGAACGTCTTGTACTTCTCCTTGCCGGCATCCTCTTCCGCGTTCGCGAGCTCTTCGAGCATCGACAGCGCGCGCTTCGTCACGCCTTCGCGGATCGCCTTCACGTCGCGGCTTTCCTGCAGGATTTCACGCGACACGTTCAGCGGCAGGTCGGCCGAATCGACGACGCCCTTCACGAAACGCAGGTATTGCGGCAACAGCTGCTCGGCGTCGTCCATGATGAACACGCGCTTCACGTACAGCTTCAGGCCGCCGCGATAGTCGCGGTTCCACAGGTCGAACGGTGCGTGCGACGGCACGAACAGCAGTTGCGTGTATTCGCTGCGGCCCTCGACGCGGTTATGCGTCCACGTGAGCGGATCCTGGTGGTCGTGCGCGATGTGCTGGTAGAACTGCGTGTACTGCTCGTCGGTGACGTCGCTCTTCGACCGCGTCCACAGCGCGCTCGCCTGGTTGACGGTCTCGTCCTCGTCCTTCAGGACCATCTCGCCCTTCTCCTGATCCCATTCTTCCTTCTGCATCAGGATCGGCAGCGCGATGTGGTCGGAATACTTCTGGATGATCGACTTCAGGCGGTGCGACGACAGCAGGTCGTCCTCGCCTTCGCGCAGGTGCAGCGTGATCGTCGTGCCGCGCTGCGCGCGCTCGATCGCGTCGATCGTGAAATCGCCCTCGCCCGCGCTTTCCCAGCGCACGGCTTCGCTCGCCGGCAGGCCCGCGCGACGCGTTTCAACCGTGATCTTGTCGGCGACGATGAAGCCCGAGTAGAAACCGACGCCGAACTGGCCGATCAGCGCCGCATCCTTCTGCTGGTCGCCCGACAGCTTCGTGAAGAACTCCTTGGTGCCCGAACGCGCGATCGTGCCGAGGTTCGCGATCGCTTCGTCGCGGCTCATGCCGATGCCGTTGTCGTCGATCGTGATCGTGCGCGCGGCCTTGTCGTAGCCGATGCGGATGCGCAGGTTCGGATCGTTCTCGTACAGCGCGTTGTCCGCGAGCCCTTCGAAACGCAGCTTGTCGGCCGCGTCGGACGCGTTCGACACCAGTTCGCGCAGGAAGATTTCCTTGTTGCTGTAGAGCGAATGGATCATCAGGTGGAGGAGTTGCTTGACCTCTGCCTGAAAGCTCATCGTTTCATGTGCCATGGATGCTGTTTCCTCTTACTTGAACTTGAATAGGGTGCCGCGAGCGCCCGGCGCGCGACGCCGGCCGGCCCGTGAAAGGCGACCGCCTGGCGCTAGCGGTTTGCGCGCGTATCTGGAGGCGGCACGCCCGATTTCAAGGGCGGGCGTGCCGCGCCGCTTCACGATGCGCGGCGCACGGCCGAATCGATGTAGCGCGACAGCAGCGCCGGCAGCGCGGGATCGCCGCAGTTCGCGACGTTGAAGCGCATCCACGTGGACGGCGATTGCTGCGGCGAGAACAGGCTGCCCGGCGTCAGCAAAAAGCCGGCCTCGTGCGCGACCGCCGCGAGCGCGTCCGAATCGACACCCGTGTCGGCCCACAGGAACATTCCGGCCGCCGGCATCGTGAAAAGGCCGAGCCCCGTGCGCTCGAGCATCCGCGCGGTCTTGTCGCGCACGCCGTCGAGCCGCGCGCGCAGCCGCTCGACGTGACGCCGGTAATGCCCTTCGGTCAGGATCTTGTAAAGCACGCGCTCGTTGAGCTCGGGCGTCGTCATCCCCACCAGCATCTTCTGGTCGGTGACCGCCTTCGCGATCTCCGGCGCGCACGCGACATAGCCGACCCGCAGGTTCGCCGCGAGCGTCTTCGAATAGCTGCCGAGGTAGATCACGCGCTTCAACTGGTCGAGGCTCGCGAGGCGCGTGGCCGGATAGCTCGGCGGGCACAGGTCGCCGTACACGTCGTCCTCGACGACGAGGAAGTCGTACGCCTCCGCGAGCTTCAGGATCCGGAACGCCTGCGCGGCCGACAGCGACGTGCCGGTCGGGTTCTGCAGCACCGAGTTGATCACGAGCATCTTCGGTCGCCACATCTGCACGAGCGTTTCGAGCGCGTCGAGATCGGGGCCGTCCGGCGTGTACGGCATCCCGACGAGCTGCGCGCCCTGCGCCGCGAAGCGCCCGAACATCTGGAACCAGGCCGGATCGCCGACGATCACCGCATCGCCGGGCTTCACGTAGATCCGCGCGATCAGGTCGATCGCCTGCGTGATCCCCGACACCAGCACGATCTGTTCGGGCTTCGCGCCGATCTCCACTTCGGCGAGGCGCGTCTGCAGTTGCTGGCGCAGCGGCAGGAAGCCCTGCGCGGTGCCGAAGCCGAGCATCTGCGCGCCGGACTGGCGCCCGAGCGCGCGCAGCGCGCCGGTGATCAGTTCGCCGTCGAGCCAGCGGCCCGGCAGATAGCCGAGACCCGGCCCCTTTTCCGGGCTGACGGTGTGCAGCATGTTGCGCAGCAGCCAGACGACGTCGATCGTGTTGTGCACCGGCGCGGCCTCGGCCACGCGTGCGACGCCGTCGGCCGGCTGCGGGCCGGCGGCCGTGCGCTCGCGCACGTAGAAGCCCGAGCCGCGCCGCGAGTCGAGGTAACCCTGGGCGACGAGGCGCTCGTACGCCTCGACGACGGTGAAGCGCGACACGCTCTTGTCGAGCGCGAGCTTGCGGATCGACGGCATCCGCATGCCGGGCCGGAACACGCGTTCGTCGATGCGCCGTCGCGCCCACTGGACAAGCTGGTCGACGAGCGTGAGCGTGGCCGTGTCGTGCGGCACGGGAATCTGGGCGAGTGGGACGGTGGACATGGGCGGCAGCTCCAACTGTACCGAAGGCTATCGCGCCGATTGTACCGTTACTGTGCCGGTAGCGACGATTACAGTTGACCGGAATGGCGGCCGTGCGGCCACCGTTCCGGCCCCGCCGCACCTGGCACCGCGCCCACCGGCCCGCATCGCGTCCGGTACGCCGGCCGGTCCGGCCACCGCCCGGCGCATCGCCTGCCCACCATGACACTTTCGCTTCCCGACCGACGTTCATGCCAGCCCGCTCCCTGACACTCGACCATCTCGTGATCGCCGCGCGCACGCTCGACGAAGGCGTCCGCCACGTCGCCGACGCGCTCGGCATCGAACCGGCCGGCGGCGGCCGCCACCCGCTGATGCGGACCCACAATGCGCTGTTCGGCGTATGGGGCGGGCTCTACCTCGAAGTGATCGCGATCGATCCCGATGCGCCTGCGCCGAACGCCGGCGCCGAGCCGCCGCGCGCGCGGCTGTTCGGGCTCGACGATCCGGCCATGCACGCGCGGCTTGCGCAAGGCCCGTTTCTCGCGCACTGGGTCGCGCGGGTCGACCGTCCGCGCCAGCTCGCGCTGTGGCAGAGCCAGTACCCGGCGCGCATCCCGCCGGTCGTCGCGATGCGGCGCGGCGACCTGAGCTGGGGCCTCACCGTGCCCGACGACGGCACGTTCCCCGCGTGGCAAGGCGCGGGCGACGGCCTCCTGCCGTCGCTGATCCAGTGGGACAGTGCGCGCCACCCGGCCGAATCGCTGCCGGGCGACGGCGTCGCGCTGAAAGCGCTCAAGGGCGCCCACCCGCGCGCCGACGCACTCCGCGAGCAGCTCGACTGGCTCGGCGCCGCCCACCTGCTCGACCTCGACGCCGCCGACGGCCCACCCGCGCTGGTCGCCGAATTCGACACGCCGCAGGGCGCACGCACGCTGCGCTGAACACCCTGCCGCCTCGCTGAACTACACCCATACCGGCAACACGGAGACACCCACTTCATGAATTCGCGCGAAACCCGGGGCATGCTGCTCGGCCTCATCGGCGTGATGATCTTCAGCCTGACGCTGCCGATGACGCGCATCGTCGTCGCCGAACTCCATCCGCTGCTCAACGGGCTCGGCCGCGCGCTCGCCGCCGCGGTGCCGGCCGGCCTGCTGCTGTGGTGGCGCCGCGAGCCGCTGCCGACCCGCGCGCAGCTGAAAAGCCTCGCGATCACGTCGCTCGGCGTGATCATCGCGTACCCGGTGTTCTCCGCATGGGCGATGAAAACGGTTCCGGCGTCGCACGGTGCGGTGGTCAACGGCCTGCAGCCGCTGTTCGTCGCGCTGTACGCGGCCTGGCTGTCGCACGAGCGGCCGTCGAAGGCGTTCTGGGCCAGCGCGGTGGCCGGCAGCGCGCTCGTGATCGCGTTCGCGCTGCGCGACGGCGGCGGCACCGTGCAGGCCGGCGACGCGCTGATGCTCGTCGCGGTCGGCATCGGTGCGCTCGGTTATGCGGAAGGCGCGCGGCTCGCGCGCCAGATCGGCGGCTGGCAGGTGATCTGCTGGGCGCTCGTCGTGTCCGCGCCGTTCCTCGTGCTGCCGGTCGGCTGGCTCGCGTGGACGCAGCATGCCGCGCATCCGGGCCCGCTCGCGCTGCGCACGTGGCTCGCGTTCGGCTACGTGACCCTCTTTTCGCAATTCATCGGCTTTTTCGCGTGGTACGCGGGGCTCGCGATGGGCGGCATCGCGCGCGTCGGCCAGGTGCAACTGCTGCAGATTTTCTTCACGATCGCCTTTTCCGCGCTGCTGTTCGGCGAAACGGTGACGCCGTCGACGTGGCTGTTCGCAGCCGCGGTGATCGCCACCGTGGTGCTCGGGCGCCGCTCGGCGGTCGCCACCGCCGCGCAACCGGCTCGCGCCGGCTGAACAGCTGCGCCATAATGGACGTTTTGCCTGATCGGTTTGCCCACCCGGCCGCGAAGGCTCGATCGCGCTCGTGCCCGCCCACCCGGCGGCGTCGAAGCGATTTGCCCGAACGACCTTTCTTGACTGACCACGATATCCGAACGAGGAGACTATGAATCCGAGCGACCTGCATCCGCCGCACTGGCAGCTTTCCGAACGCGCACGCAAGCTGACGAGCTCTGCCATCCGCGAAATCCTGAAGGTCACGGAACGCCCCGAGGTCATCTCGTTCGCCGGCGGCCTGCCCGCCCCTGCCACGTTCCCGGCCGAGCGCATGCGCGCCGCCGCCGATCGCGTGCTGCGCGACGCGCCGGCCGCCGCGCTCCAGTACAGCGCGACCGAAGGCTACCTGCCGCTGCGCGAATGGATCGCCGAGCGCTACAGCGTGCGCGTGTCGCAGGTGCTGATCACGACCGGCTCGCAGCAGGCGCTCGACCTGCTCGGCAAGGCGCTCGTCGATCCGGGCAGCCCGATCCTCGTCGAAACCCCGACCTACCTCGGCGCGCTGCAGTCGTTCTCGCTGTACGAGCCGCGCTACGTGCAGGTGCCGACCGACGAGCAGGGCCTGCTGCCGGACGGCCTCACGCCCGAACTCACGCAAGGCGCGCGCCTCTTGTACGCGCAGCCGAACTTCCAGAACCCGACCGGCCGCCGCCTGCCCGTCGAGCGCCGCCGCGCGCTCGCCGCGTTCGCGCAGTCGAGCCCGTTCCCGGTGCTGGAAGACGATCCGTACGGCGCGCTGAACTATCGCGGCGAGCCGCTGCCGACGATGCTGTCGATGGCGCCCGATCACATCGTGCACCTCGGCACGTTCTCGAAGGTGCTCGCACCGGGCCTGCGGATCGGCTACATCATTGCGCCCGAGGAACTCCACTTCAAGCTCGTGCAGGCCAAGCAGGCCACCGACCTGCACACGCCGACGCTCACGCAGCGCATCGCGCACGAAGTGATCAAGGACGGCTTCCTCGACGAGCACATCCCGACGATCCGCGAGCTGTACAGCGCGCAGTGCGACGCGATGCTCGGCGCGCTCGAGCGCCACATGCCGGAAGGCGTCACGTGGAACCGCCCGGAAGGCGGGATGTTCATCTGGGTGAACCTGCCCGCGCAGATCGACAGCATGAAGCTGCTCGCCACGGCCGTCGACAACCACGTCGCGTTCGTGCCGGGCGCGCCGTTCTTCGCGGACAACGCACAGCAGAACACGCTGCGCCTGTCGTTCGTGACGGTGCCGCCCGAGAAGATCGAGGAAGGCGTCGCGCGCCTCGGCAAGCTGCTGCGCGAGCGTCTCTGATCCCCTTTTTCCTGTCACGACTCTCTACGAGGAATCGAATCCATGGCTAACGTCTACGACAAGCTGAAGTCGCTCGGCATCGAGCTCCCGACCGCCGGCGCACCGGCCGCCGCCTACGTGATGAGCGCGCAAACCGGCAACACGGTGTTCCTGTCGGGCCACATCGCGAAGAAGGACGGCAAGGTCTGGGCCGGCAAGCTCGGCGCGGATCTGCAGACGGAAGACGGCAAGGCCGCCGCCCGCTCGATCGCGATCGACCTGCTCGCGACGCTGCACGCGCACACCGGCGACCTGAACAAGGTCACGCGCATCGTCAAGCTGATGAGCCTCGTCAACTCGACGCTCGACTTCACCGAACAGCACGTCGTGACGAACGGCGCGTCGGAACTGATCGCGGAAGTGTTCGGCGACGCCGGCAAGCACGCGCGCTCGGCGTTCGGCGTCGCGCAGATCCCGCTCGGCGCGTGCGTCGAGATCGAGCTGATCGCCGAAGTTGCGTAACGAACGCAGCCCGATGCCCGGCCGTCTCGTCCGTTTCAAGCAGGTCGACGTATTCACGTCGGTACCGTTCAAGGGCAACGCGCTCGCCGTGGTGTTCGACGCCGATTCGCTCGGCGACGACGACATGCTCGCGATCGCCCGCTGGACGAACCTGTCGGAAACGACGTTCCTCTGCACGCCGACCGATCCGGAAGCCGACTACCGCGTCCGGATCTTCACGACGGAGGGCGAACTGCCGTTCGCCGGCCACCCGACGCTGGGCACTGCGCATGCGTTCCTGGAAAGCGGCGCGCGGCCGCGCACGCCGGGCCGGCTGATCCAGCAGTGCGGGGTCGGCCGGGTCGCGCTGCGCGAGCAGGCCGACGGCTGGGCGTTCGCCGCGCCGCCGGCACGCGTCACGCCGCTCGACCGCTCGGACTACGCGGCGCTGGCTGCCGCGTTGCGCAGCGACGCGCTCGATCTGGATGCCGAACCGTGCGCGGTCGACAACGGCGCGCCATGGCTGGTCGTGCGGCTGAAGTCGGCCGATGCCTGCATCGGCCTGACGCCCGATCCGGCCGCGCTGGCGGCGCTCACGCACCGCTACGGCATGGACGGCGTCGCCGTCTACGCGCCGCACGCGGAAGGCGGCCCCGCGACGTTCGAAGTCCGCTGCCTGATGACGGGCGGCAATTTCGGCTTCGGCGAGGATCCCGTCACCGGCAGCGCGAACGCCGCGCTCGCCGGGCTGCTGACGCGGCAGGAACGCCGCCCCGGCCAGTCGTATACGGCCCGCCAGGGTACGGCGATCGGCCGCGACGGCCGCATCTTCGTCAGCTATGACGAAGACGGCACCACGTGGATCGGCGGCCAGGTCGTCACCGTCGTCGACGGCACTTTCCTGTCACCCGCCTGACATTTCGCGATGTGCGATGGCGCCGGCCCGTCCGGCGCCCCCTACGATTCGCCCAACTATCGCAAAAACGTTCCAACCAGTAATATCGGGCCTAATCCGTTGTTTCGGAGGTCTGTCCATGGTTGCGTGTCCCGCGAACGAACAGACGTCGGGACAACCCCAACCAATAGTCAGCCATCCAGACGGATGGCGCACGCGAGCAGGACGCCACCCGCTTCGATGAGCTCCGCCCGGTCCAACCACACGCCGCCGCCCCGGCCGCTACGCGCGCCGCGCAAATCGCGCCGGCGTGCGCTATTTGCGATCCCGCTGCTCGGGATGCTGGCGCTCGCGCTGCTGTGGGCCGTGATCATCGCGCGTCTGTCGGTGGAAAAGGACAGTGCGTACAAGGAAGCAGCGGCTTCCGCGGCGATCCTGTCTTCCGCGCTCGAGCAGCATACGGTCAAGGCGATCCACCAGGTCGACCAGATCACCCGCTTCGTCAAGTTCGAATTCGAGAAGTCGCCCGCCCGCTTCAACCTCGCCAGCGCCGTCGAGAAAGGCGTCGTGCCGAGCGACACGCTGATCCAGGTGTCGCTCGTCAACGCGAAGGGCATCCTGTTCGCGAACACGGCCGAGCTGCATCCGCAGCCGATCAACCTGTCCGACCGCGAGCACTTCAAGGTCCACCTCGCGCACAACGACGACCGCCTGTTCATCAGCAAGCCCGTACTCGGCCGCGTGTCGAGCCACTGGACGCTGCAGATGACACGGCGCCTGAACAACCCGGACGGCAGCTTCGCGGGCATCGTCGTCGTGTCGGAAGACCCGAGCTACTTCACCAACGACTTCTACAACAACGCGGCGATCGGCAAGGAAGGCGTGATCGCGGTCGTGTCCGATACCGGCGCGGTGCTCGCGCGGCGCACGGGCTCGGTCAGCAATGCGCCCGGCGCGTTTTCCGCGTCGGGTGTTTACCCGATCGCCGAGCGCGTGACGGGCACGATCATCGATCCGATCGACGGCGTGACGCGCATCGTGTCGTACCGCCACCTCGACGGCTACCCGCTCGCGGTGATGGTCGGGCTGTCGCAAACCGAGGAATTCGCGGACTACTACCACACGCGCAACGTCTACCTGCTGATGACGAGCTTCATCACGCTCGCGATGCTCGCGTTCTTTGGCGTCGCGACGGGCCTGATCGGCAAGCTGCTCGGCCGGGAGCGCGAAATGACGCAGCTCGCCGAGTACGACCTCCTCACCGGCCTCGCGAACCGCTATGCGACGCTGCGCGGGTTGCGCAACGACGTGTCGATGCCGGCGAGCCTGTCGCGGCTCGGGCTGCTGTTCATCGATCTCGACAACTTCAAGACCGTCAACGACACGCTCGGCCACAACGCCGGCGACATCGTGCTGCAGATGACCGCGTCGCGCCTGTCCGATGCGGTCGGCGACGAAGGCTCGCTCGCGCGCATCGGCGGCGACGAATTCGTCGTGGTGATGAAGGGCGACGACGTCGAGCGGCGCGCGGTGCGGCTCGCGGAAGCGATCATCCGGATGTTCGGCGAACCGTTCGACGTGCGCGGCAGCTCGTTCGTGCTGCATGCGAGCATCGGCATCGCGCTGCACACGGTGGCAAACGAGAGCGAGATCGACCTGCTGAAGAAGGCCGATCTCGCGATGTACAGCGCGAAGGACGCCGGCAAGAACTGCTACCAGTTCTATGCGCCGCACCTGTCGCACCGCGCCGACCACCTGATGCGCTGGGAACAGCAACTGCGCGTCGCGCTCGCCGAGGGGCAGCTGTTCCTCGCGTACCAGCCGAAGATCGACCTCACGCACCGCCACATCACCGGCTTCGAAGCGCTCGCGCGCTGGGATCATCCGGAGCACGGCGTCATCTCCGCGAACGAATTCATTTCGATCGCCGAATCGACCGGCCTGATCGTGCCGATCGGCGACTTCGTGATCCGCACCGCGTGCGAGCAGATCGCGCGCTGGCGCGACGAAGGCCACGACACGCTGACGCTCGCGGTCAACATCTCGCCGGTGCAGTTCTGGCGCGGCGACCTGATCGAGACGATCTCGCAGGCGCTACAGGACACCGGCATCGACGCGAACCGGCTCGAGATCGAGATCACCGAGACCGCGATGATGGAATATCCGGAGCTCGTGTCCGAGAAGATCGTCGCGCTGAAGAAGCTCGGCATCCGCATCGCGCTCGACGATTTCGGCACCGGCTATTCGTCGCTGTCGTACCTGCACCGCTTCTCCGTCGACACGCTGAAGGTCGACCGCTCGTTCGTGCAGGCCATCCCGAACGATCGCAGCGTGTGCGTGATGGTGTCGTCGATCGTGCATCTCGCGCGCTCGCTCGGCCTGACCGTCGTCGTCGAAGGCACGGAAACCGAGGAGCAGATCACATGGCTCGCCGCGCTCGGCGAGATCGAGGCGCAAGGCTTCCTGTTCTCGCGACCGGTGCCGGCCGACGCGATTCCCGCGCTGATCGCACGCTTCGGCGTGCGCGGCGACGCGCCGAACGTGATCGCGCATCGCGCGACCGGCAGCACGGGCGCGTAAGCGCAGCGCGGCCGTGGCCTTGGTCGCTATTGCGTGCGCCGGCATTGTTTCGTTTTCCGATCCAATTGTTTAGTTCATGAACTAGCGTTTTCGCGCATGGCAGTGTCACGGTGCGCGGCGGACAATTGGGAGGGCCAACGTGTCGGCGGGCCGCCGGCATGGCCACACGCGAGAGATCGGGCCCCGCGCTCATACCACCAACATGACTACCGTCGAAATCGAAGCGACCGCTGATATCGAACAGGCGCAGGCGTCCCTGTGGGACCTGTTCAAGGTCGTCGCCAGCATTTCGGCGGTCTCGTGGGGCGGGCTGTCGATGATGGCGCAGCTCGAACGCCACTACGTGGAGCGGCTGAAGCGCATCGAGCCCAACGTCTTCGGCGACCTCGTCGCGCTGGCCTGGCTGGTGCCGGGCCCCGTCGGCTGCAACGTGGCGGTGCAGGTCGGCCAGATCCTGCATGGTCGCATCGGCGCATGGATCGCCGGCATCGCGAGCGTGCTGCCGTTCTCCATCCTGATGACGCTGTTCGCGATCTTCTATCGCACGCCGCTCGTGCGCTCGCTCGCCGCACCGATGCTGATCAATCACTTCGGGATGGTGCTCGCCGCGCTGATCGGCGTCACGTGGGTCAAGCAGCTGCGCTCGCTCGCGCGCACACGGCGCGAACAACTGATCGCCGCGCTGTCGACGATTCTGCTCGGTTTCGCACATAATCCGGCCGCCTTCGTCGGGATTCTCTTCGCCGCGTTCGCGGCCGGCTGGCTCACGGGGCCGCCGCAACGCGACGCGGTCGATTTCACGTTGTCGACCCGCGACCGCAACCTGCTCGTGCTGCTCGGCGTGCTCGTCACGCTGTTCGCGGTGCCGCTGCCCGGCGATTACCAGGCGACGCTGCTGTGGCCGCGTCTCGCCGGCGCCGGCATGACGCTGTTCGGCGGCGGCTTTTCCGCGCTGCCCGTGCTCAAGACGCTGTTCGTCACGCCCGCAACGGGCATCTCCGATCACGACTTCACACTGGCGTTCGCGCTGTCCCCTGTCGCGCCGGGGCCGCTGCTGAACGTCGTCCCGTTTCTCGGCTACCTGACCGACGGCTGGGTCGGCGCGCTGCTCGCGACGGCCGCGCTGTTCATTCCGTCGGGATGCCTCGTCGTGTTTGCGCAGAACCACCTGTCCCGGCTCAAGCGCCATTCGCGCTTCGAGCACGGGATGCGCCTGCTGCGTGCCGCGACCACGGGTTTTCTCGTCGTCGCCGTCGTGAGAATCCTGCACCGCGAACCCGTCGACCCCGTTTACTGGCTGACGGGCGCCTTCGCGACGCTGTGCTTCGCGCGCTTCAAGGTGCCCGTCTATGCCGTGTACGGCACGGTCGCGGTGGCTTGCGGCGTGTGGCTGCTGGCCGCCGCGCGCTGACGGGCGGCGACCACCGCCCCGCCGGGTTCTACCGGCATTCGCCCGTCCAGGCCCTCCTCAACCTGCCTGCATCGCGACCCGGCGTGCCATCCAGCGGGCGCGCAGCGCGTCGTAAGCGAGGTTGAAGCAGAACGTGTAAGGCAGGAAGAACAGCACGATGCCGAGGTCGAGCAGCAGCGCCTCGACGAGGCTCACGTTCAGCCACCACGCGGCGACCGGCACCACCATCGCGACGAGGCCGAGCTCGAACGTGACCGCATGCGCGATCCGCATGCCGAGCGTGCGGGTCAGCCCCGCGCGACGCTCGAAGCGGTCGAACAGCGTGTTGAACGCCATGTTCCACGCCATCGCGATCAGCGACACCATCACCGTCAGCACGCCGACGTGCGACACCGGCATGTCGAGCAGCCACGCGCCGATCGGCGCGCACAGCGCGATCGCGACCAGCTCGAACGTCAGCGCATGCAGCAGCCGTTCCGTCACCGTTTTGTTGACCTGTTTCATGATTCCCTCCGATTCGTCTACTTCGTACATGGCCGCCATTCTGATCGGCATAACCGTATGAATCCAGTTTGATATCATCGGTTTTACCGATATATCACCCACCAGGAGCGCCGCATGCGCCACGCCCCCGAAGCCCTGCTCGCCTTCGCCGAAGCCGCGTTGCTCGGCTCGTTCACGGCCGCCGCGCGCAAGCTCGGCAAGCGCCAGTCGACCGTGTCGGAGGCGATCGCGAACCTCGAGATCGATCTCGGCGTGCAGTTGTTCGACCGCTCGACGCGCGCACCGACGCTGACCGATGCCGGGCGTGCGCTGCTGCCGCAGGTGCAGCGCGCGCTCGAGGCCGGCGCGGCGATCGACCGGACGGCCGCGCGGCTCGCGCGTGGCGAGGAAGCGCGGCTGACGCTCGTCGTGTCCGATACGTACCAGTCGAAGCGCTACGAGGAAACGTTGATGGCGCTCGAACGGCGCTTTCCGGCGCTCGAGCTCGAATGCCAGATCGCCGAGCACGAAGACGTGCTCGACCTGATCCAGCAGGGGCGCGCGCAGTTGGGGCTGATGGCCGCGCGCGCGGCCTACCCGGCCGATATCGGCGCGGCGACGATTGCGGAGGAATCGGAAATCGGGCTGTTCGTCGGCCGCACGCACGCGCTCGCCGAATACGGCGACACCGACGTGCCGCACGCCGCGCTGCGCGACGTGCGCGAACTGCGCCTCAATACCTATGTGAAAACGGAAGGCCGCGGCGCCGACGACCGGATCGTCGTCGGCACGCAGCACTGGCTGGCGCCAAGCTACCTGATGCTGCTGGAGATGGCCGTGCTGGGGTTCGGCTGGGCCGAACTGCCGCGCTGGATGGTCGACCACTTCGCGCGCGATCGGCTGTGCGAACTGCGTGCGCGCGGCTGGCCGCGCCGTGTGCGGGTCGATGCGGTCTGGTCGCGCAACCGGCCGCTCGGACCGGTCGGCTCATGGCTGCTCGATGCGATGCTGGCCGCGTAGCGGCGCTTGCCGGCGCACCCGCGGCTGCGCGCGGGCCGGCCGGCTGCGGTCAATCAGAAACCGCGCGACAACACCGCCGCGCCGATCGTGACGACGCCGAGCACGAGGTTCACGAGCACGAGCAGGCGCACCGTATTCACCGCGCGCGCGCCGTCCGGCCACTTCTGCGCCTGCACCGCACGGCGGATGCGCGGGAACAGCGCGAACCGGATATGCCCGAAGATCAGCATCATCACGACGCCGAGCCCGGCCATCGCGTGCAGCGACCACGTCGCGTGCGCGCCGCCGAATTGCACGAGCAGGAAGCCGCCGGTCAGCAGGATCACGATCACGGAACCCGAGACCCAGTTGAAGAAGCGGCCGAACACGCCCTCGATCAGCGGCAACCGCAGCTGCGGCGACAGGTCGGACAGCGCCGGACGCAGGCAGAAGTTGGCGAAGACCATCCCGCCCACCCACACGGCGACGGCCAGCAGATGAAGAAACAGCGCGACGGAGACAGCATGGGACATGACGGCGATCCTGTGAGGAGTGGGGTGCGGCGAACGGCCGCGTCGTACGCGGCATCGAGCGACGTTCGACCGGATTGTCGCCGAGCGGTTCAGACCCCAGGCGCGATTTCACATTATTTTGCAAGTTCCGCGTGACAGCGCCACGCTTGCTTACCCGAATCCCCGTCAAAAAGAAAAGGCCGCACGTCCGCCGAAGCGGAGGTGCGGCCTTCGATCGCGGCTGAACCGGGCGATCGAACGTGCGTAGCGTCAGCCGAGCAGCGGACGCAGTTCGCTGACGACCTTGAGCTTCGTGTCCGGCGCGCGGCCCTTGCGGGCGCGCTTGCCGACGTGCGGCGCCAGCCCCGCATACGACAGCGTTTCGTCCATCGTCTTGCCGCCGCGGCCGGTGCCGATCAGCACGACGCCGGCCGGATCGATCGCGAGCGCCTGCACGAGCGTTTCCTTGTCGTCGAGCGCCATCAGGATCACACCGCGACCGCCGCCGGACAGCGTCTTCATCTCGTCCATCCCGAACACGAGCAGGCGGCCGCCGCTCGACAGGCACGCGGCCTGCGTCGCGTTCGGCAGCACCGGCATCGGCGCGAGCGGCGCCGCGCCCGCATCGATCGTCATGAACGCCTTGCCGGCCTTCACGCGGCTCACCATGTCGCCGACCTTCGCGAGGAAGCCGAAGCCGTTGCTCGACGCGAGCAGCAGTTGCTGGTCGGCCGGCGCCGCGTAGTAGTGCATCAGGTGCGAGCCCGACTCGAGCTCGATCAGCGACGTGACGGGCACGCCGTCGCCGCGCCCGCCCGGCAGCACCGACACGTCCACCGAGTACACGCGGCCGCTGCTGCCCCACGCGATCAGGCGATCCGGCGTGCGGCACTGGAACGCCGCGTACAGATGATCGCCGGCCTTGAACGAGAAGCTGGCCGGGTCGAGCCCGTGGCCCTTCAGCGCACGCACCCAGCCCTTCTGCGACACGACCACCGTGACCGGCTCGTCGACCACCTTCGCCTCGAAGGTCGCGCGCTTTTCCTGCTGGATCAGCGTGCGGCGATCGTCGCCGTACTGCTTCGCGTCGGCCTCGATCTCCTTGATCATCAGCCGCTTCATCGCGCTTTCGTTCGCGAGCAGTTCCTCGAGCTTCGCCTTTTCGTCGCGCAGCGCTTCGAGTTCCTTCTCGATCTTGATCTTCTCGAGCCGCGCGAGCTGGCGCAGCCGGATTTCGAGAATATCTTCCGCCTGCCGTTCGCTGAGCCCGAACGCGCTCATCAGCGCGGCCTTCGGCTCGTCCGACTCGCGGATGATGCGGATCACCTCGTCGATGTTCAGGAAGACGATCATCCGCCCTTCGAGGATGTGGATGCGGTCGTCGACCTTCGCGAGACGATGGCGGCACCGGCGCGTCATCGTCAGCTGGCGGAACTTCACCCACTCGTCGAGGATCGTCAGCAGGCCCTTCTGGCCCGGCCGGCCGTCGGCGCCGATCATCACGAGGTTCAGCGTCGCGTTCGACTCGAGGCTCGTGTACGCGAGGAGCGTGTTCACGAATTCCGTCTGGTCGATCGTGCGCGACTTCGGCTCGAACACGAGCCGCACCGCCGCTTCCTTGCCCGACTCGTCGCGCACCGCGTCGAGCAGGTCGAGCATCGCCTTCTTCGTGTTGAGCTGCTCGGGCGTCAGCGTCTTTTTGCCGAGCTTGAGCTTCGGGTTCGTCAGCTCCTCGATTTCCTCGAGCACCTTCTGGCCCGACGTGCTCGGCGGCAGCTCGGTCACGACGAGCTGCCACTGGCCGCGCGCGAGATCCTCGATCTTCCAGCGCGCGCGCACCTTCAGGCTGCCGCGGCCGGTTTCATAGGCCGCCGCGATTTCGGTGTCGCTCGAGATGATCTGCCCGCCGCCCGGGAAATCCGGGCCGGGAATCAGGTTCATCAGCTCCGCGTGCGAGAGCTTCGGATTGCGGATCAGCGCGACCGCCGCGCCCGCGACTTCACGCAGGTTGTGCGACGGGATTTCGGTCGCGAGACCGACCGCGATGCCCGACGCGCCGTTCAGCAGCACGAACGGCATGCGGCTCGGCAGCGTCTTCGGCTCCTCGAACGAGCCGTCGTAGTTCGGCATGAAGTCGACCGTGCCCTGGTCGATCTCGTCGAGCAGCAGCTTCGCGATCGGCGTGAGGCGGGCTTCGGTGTATCGCATCGCCGCCGCGCCGTCGCCGTCGCGCGAGCCGAAGTTGCCCTGCCCGTCGATCAGCGGGTAGCGCAGCGAGAAATCCTGCGCGAGACGCACCAGTGCATCGTATGCCGACTGGTCGCCGTGCGGGTGGTATTTACCGAGCACGTCGCCGACCACGCGCGCCGACTTCACCGGCTTCGCGTCCGGGCCGAGGCCCATTTCGTTCATCGCGTAGAGAATCCGGCGCTGCACCGGCTTCTGGCCGTCGCACACGTCGGGCAGCGCGCGGCTCTTCACGACGCTGACCGCGTAGCTGAGATACGCCTGCTCCGCGTAGTTGCCGAGCGTCAGCGCGTCGGCATCCGGTGCATCGGAGCTGGCGAAGAGATCGGAAGTGTTGTCGTCCATCTGAATTCCGTATTCGTAAGTGACGTAAGGCCGGGCCGGGCGTCATGCCCGGCCGCGCAGGTGTTCGGCTTAGATGTCCGCTTCGACGTCGTTGCCCTTTTCCTCGAGCCAGCCGCGTCGCGCGGCTGCCTCGCCCTTGCCCATCAGCATCGTCATGCGTGCGACGGTCGCCTCGTAGTCGAGCTCGCCGAGCTTCACCGGCATCAGGCGGCGCGTGTCGGGGTTCATCGTCGTATCCCACAGCTGCTCGGCGCTCATTTCACCGAGACCCTTGAAGCGGCTGATGCTCCATTGCGTCTCGCGCACACCGTCCTTGCGCAGCTTGTCGAGGATCGCCTCGAGTTCGCCTTCGTCGAGTGCATAAAGCTTCTGCGCGGCCTTCTTGCCGCGCGCGGGCGCGTCGACGCGGAACAGCGGCGGGCGCGCGACGCACACATGGCCGCGCTCGATCAGTTGCGGGAAATGCTTGAAGAACAGCGTGAGCAGCAGCACCTGGATGTGCGAACCGTCGACGTCCGCGTCCGACAGGATGCAGATCTTGCCGTAGCGCAGGTTCGACAGGTCGACGCTTTCATCCGGGCTGTGCGGATCGACGCCGATCGCGACCGAGATGTCGTGCACCTCGTTGTTCGCGAACAGGCGGTCGCGCTCGGTTTCCCACGTGTTCAGCACCTTGCCGCGCAGCGGCAGGATCGCCTGGTATTCCTTGTCGCGGCCCATCTTCGCGGAGCCGCCTGCCGAGTCACCCTCGACCAGGAACAGCTCGTTGCGCGCGATATCTTCCGTCTCGCAGTCGGTCAGCTTGCCGGGCAGCACCGCGACGCCCGAGCTCTTGCGCTTCTCGACCTTCTGGCCGGCGCGCGTGCGCGCCTGCGCCTGCTTGATCACGAGTTCGGCGAGTTTCTTGCCGTGCTCGACGTGCTGGTTCAGCCACAGCTCCAGCGCCGGACGCGAGAACGACGACACGAGCTTCACCGCGTCGCGGCTGTTCAGGCGTTCCTTGATCTGCCCCTGGAACTGCGGATCGAGCACCTTCGCGGACAGCACGAACGACACGCGCGCGAACACGTCTTCCGCGAGCAGCTTCACGCCCTTCGGCTGCAGGTTGTGCAGTTCGACGAAGCTTTTCACTGCCTGGTAGAGACCGTCGCGCAGGCCGGATTCGTGCGTGCCGCCGGCCGGCGTCGGGATCAGGTTCACGTACGACTCGCGCACGAGCGAGCCTTCCTCGCTCCATGCGACGACCCACGACGCGCCCTCGCCTTCGGCGAAGGTGTCGTCGCCCGAACGCGAATCGGCAAAGCGCTCGCCTTCGAACAGCGGGATCAGCAGCTCGCTGCCGTTCATTTCGTCGAGCAGGTAGCCGCGCAGGCCGTCTTCATACTTCCACGTCTGGCGCTCGCCCGACTTCTCGTTGACGAGCACGACCTCGACGCCCGGCAGCAGCACGGCCTTCGAGCGCAGCAGGCGCTGCAGTTCGCCGAGCGGCAGGTTCGGCGAATCGAAGTACTTCGGATTCGGCCACACCTGCACGCGCGTGCCGGATTTCTTCTCGCCGCGGCCCGCGCCCTGCGTCGCGAGCGGTTTCACCACGTCGCCTTCGGCGAAGCCGAGTTCCGCGATCTTGCCGTCGCGCCAGACCGTCACGTCGAGGCGTGTCGCCAGCGCGTTCGTCACCGACACGCCGACGCCGTGCAGGCCGCCCGAAAACGTGTAGGCGCCGCCCGCGGCCTTGTCGAACTTGCCGCCCGCGTGCAGGCGCGTGAATACGATCTCGACGACCGGCACGCCCTCTTCAGGGTGCATGCCGAACGGGATGCCGCGGCCGTCGTCCTCGACCGAGACCGACTGGTCGGCGTGCAGCGTGACCGTGATCTGCTTGCCGTAGCCGCCAAGCGCCTCGTCGGACGCGTTGTCGATGACTTCCTGGATGATGTGCAGCGGATTCTCGGTACGGGTGTACATGCCGGGCCGCTGCTTGACCGGCTCGAGACCCTTGAGCACCTTGATCGATGCTTCGCTATAGGCCGCGCTGGGTTTCTTCGTTGACATAGGCGCTGAATTTCGTCATTCATCGGGACGTTGTCCACACCTCGTGTGGATAACGTCGTGGACAAAACGTTGAGTTCCGTAAAAAAGCGAATCGAAACAACGGTGTGCTTGGACTGCTCCGAAAGCGGGCGCGCGGCGTGCGCTGCGCTGCCCGGGACGCGCGGTATTTTACTGGTTCCGCGTGGCACGCCAATCGCGGAATCGCGCGCGGCGGCCGCCGGCCGCGCGACGCGTCTGCGTTTTACGCGGGCTTGCGCTTCGCCTCGAGCGTTTCCCACCGCTCGAGCGCTTCGAGCAATTCGTCGTCGATCGCCGCGAACCGCTCGGTCAGGCGCGTGCCTTCCTGCGGATCCTTCGCGAAAATCGAGCCGTCTTCGAGCCGCGCATTGATCGTCTTCTGCTCCTCTTCCAGCGCCGCGATCTTCTCCGGCAGCGAATCGAGCTCGCGCTGCTCGTTGAACGACAGCTTCACCGTGCGTTGCGTGTTGCGGCCCGCGGCGCTTTTCGCCGCCTCTTCCTTGACGGGCGCGGCTTCCTTGACCGCACGCTTCGCGGCTTCCTGCTGCGCGAGCTGATCGGCCCGCGCGCTCTGGATCTGCCAGTCGCTGAAGCCGCCCACGTATTCGCGCCACTTGCCGTCGCCCTCGGCCGCGATCACCGACGTCACGACGTTGTCGAGGAACGCGCGATCGTGGCTGACGAGCAGCACCGTGCCGTCGTAGTCGGCCAGCAGCTCCTCGAGCAGTTCGAGCGTCTGGATGTCGAGGTCGTTGGTCGGTTCGTCGAGTACCAGCACGTTGGCCGGACGCGCGAACAGGCGCGCGAGCAGCAGCCGGTTGCGCTCGCCGCCCGACAGCGACTTCACCGGCGAACGCGCGCGTTCCGGCGCGAACAGGAAATCGCCGAGATAGCTCATCACGTGCTTGCGCACGCCGCCGATCTCGACCCATTCGCTGCCGGGGCTGATGGTATCCGCGAGGCTCTTCTCCTGGTCGAGCTGTGCACGCATCTGGTCGAAATAGGCGACCTGCAGGTTGGTGCCGATGCGCACCGTGCCTTCGTCGGGCTTCAGTTCGCCGAGAATCAGCTTGAGCAGCGTCGTCTTGCCGGCGCCGTTCGGGCCGATGAAGCCGATCTTGTCGCCGCGCATCACCGTCGTCGAGAAACGATCGACGACCGCGCGGCCGCCGTAGCGCTTCGTCACGTCGGTCAGCTCCGCGACGATCTTGCCGGACTTCTCGCCCTGCGCGACATCCAGCTTCACGTTGCCCAGCGTGTTGCGGCGCTCCGCGCGCTCGTTGCGCATCTGCACGAGCCGCGCGATGCGGCCGACGCTGCGGGTGCGGCGCGCTTCGACGCCCTTGCGGATCCACACTTCTTCCTGCGCGAGCAACTTGTCGAACTTCTCGTTTTCCACGCGCTCGATTTCGAGCTGCTGTGCCTTGCGCGTCTGGTACGCGGAGAAATTGCCCGGGTACGACAGCAGGCGGCCGCGATCGAGATCGACGATGCGCGTCGCGACGCGGTCGAGGAACGCGCGATCGTGCGTGATGAACAGCAGGCCGGCGCGCTGCGCGACGAGCAGTTCTTCCAGCCAGCGGATGCCGTCGAAGTCGAGGTGGTTGGTCGGTTCGTCGAGCAGCAGCACGTCGGGCTGCAGCACCAGCGCGCGCGCCAGCGCGACACGCTTCTGCATCCCGCCCGACAACGCGTCGACGGGAGCATCGACGTCCGCCAGGCCGATCTGCGCGAGCGTCATCGACACGCGCGTGCGCCAGCTCCACGCGTCGTGCGCATCGAGCGACGACTGCAGCACGTTCATCCGCGCGAGCAGCGCATCGTGCTCGGCCCCTTCGGGTATATCGGCGAGGCGGTGCGCGATCGAATCATATTCTTCGAGCAGTTCGCGCGTGTGCGCGAGCCCCGATGCGACTGCCTCGAACACCGTCGCGCCCGGCTCGAATTCGGGCTCCTGCGGCACGTAGACGGTCACGAGTTCCTGCTGGCGCGTGACCAGCCCGTCGTCGGGCTTCGCGAGCCCGGCGACGATCTTCAGCAGCGACGACTTGCCCGCACCGTTGCGGCCGATCAGGCCGACGCGCTCGCCGGCTTCCAGCGAGAAATCCGCGTGATCGAGCAACGCGACGTGACCGAACGCGAGCTGCGCACCGGAAATGGAATAGAGCGACATGGGGAGACGGCGAAGAGAGAAATCGGAAGCGCCCATTGTACCGGTCGCGGGCGGCGTTGCCGGTATGGCCGGACGGATAAGGCCGGCAAACGGGTTGGGAGGCGGGTTGGAACGTGCGTTTGGCGGCAGGCAGGCGGGGCGTCGATCGAAGCGCATCGACGCAATGCGCTTCGCTGGCACGCGCCGGGCGCGCCCGGCTTCCGTTCGCGGAACGCCGGGCGTGCGTTCCGGGCAAAACGCCTGCGTCGGCCGGATGCTGCGGCCGTCCGATCGACCATTTCGCGCCGGACGCCCTGGGCGTCCGTACGCGGCACGTGCAATTACTTCACGTTGACCGTGATCGTCGAGCTCAATTCGGGGCCGTACGAGCGGTGCATGCCGTCGCCCAACTGCAGCGTCAGCGTGTGCTGGCCGGGCGGCAGCTTGATGTCGGTCTCGGTCTGCGCCTTGCCGAAGTGCAGCGAACGTTCGCTCGCGGGGATCACGTCGCCCTTCGGAATCGGCCGGCCGTCGATCAGCAGGTGATGATGGCCAGTGTTCGGCGTGTTGTCGCCGGCCGGTCGAAGCTCCATTCCTTCGAGCCCGAACTTCACGTGCACCGGGTTCGACACCGTCGCGCCCTCGCTCGGCGCTTCGAAATACACGCGCGCCTCGGCCCGCGCCATCGTCGACACGGCCATCGCCGCCACGCATACCGCACCTGCGATCCACTTTCTGTTCAGCATCGCATTCTCCTTATGATTGGACAGCCTCGGAAGCATACACCGCACGCACGGCAGGCGTGTTTCGGTTGCGTTGTTCGCGATGCGTACGTTTAAAACGACGTTGCGGAGCCGTTCGACGAAATTCCGGTACCATTGCGCCTTTCGTCCGCCGGCCACGCCGCGGACGGCATCACCGGATTTCCATTTTCCCGAGCGCTACATGAGCGAAGTAACCGAATACCAGAGCTGGGTCTGCCTGATTTGCGGGTGGGTCTACAACGAAGCGGAAGGGCTGCCCGACGAAGGCATCGCGCCCGGCACCCGCTTCGCCGACATTCCCGCCGACTGGCGCTGCCCGCTGTGCGATGTGGGCAAGGAAGATTTCGTCGTCGTCGATTTCTGATTCGCTGACACTCTGATTTCCGATCGCGGGTGATGACGCGATCACGCGCGTCGGCATGCATTCCGCCCCGCCGACGCGCCACGCGTTTGCTATACTCTGCGCGCTGTCCACACCGCCGTCCGGTTCGCGTTTTTTGCGTTCCCTGGACATGGCTCTCCCCGTAGTTCAATGGATAGAACAAGCGCCTCCTAAGCGCTAGATACAGGTTCGATTCCTGTCGGGGGGACCAGCCAAGCCCCAAACCATCCCCGAGATTCACAAGAAACTCCCCGCTCAAGCCCGTCTGGCGGCCCTCTCGCGCCCATCGTTACCCAACGTTGCTCAGTGACAGCCGGAGAAAGTGTTGGTATTTTTGTTGGTATCAGCAGATACCAACAACACAGATACCAACAATGCCTCTCACTGACGTGCAGGTACGGAACGCGAAGGCCAGCGCGGCCCCGTACAAACTCACGGACGGCAACGGGATGTTCTTGCTCGTCCAACCGAATGGCGCGAAGTACTGGCGCTTGTCCTACCGCTTCCTTGGCAAGCAGAAGACGCTCGCCCTCGGCGTCTATCCGGCCGTCACGCTCGCGACGGCACGGAAGAAGCGCGACGAGGCACGCGAGCAGATCGCGGCCGGCGTCGATCCCGGCGAAGCGAAGAAGGATGCGAAACGGGCCGCCGAAATCGCGGCGGCAAACTCGTTCGAAGCGGTAGCGCGCGAGTGGTACGACTCGCAGCGTCCAGGCTGGAGCGACGGCTACGCAGAGAAGGTGCTGAATTCGCTTGAAGTCGATGTATTCCCGAAGATCGGCCCTCGCCCGATCGCGGAGATCGACTCGCCGCAGATGCTCAGCATCGTTCGCGAGGTTGAAGCGCGCGGGGTGCGCGAGACAGCGAAGCGGATTCTTCAGCGCTCTCGCGCGGTCTTCCAGTACGGGATCATGACCGGGCGATGCTCCAGGAATCCGGCGGCCGACATCGATGCGCAGACGGTCTTGAAGAAGGGCCCCGGCGTGCAGCACATGGCCCGCGTCAAGGCGACGGAGATTCCGCAGCTCATGCGCGACATCGATGCTTATCAAGGCGACCTAGTCACTCGGCTCGCGCTCCGCCTGATGGCACTGACCTTCGTGCGGACAACGGAAATGATCCGTGCGGAGTGGTCAGAGTTTGACGAAGCCGCCGCAGAATGGCGCGTACCGCCGGAGCGCATGAAGATGCGCGACCCTCACATCGTGCCACTATCACGGCAAGCTCTCGACGTGCTCGCCCAGCTCCGCGCGCTCAACGGCCAGCATCGCTTTGTGTTCTACAGTGTGCAAGGCCGAAGCCACATATCGAACAACACCATGCTTTACGCGCTCTATCGCATGGGCTACAAGTCGCGAATGACCGGGCACGGGTTTCGCGGGCTTGCGGCCACGGCTCTGCGTGAACTTGGCTTCGGCCGGGACGTTGTAGAGCGCCAGATGGCACACGCCGAACGCAATCAAGTGACGGCCGCTTACGTCCATGCCGAGTATCTGCCGGAACGCAGACGAATGATGCAGGTATGGGGCGATCATCTCGACCACCTTAAGGCGCGGGCCGAGATAGTCCATATCGCGTCAGCCCGATAGCGAGTCCGCGCCCTCGCGACCGCAGAGGGTTAGCCGCGCGTTAAATTTTGATTGGAGGAACGGCGTAATCTAGGGCGACGTCGCCGTTCACAATCCGCGCGAGTACACCAATTATTTTCTCGTAGCCGAGGAACTGCACTTCGCAGGACGATGGGGTACCCCGGAGCAGCATCCCAGCGAACCACAGTTTTCCCTCGTACGCATGATCTGCCAACACCTGAAAAACCGGTGCCCCGCTCATTCCATCAAACGACTCTATCTGGCTCGCGCAGTGGACTCGGAGTCGGTGCATCTCGGCAGTCTTGCAACGGCCTAGGTACTCTGCGTCCATTAGCATCGCGCTAGAGATGATGGACTCGCATTCCGTATCGCAATCGAATTTCCGTAAGTGCGTCGGATATCCTTGGGTAGCAAAGATTGAACCCCCGTCAAAAGCCGGCGGCGCACCTATGTCGGGCAAGGTATAGGGGAGATAATCTCCGAACAGCGATGTGTCCAACCGCGCGCCGTCGGCTTCATGAACGACGAAATCGTACTGATCCGTATCGGACGCGTTGCCACCGTGAATAACGTACCAGCGCGATGTCACAATAACTTCTGGTGCGTTTGGGTGATACTGGACGCGGGTGTCAGCGAGACTAAAGTTGGCCCCTGCATGACGGCTCGTTATTGCAAATACCTTATCGAAATAGCGGACGACGAAACCCGACCCGCAAACCGAAAACGGATAGCTAGGGTGCCCGGTCCGAAATAGTATCGGTCGAGCGCAGCGGAACATAGACGCTGACACTACAGGTTTGGCCATCGCTGCCTCCCCGAAATTTGGAAAGCTATTCTGATCGAGCGAGATCCGCTCAGCAATACAGGTAGCTACCGCAGGCCAACGACGAGTCGTTAGCGACGACCAGGCCGAGTGGACAGTTTTCAGAGGACCGAATTTCAGGCGATGAACGCGAATGCCCGTTGATGGAACGTCGGGCGACGTATCGCGCTCTCCGAAAATCTACGGCGGTGCTCCACTGCGTTACCGGGACGCAATGCCGAGAAACATTACCAACATCTCGTCAGGGCGGGCCCGCAGACGGCAGGCGCTCGGTCGTTACCGTCGCTGCATGTTTATGACCCCCTTCCGTGCGTTTCCCATCAGTAAATCGGAAACAGCCTAGCCATTGGGTAATTGAATGATTTGTCCCTTTATTATTATGTGGCCCCCCTATACCCGCCGTCAGTAGAGAAAATACGCGGGTGTGAGCCCCCGCGTCTTTGCCCTAGACGCAGGGTCCCCAGCTTTCCGGCCGCCCTGACACTTGCAGCAGGCGCAACAATGCCCGATCGGGGCGCATCGCGGACACCCCCCTCAAAAACGCGTTGGCGACGCACCTCAAATCCCGGAGAGCCGTGCCCCGTCTGGCTTCGCGATCGATACAGGCGATCGACGCCTGTCCGCTCAGTGCAAAACGAGTTGGAGATTTGGAGATAAACGCCTGAATCGGCCGCAAAGCCTTATGGAGTAAGGCTTCGTGTGTCTCCAAACGATTTGGAGAACGCTGGAGATACTGGAGATAAACCGGGCTGGATTGTTACGGCTGCGGCAAGATTCACGGCCAGCGCCCGCCCAGTTCCATCTGGTGCACATCGCTCAAAGTAACTCTGACGCACGGGCCAAAAATGCCGCGCAAAGGAACGCCCGCCACCGCCCTCCCGGACGGCGGCGGTGCATTTCACAGCTCAAGCGTGAAGATGGACGGCAGCACGCGATAGACCATGAACTTGCCGTGACCGGGGATGTACTCCTGCCGGTACGGATAGCCGTCACTACGCGGCATCAGCACGCCACGCTTCATCAATGCCTTGGCGACGATCTTGTGATCGAAGCCGGCGCACACGTCCTTGCGAAACACGGCCGCTTCGATCAGGTATTCCGTCTCGACGCTTTCCGCATCGTCGGCGCTCATCTTGCCGCCGAACTCGGCGTAGTACTCGCGATCGGATGCGATGGGCGTGCGGCGCTCGTCGCGCTTCACGTGCTGCTTGAAGCCCGCTCGATGCGGCACGTTCGGCCGATGGTCGTCCTGCGCCCGGTTCATCCACACGAAACGGTTGTCGCCGTGTGCGGCGAGGAAATGCTGTACCTGCCGCACGGCTTCGGCCTCGTCCGAATTGCCGGTGCCGCCGCGCAGTTCGAGCCAGCCTTCGAAGCAGCGACGCGCGGCCTCGACCGCTTCGCCCTGCGGCCAGCCGGTCAGCCCGTGCGCCGTCGCCAGCTCGCCGGCCACCGCAACGAGGCAGAACCGCTTGGCGACGCGCGCGACCTGCGAATGCGAACCGTCCGGCACCCATTGCCCGACCAGCTCGTCGACGCGCATGCGCAGATGCTCGGCCAGCTCGCCGGCCTGCGACGACGCCCATTCGATGAACGCGGGGCCGGCCGTGCCGTAGTGCATGCCTGCGTGCCGCTCTAGATGCTCGATCAGCGCGGCCGGCGTCGGGAAGCCGTGCAGCTTCTCCACGACGCCCATTTCGCCGACCTCGGCCGGGATCGCGGGCAAGCGCACCTCGATACCGCCTTTCATGGGCTTGTTGCCCTCGGCCATCAGCGCGGACACGCTCTTTTCGCCGTTCGACAGGAACAGCAGCCGCCACGTGAGAACCGGCTTTGCCGAGCCGCTACGCGACGCGCGGGCCTTGCCCGACTCGTTCGCAAGCATGTAGATCACATCGCCGACCAAGCGCGGCTCGACCTGCCCGATTTCGTCGAGGATCAGCAGCGCGTCGCTATGCTGCGTGGCCACGGCTTCGAGCGCGTTGTCGGTCGCCTTCCAGCTCCGCACATAGTCCGGCGAGCCGAACACGGACGCGGCGATGACGCCGCCCGTCGACTTGCCCTTGGACGTCGTGCCGAGCAAGTGAAAGCCGCCCGACTGGAGCCCGGAGAAGTGCAGCAGCGGACCAGCGAAGGCGGTAGCGACGCAGAACAGTAGCCGGCTATTGCCGACGCAGTAGGCCGCGACCTCGCGCTGCCAGTCGTCCAGCGTGCCGCGCTCCTTGAATTGGCTTTGGATCGGCGTGTCTGCCTGATAGATCAGCGCCTCCTTACCCGTCCCGATCACGCGATCGGGCAGCACGAACGCGCCGTGATGCCAGCCGACACGCGGCACGCAGCGCACGCGCTCGTCCGGCTGCGCCATCTGCACATAGTTCGCGATCTGCGTGCGGGCGATCTGCGTCACGCCGAGCTTCACGCCCATATCGAGCAGCATGCGGCGCAGCTCCGTGCCGTCGCCGGCAAAGAGCCCCGCCGGCACCGCCCACCGTTTCAGGATGCCGTCGCGGTCCGTGAATTCAAGCAGGTAGCCCCACTCGCTGTTCATCTCGTTTCGCGTCTCCGCGATCACGTCGATACGCGTGCTGACCCAATGCGGCGGCAGTGGGTCGCCCTGATTGTTGAAGCCGTGAAACCACACGCCCTTGTCATCAACGACGAACCGCGACTTGCCATCCTGCGCGCGGGCCGTTTTGGGGCGCTTGGCGGGCTTCGCGGCGGCTGGAGCGACCTTGCCCTTGTCGACGTCGGTCGAGCCGGCCGGTGCGAGCGCAGCGCGCACGGCAGCGGCCACCGCATCCGGGCCGACGTGCGCAGCCAGGTCGTTGAAGTCGGTCCCGTTCGTCGGGCGGTTCGAACCGAAGTCGGGCACGGCCACGATGCCGGCGACGGCCTCGGCCGCCGCGCGGGCCTTCGTCACACCCGGATTGCCCTTCGTCGTGTGGTCGTCATCGGCGCATACGACAATGCGGGCGTCCGGATACTGGCCGCGCAGCGCCGTTGCGACCGCGTGCAGGTTGCCGGCGTCGAACGCGACGGCGGCAGGATAGCCGGTCGCGGCCGCGAGCGTCGCGCACGTGGCGTAACCCTCGCCAATCAGCAGCGTGGCCGGAGCGGAAGATAGCGGGCCGCCGATCAACGAGAAGCAGCCCGCCTTGCGGCCGTTCGGCAGATAGCGTTTCTGGCCGTCCGTCAGGACGAACTCCAGCGTCCACAGCTTGCCGTCCGCGTCACGCGCCGGGATGACGAGTGCGCCGTCGCACGCGGCCGTGCCGATGCACAAGCCGCCGCGATAGACGCGTAGCGCGTCGACCGGGATGCGCTTGCGAACGAGGTACGGGTGATCGGCCGGCGCGGGCTCGGCCGCCGACCAGATGGATTCAGCGAGCGCCGACGCGGCTTGCTGTTTCTCGGTCAGTTCGGCCAGCTCGGTCGCTTCGCGTGCCGCGCGCTCGGCCTTCTGCCGCTCGCGCTCCGCTGGATCGATCGGCTTTGCTCGATGCGCGCGCGGATCGAAGCCGCCAACCTTGGCGAGGTGAAACAGCGTGTTGATGGTGATCTTGCCGCCCTTGAACGACTTCCACACATCGCGCGCGTCCTTGCCGTTGTAGTTCTGCGCGCCTTGGCTCCATTCGTTCCAGAGGGCGAAGCCCTCCTCGCCAAACTCGGCCTTGAGCGCCATCCCCACCTGACGCCACGTGTCGCGGTCGTCGGGCGGAACATAACCGAGCGCGACTCTCGCCCGCTCGAATTCGGACATGGGTGCGTTACTCATAGGTTCCCACTGGACGCGCGTCGGTCGACTTTCGATTAGTAGTCCATATCGGGCAAGCAGCTACCCGACGCGCGAAGAATTGAATGATTCGACGATGCCTAGCGGCGGAACGTCAGCCGGCCGCGCGAGGCACCGACAGAACCGCACCGCCCGCCGTGACGTCGTTGCTGTAGACGTAGCGGCCGAGCCGCGACTCGCCAAGGGCGTCGTTGGCTGCCTCCAGCGCTGCGCCGATCGACGGCAGGGACGCGCGGAACAGGCTCAGCACAAGCCAGTAGTCGTCGTCGGACATGGCCTTGTCGGCCGCCCAATGCAGGCTGTCCAGCAGCTCCATGGCGTCACTGATCCGCGTGCCGATGCGGTTACGGTCGGGCCGGTTCACCTCGGCCACGAAGTGCGACGCGAGCGGTTGCACGGCGTTCTTGTTCGTCTTTGCCATGACCGCCCCTCAGTGCGTCGTGCGCGGTTCGCGCGTGACGAGCCCGAGCGCCGCAAACAGATGCTGCTGCACGCGCCCCATCAGGCCGGCCGCGAACGCTTGGCGGCTGATCGTGACGCGATGCGCGTCGACGTCGCCCGCGTCCTGCATGGCGGATTCCATGCCGCGTGCGAACGCGGCGGCTTGATGCGCCGCGTAGTCGTGCAGGCGCACGTCGCCTTTCAGGTCGAGCCACGCGTCGGCGCAGATCGCGCCCAGGTCGACGGCGAATTGCAGCTCAATCGGAGCGCCCGTATCCAGCGGCGGTGCGTTGTCGAATCCATTGATAACCGCGGTTCGGATGCGCTGGTCAGTCATGGCACACCTCCGGCTGCGCAGTGCGGCGCATTTCAGCCGAATAGCGGCTCGCAACGCTTTGCCCCATGTCGACGAGCGCTCGCTCGTAGGTGCCCTCAGCAAGATGCGAACGGACAGCATCGAACAGGGCTTCGAGCTGGGCGAACTGATGGGCCGCACACGTGGCGATCATCGTGACTTCGTTCGGCAGGCGGAATTTAGACATGGCGCACCTCCAGAATCGACGCGAGGAGTTGCCCAACGTCGATCGTGCAATCCAGCTCCGCTTCGCCGCGAATAGGGGTGAGGTTCCAGTCATGGACGGCTGCATGCATGAAGTCGCCAGACCGGCGACCGCAGACGCTACGCCCCGAGACGGGGCCGCCCAAGATCCGCACGCGCCAATCGTGATCGGGCGTCGGGCGAGCCGATGCCACCTCGACCAGCATACCGATGCGTGAACGTGCATCGCACTTCGTGACGATCGCCAGATCGCCGATCTTGCAGCGCAGCTCAGCCATGACGCACCTCCGCGCGGACGAGCGCGGCGATCGCGGCCAGTGCCGCGCCGGTTGCATCGAGCGCGTCTTGATACGTGCTTGCGGTTGCCGCGTCGCGCAGTGCTGTGCGGACAATCGATTGAATGAGGTGGGATTGCTGCCCGGTACGGGCGTGCGACAACTGGCGCATTGGGTGCGACCTCCGTTTTCGTGGTAACGAACCCGGCTCCCAACGCCAATTGGGGTGGCCGGGCACATGGCGGAGTTGGCGTACCGGCGAAAACGGAAACCGGCGTGCCCGAAGGCACCCCCGCCAAGGCCCGACCATTGAAGGCGTGCGTTGACGCGCGGACGAAAAAATACCGCCAGATGGCGGTCGTCCGCCGTTTTCAGATTCCGGACGCCAATCCGGGCCGCTGCTGTCTCAGCGACAGACACAGGATACTGCGCACTGCCGCGATTCGCAAATCGAGGACGGGACGGACCAGCGGCAGCAGCGTGACGCGCTCGGCTTCCCGCGCATCTCACCACGGCAAAGTAACTTTGATGCGGCGTCATGCCGGGGCCTTCGGGTCGAGCATGAATACGGCGTGCTTGAGAAGTTCGACGGCACGCTTGGCACGCGATGGCATGCGTTCGGCGTCACGTTCGAACACAGTCGCAGCCGCCGCGATCCAACAAGCTGCCTCGCGCCGGGCTTCATCAACGCAGCGCCCGAGCGCGGCTGCGAACCGCTGACGCTGACGCTCCAACTCACTCGCGTAGAATGCCGCGTCGGCGTCTCGTTTGGCTTCTCGCGCTGCTGCACGCGCGTTCGTAACATTCACGCTGTTCGTCATCACGCGCCCTCCGTCACTTCGCTCGCCACGTCGGCAGTGCGATAGGTCAACGGGTCGGCCATCCAGCGATGAATCTCTCTGTTCGACCAGACGGTGCAACGCTGCGTCAAACGACGTGCACGCGGAAACCGCCCTTCCAATTCGCGTTGCCGAACGGTCTCACGGGACAACGGAACAAAGGGACGCAGGTCACTCCAACGCGAAAAGCCGTCAAGCGGCAGTCCGATCGGGGCCTGTGATGCGAATGTGTTGCTTGCAGACATTTGTGCTCCCTGAGCGTAGCTGTGCCACCATCGGCACAACCGGGAGCTTGAAGGACCAAACGCGACCGACGTATCGACAATCGCGTTTAGCATCATTCAAAACAAGACTATCGGTGCGTCAATCGCGTTTTATCAATTCACGTGGCAAGCCAAGCCCGTTTCAGCTTGCGCACGTGATCAGCCGTGACGCCGAAGCGAGCCGCAATATCTGAGCAAACATTGCGCCCCTGAAAGTCCTCACCGCTACGCCGACGCCTGTTAAATTCTTCGACGATCTTTGTATTCTTTGCACCAGCAAGCCGTGCAGCCTGAGCCGGTTTGATCGCCTTTTGCCTCTCGCGCATGGCCTGATCTTGCCGCTCTCGTTGTTCAGCTTGGAGCTGCGCCAAATGCGCCTGCGACATGTCGCGCTCTTCAGCATGCTCGGCAAGCTGATCATGCAAAGCATTAATTCGTTCGAGCAGTGCAGATTCCGTTTCACGACGCGCGTACAGCACCACGCCTTCCAACGTACGGCTATTAAACAACTCATGCTTCATCAGCTCTTGCGCCGTGCGCAGATCATCCTCGTCAATGCACTTGACGAGCAGGCCGGCCAGCAAGGCCATCGCCTCCCCAACCGGAACATCGCGTGGAATGATGTCTTGCATCCGCCCGAATGGGCTTTCACCGCCGTCCGCAGCAAAAGGTTGAGACGCTCGGTGTTTCGCGTCGACGGCGGCGAAAGAAAGAATGCTTCTTCTCACACATTGCCTCGAGCGCCGTGAGCGAAAACCGGCGCGTGGTTTGTGCTTGAGAGCGGAACTAGGTGTCTTTGTACGTAGCAATCGCGCACCCTTCTGTGCGGCCTTCACGAAGAACGTCGAGCCGGCCGGTGAAGGTGTCCGGTTTTCAGGTGGCCGCCCTAGGCTCGACGGGCGTTATTTTCTCACGACCTGCGACGCGAACCGATGGGTATCTCAAGTTTGAACCTGCATAACCTGCTGTTCAGCGAAGAGAAGAAATAAGCCGTCGTAGCGAATTCATAGCACTACGATTTTGATGAAAGGCCAGCGGGCAATTGTGTGAAAACACACGTCGCAGATCAAGAGCCGTGCGACAGTTGGGTGAACATCCGTCATGCTGGCTCGCCCGCCTGCTGGTCCGCCCAAACGAAATGAAACGCCAGTGACACTGGATTGATGCGGGTCGTGAGCCCGTACGTATGAACCAAGCGGGTAGCGCTGGTTGTTAGGAATCCGCCATCCGGAGCGGAGGCGTCAAGATGCACCAATATGCTCGACGGAGGGACGCTCTGCGGCTGCTCTCGCAGAGCAGTCAAGGCAGCTTCTAGTCGCGCGGTGTCTTTCGGGTCATTACTTGCCGCCACGGCCACAAACAGACGGATAACTTCCCGCAGACTATCCGTGTTCAGGTCCTCATCACCTTGCTCGTTCATACCCGGGACACGTAACGACACATCCACCGTTCGAAACTTTGCCGCAATTCGGTCTTCAGCAACCGCTCGCCCCTTCGCTCGCTCGTCAGTGGCTGCATGAAGTCTTCCCCAAATCGCGTCCAAATGGCAGTACGGGACGGCGCCTGTCATCGAGGCGATGAAGAGTCCCGTGTCGACGCCAAAGGACTTATACATCATCATTTGCCCACCATTTTTTCCCTTCGGGAATGGTTGGAGCAGAATCAGCGGATCAGCCTCGATTTCCCGTTTCAAACGCTCGACGACCTTTTCGGCCAAGTCTGGTGCAATATCGGGTGTAGTACGTTTGACGAATGCAAGTAGGTTGTCTGCTTCCGCGCGGAGCGTCCACCTCATATGATCGTCTTTGGCCAGCGCACTCGTGTGGCGCTTGTCGCGCTCGCTGAGCTGCACGCGCTCCGGTACTCCTTTCACTGACGCGAGTATTTCGGCACGGTAAAACTCGTCGACGTCCATTGGATCAGGGATGAGATGAATCCTCCCAGACCGTATGTAGCGCTCAAGCTCAAGCAGCATGAGCGCATTCCTTAGCGTTTGATCTCTAAACAGCGCCGGGGACTTCGTCGGACTGCTTTCTGGCCGCAAACCGGCGGCATTTGGGAAAGGATGTGGAATGACTAACTCATCAAAGTAATCAAGCCACGGCGTGACTTCCAATAGAAGTGAACGTACATCTACCGGCCCCAAGAAGACACCCCGGGAAATATTTGCATTGGGACGCGGTAGCAATTCACGCAGGAGCGTATCCGTCGGCCACAAGAATTCGTAGATCTCGTGAATGCGTTTCACCTGATCGTCGCAGAGCTCGCGACGGACGTCGATCCAGTCTTTGCCCTTGTTCAGCCCAAGAATGTCTGAAACTGCGTTGCAAAGAGCGATATTGCGCTCGCGTATTCCGTATATTGTCCAGGTTGGCCGCTCATGCGTCGGGAGCAGTTGGCAGCAATCGGCGTATCGTCGTGCACTTCCGCAAGGGCAGTAATCATCTGCGGCTGGCTCACCCTCAGGCGGAGTCTTCGCCAAGTACTCGTGAGCCTTTGAAGTCCGACCGAAGGCATCTTGGAAGTGATAGGTTCCATCGTTGAACGCCATGACCATCTCGCCACCGAATCTCCACAGTTCGTCACGCGGCAACAAGATCTGCTCAATATCGCGCCAGCTTAACGCGTTGGTATCTTCGGGATAGAGCCATTCAGGCTTTGCTGCAGCGACGTACCTTTTGGCGCGCGCCTTGAGCACGTAGTTAACCGCGGTTACCTCAGCGGACGATAGTTCGCGGGTCCGGATGAAGGCGTCCGTCCGGACATAGCCGGTTCCCCTATAGCGTGCATGCGTTCGCTTCGCCAGAACATCTACAGACGAAGGAGCCGTGGCGTACTCGATATGAGTGAGAATTAGGCAATAGTTGCCATTGAGAGGATAGATGGTCTGTGAGCCGACCAATTCGACACCGGGATCGTTCGGATATTTGCAAGCGCTGTGGTCGGGGGCAAACTCTCGGTGATACACAGTAACCGGATGGTCCGAGACAACGAATTTGACAGGCGAGTTTGTGGCCGAGACGACTTCGCGAACACCTTCGGTCCACATAGTGCAATGCATGTCGCGCAAGCGTTGCATCTCGACCATTAGGGCAGTCTGCCCTATCTGACCATAGCGTTCTAGCAGGAAGTCAAGCCCTTTCGGTGTTCGGAGCTTCTGCGTGTCAAGGAAATCGAACAGGGCTGAGAAATAGTTATGTATCTGCTGAGGTTTATTTTCGATCAGAGCACGAACAGCCTCAGCACCACTCTTGTCTATCGGACCGAAGAGCAACCTCTCAACCTCGTCGTTCAGAATGTCTCCAAAGCGGGTCGTATAAAGATCAAGTTCGACGAACGCGTACTTCGGTGAGGACTCACTGAGCGGCGAGCCAGAGACGACCATTCCGTTCGGGAGAGTCCTGTCTTGCGGTGCGAGATCGAGCACATGCAGTCGTGACTGCTGCGGCGTCAGGAAACCTCGTTGATACCACTGCGGGACATAGTGATTCTTGCGCGTTATTTGCTGGTCCATGTTCGCAATACGCTGGGGTATGGGAGCGCTCGATGAACAGTCATTCTAATGCGCTCGTGTGAGCGGACATACTCAACAGACGATGCGGATCGATTGCTCGGCTGTCGGCCGTCAATCTAACCGCATGTCCGAAACCGAACCCTTTCGGACACGGGTGCGCAGGCATGTCCGAAAGTAAGCTATTTATATTTTCGGACATAGGGTATGATTCGGACACCCCTTTCGAACATATCGAGTACGTACCGTGTCGCGAACCTTCGCATACGCCCGTGTCAGCACGACCGATCAGACTGCAGCCAACCAACTACGTGAAATCGAAGCGGCCGGCTTCTCGGTCGATAAACGACGAGTCGTTACCGAAAGCATCTCTGGTAGCGTCAGCGCAGACCAGCGGCCGGGGTTTTCGGAGTTGCTACTGAAGATGGAAGAAGGCGACGTGCTGATCGTAACCAAACTCGATAGACTCGGCCGGAACGCCATGGACGTCCGCGCAACCGTCGAAACTTTGGCCGATCGAGGCATCCGGATTCATTGCCTTGCACTCGGCGGCGTTGACCTGAGCAGCGCGGCCGGACGGATGACAATGCAAGTATTGAACGCCGTTGCCGAATTCGAGCGCGACCTGCTGATCGAACGGACTCAGGCTGGTATCGCACGGGCGAAGGCAGAAGGAAAAGTCATTGGGCGGCCATCTGCTCTAAGCAAGCAGCAGCATGGCGAAGTGCGTCGACACCTGAGCGCCGGCGCGAGCGTAGCGAGTCTCGCGAAGCGCTACGGCACAAGCCGCCAGACGATCATGCGGATACGCGACGCGACCTAGAGCTTAATCGGTCAAAGTTACTTTTCACGAAGTAGCCTTCATTCGGCATGCATTCCATCAAAAGAACAACGAAGAGCGGAACTCGCGATAGCCGACCGACTATCGGATTGACTGCCTACACTCACTCCGAAGCAGTCGACCAATTCTTTTTATTATTAAAATAAGTTTTCCATGTGCCTCAAAAAAATATCCTGCGACTGAGACAGTGAATTTTTGAAGAATGGCCGCTTTTCACCTTTCGTTAGATGGATGTCCACCATCTTCGATATCTGCCTCCGCTCAGACTGATCAGCCCGTACAAAATAGTCTCTAATTTCAATAACTTCCCCACGTTCCACGATTGGCTCCAGTTGCTCCAAGAGCGCCCGACCGATATAGCTCCCGTCATTCCGCCTTAGCCTCCTAAAGCACTCCATCAACATGGACTTGCTTTTGAATCTCCCATGACCAAAAAACCTGATAACGAATATCGACACAAACTCCGGAGCATGATCCCTATCAAGCCAATATGACAAGTACCCACTCAATTCATTCACGTGCGAGTCACCAAAAATACCTTCATTCTTGATAATCGCATCAATCACGTAGGGGATAAATTGCGGGAATTTATTCAAATTCTTAACAACCTCCATTAACCCAACAGGGTCGGCCTTAGCGACACATGCCTTCACCAACGCAACCAAATTAGTTGGATCAATCAGCACCGATGATGAAATCTTATCAAGCCGATCCGATATATCCTCTTCGCGGAGTCTATTTAGCTCAGATGCTGTAAGTGCCCTGAATTTTGTTGGAATCAGACCAGAATATCCTCTGATGATGCGCGCAACTTCGTCTCGATTCCTTTCCGGCACTGGATCGGATGACTTGGCCGTCTCATCCTCGCTTTGAGCGTCCGCCTCTGGCACTACCGCTGCGTCAGCCTCTGCCTCGGGCTCGGGTTCAGCGACGACAGACACATCCTTGATCTGTGTTTTCCCCGTATTTAGAAACAGCCCTTCCTTGGAAAGTCGATCAACCAAAAGTGCCAGCCACCTGTGGGCGGTCGCCGCATCAGGAGCGAATAACTTGAAATCGTCAACGAATCGACAGTAAGAGATTTTATGAGAGGTTAGAAAATTATCGACCTCTATTAAAGCAGCCTCAGCCAATATTCTGCTTGCGTTGGAACCAACCGGGATACCATATGAATCGCGACCAGACCAAAACAACAAAAGCTCGTTGATCTGAAGAATTATCTTTTTATCAATCTTCGGATTCGAGGAAAGAATGCATTCAAGCCTATGCAAATTTAATCGATCATAGAAATTCGAAATATCGCAAGAGACAACGACATTTACATTTCTTTGCCTCGACTTCCTTGAAACATGCTCTCTAAATGAGGTGTAGTTGTATTTTTGATCGAACAAGTACCCCTTGGAAGGATGAAACCTGTAAGAAAACACATTATTCTTACTTTTATTCGGCCTCTTGACTTCAATCAGATCCGCAATTTGAAGCACCAGAGACAAATACCTCGCCTCATCCACCGGCTCAATAATCGCACATTTTCTAAAATCAAAAAGCTCTTTCTTTGGCACCAAAATATGCGATATCGGAGTAAACCCCACCCCCTTAATCTGAGACTCCTTTAGAGTCGTTTTTATATTCGCCTTTACATCATCCAAGATGTCTTGATTTTTCAGCAAATCCACCTCAAACGGCCGAGCGAATACCTCGACGTCAGTCAACCCTTCTTTCAGGATATTTTCGATTGCCAAATTAATCGCATTATCTATCTTCATCGAATCTCCCCAATGTCTTACGTTGGCATCGAGCGATTTCCCACAAGATCGCCCCCCGGATCGACGCCCCAACTTTCGCTTGCATAGTAATACAAAATCCATGGCACCCTATTCACGCGCCGGAAGGCGGCGGTGCGGGGAGTTCTTTTGCGCGCAACGTCCCAGACTGCGAGGCAACTCGTAAAGCAGCCGCGCAATCGCCATGCCCGTGGCGATGTATCTCCAACGTTATCTCCAAGAAAATGTGTGTTCTGGAGATAGACTTGGAGATAGTCACAGCCTTACCAGACAAGGCCGACAGGAAGAAACGAGTTCTTGTCTCCAAATCTCCAGAGTTTTTCGCTTCCGGCCGCGCTAGATGGTTGCGTACAGCTAGCCTCGCACCCGATCGAGCCTATGCTTAGATATCTGTTGGTATTTTTGTTGGTATCTTGGAAAGAGCGGAGCCTAAAAAGCACTACCAGCCTAGCGATATGAATTCTGTCGGGGACCAGCCATCCTCATGGCCTCATCCACTTTCCCACGATCGCATACCGCAACGGCGGCGACGAAAAGCGCCTGACGTCGAAGCGGATCGGGAAGCATCGGCAGCCAACCTGCACGCCGGATCTCGCGCTTGTTGAAAGTGAGCCGCCGATTCCATTCGACGCAAATCACCAATCGATTGACTCTCCACATCAGCCCTAGTACACTTCGCGCCGCGGGGTGGAGCAGTCTGGCAGCTCGTCGGGCTCATAACCCGAAGGTCGTAGGTTCAAATCCTACCCCCGCAACCAATACCGAAGCCCGCTCTGCGAAAGCAAGCGGGCTTTTTGCTTTGCGCATGCACTGCTGCGTGCTCAAGGCCTGCCAGCATCACATACGGGTCGAGGAGCATTCAGCCGCCGACGTCCCCTGCGACACACGATCGCATCCCGCCCGATCGCCACGGCCCTGCGCCCCATATTGCGTAGAATTCCGAACCTTCTTCAGCATCCGGACTCCCGCAATGATTCGAGCGATCGCGGCACTCGCCGCGCTTTCAGCGATGACCGGCACGGCAAACGCCGCCGACACCCTTACCGCACCCGCGAAGCCGCGCTATGTCAGCCCCGGCATCGCCAACATCACGAACGCCGCAGCCCCGCACGCGGAAAACCCCTCCCCCAACGCACGCTGCCGTGAACTGGCCGCCGGGATCGACGCCGTCACGCACGCCCCCGACCGCGGCCAGAAGGTCGTGCGCGGAATGGCCCCGGACGGCAAACCCCGCAACGAGCTGCGCGCTTACGACAAGCGCGCCGATCTCGAAACCGAGCATCACCGGCTCGGCTGCCGATAACGAACGCAACGCCGCCCGGTCGAAAACTCACGCCGGGCGTCGGCATTCACGCACTCACGCGTTCGCACCACCATCGATCGTCAACCCGGTCCCGTTGATCGACCGCCCTTCCGGCCCGACCACGAACGCGACGAGCGCCGCCACGTCGTCGGCCTTGCCGTACTGCGGGATCGCCATCCGCGAACGCTGCGCACCGGCATGTTCGCCGTCGGCCGGGTTCATGTCGGTATCCGTCGACCCCGGATGCACGATGTTGACCGTGACGCCGCGCGGGCCGAGATCGCGCGCAAGCCCCTGCGTCCAGCCGATCAGCGCGGCCTTGCTCGCGGCATAGAGGCTCATCCCCGCATCGGGCACGCGCGTGGCGAGGCAGCTGCCGGTCGACACGATGCGCCCGCCTTCCCCGAGATGCCGCGCCGCCGCCTGCGACGCGACGATCACCGCGCGCACGTTCACGTTCAGCGTCGCGTCGATATCGTCGAGCGTGAGGTCGTCCAGCGCGCCGGCCCGGAAAATCCCCGCGTTGTTGACGAGAATGTCAAGACCGCCGAACGCCTCCGCCGCACGATCGACCGCGTCGCGCACGGCCACCGGATCGGCGCTGTCGGCCTGGATCGCAACGGCGCGGCGGCCCAGCGCCTCGATGCCGGCGACGACGGCCTGCGCCCGCTCCGCCGATTTCTCATAGGTGATCGCGACGTCCGCGCCCTCGGCCGCCAGCCGTTTCGCGATCGCCGCACCGATGCCGCGGCTGCCGCCCGTGATGAGTGCACGCTTGCCCTGAAGTCGGTTCATGTCGGTTCCTTTCCTAATTTATGTAACGACCGACACAGAATGTGGCAAGTTGCGCGACACAGTCAATTGATTTAATTTATCGATCGATACAGAAATCGATGAAGGAACGGACGCAATGGCTGAACGGGGCCGACCGAGAAGCTTCGACAAGGAAGCGGCGCTGGATCGCGCGATGGAGGTGTTCTGGCGCCTCGGCTACGAAGGCGCGTCGATGGCCGACCTGACGGCCGCGATGGGCATCGCGTCGCCGAGCCTGTATGCGGCATTCGGCAGCAAGGAAGCGTTGTTCCGGCTGGCGCTCGAGCATTACAGCGCAACGGAGGGGCGGGAAATCTGGGGCGGCGTCGAACAGGCCGGCAGCGCGCACGACGCCGTACGGAACTACCTGATGGATACCGCACGCGTGTTCACGCGGCGGTCGAAGCCGGCCGGCTGCCTGATCGTGCTGTCGGCACTGCATCCGGCCGAGCGCTCCGATACGGTTCGGCAAACGCTGATCGCGATGCGCGAGCGCACGGTCGAGCACCTGCGCGAACGTCTCATGCAAGGGGTCGCGACCGGCGAGATCGCCGCACAAGCGAACCTCGATGCGATCGCGCGGTACTACGTCACGGTCCAGCAGGGGATGTCGATCCAGGCGCGCGACGGTGCGAGCCGTCGCGATCTGGAGGCCGTCGCGCAAGCCGCGCTGGCCGCATGGCCAGCGCTCGTCGGTACGGGCGGCGCGTAGCGGCAGGAGGCCGCGGCCGCGCCGTAACGTTACTGCTTTGCTGCGTGTTGCACGTCCTTCGACGCATGCCACACGCGATAGCGCACCTCGAAGCCGTCCGGCACATAGACGACGAGCGGCAGGCGGCTGTTGTAGCGCAGCAGCTGGCCGTCACCGCGCACCTGCACGAACCGTTGCTGCGGCGCCTGGCCCGGGCATGCCATCAGCGTCGAGGCCGGCCCCTTCACGTCGGTGAGCTGGTAGTACGTATAGCCCCAGCCCTTCACGTCCTCGGCGGTCAGCTCGCCGCCGAACCACTGCTGGTTGCAGTCGGTCTGCAGCGTCTTGCCGATCATCAGCTCGACGCGCGCATCGCCTTCGTTCTCGAGCGCGGGCAGCGCGATCACGACGCGCTGCTGGCCGGCCGCTGCCTGCGGAAACATCTTGATCGACTCGGCCGTCACGGCGGGCGCCGAAGCGGGCCCCGCCACGCAGGCGGCGGCTGTCGTCACGCAGAAGGCGGCCAGTGCGGCCCGGATCGCGAATTTCATCGATGTACTCCTGAAAAACAAAATGAGCCCCGGATGCTAACACTTCCGTCACACGACCTTACGCCGCTGTAATTTGACGACACAATTGCAAACAGCTGGCAATCCCCTTGCGCGGTACTTATACGGGAACCAACGGAGAACATCATGCTGAAGCTCATTGCTGCCGCCGGCGTCGCCACCCTGCTGGCCGGCTGCGTCGTCGCCCCGGACGCCGGATACGGCTACGGGCAGCCTTACTATTCCGATCCCGGCTACGCGTACGCCCCTTCGCCCGTGTACGGCACGGTCAATATCTGGGGCGGTGGCGGCGGACGCGACTGGGATCGCGGCCGGCGCGACTACCATCGCTGGGACGGCGATCGCGGCAACCGCGGCAACGGCTGGGGGCGCGGCGGCGGACACCGCGGCGACTGGAACGATGGCGGCGGAGGTGGCGGCGGCCATCGCCACTGACGCGCATTTGCAACCGTTTGTATCCGCGTGCCGCGCGCCACGATGGCCGACGCGTCACGCGGACGAACGGACGGCCACGCAAAAGACGAAGGCCCTCGCATGAAGCGAGGGCCTTTTTGTCGTTCGGTGCGGTGAAGCGAACGGCGCCACCGCCGCCTGCTCACGCTTCGCGCGTCAGCCTGCTCACCAGCCGGCCGGCTGCGCGTAGCCACCCGAGACGGGCGCGCCGCACACATACGCGCGCTGGTAGCGGTCGTAGCAATAGTTCGGGCCGTCGTCCTGGTACTGCGCCTGCTGGTAGGTCGGATACGCAGGCTGCTGATACGCGGGCGCCTGGTAGTACGTCGGCGGCTGATAAGCCGGTGCCTGGTACGCGGGCGCCTGATACGCGACGGGCGGATTCATCGCGGACGTCACGATCGCGCCGAGCACCGCGCCGCCGATCAACGCGCCGATGACGGCGCCACCGTCGCGGCCATGCGCGGACGCCGGGCCTGCCACGGCAAGCGAACCGGCGAGGACACACACTGCGGCAATTTTTTTCATGATGGACTCCCACGCGAAGTGGTACTGGATGCGATGCATTGTGGCGGCTTGCGGCCGTAATAGATGCAGCAAGTGGTAACGCGCGATTACCGGTATCACGCCCATCGAAAGGCGCCGTCGCCGTGCTACGATTTTCGGCATACAGGAGACGCCGTCATGCAGCCGGAAACCGCCCGCCGTTTCGATACCGAATTCGCCCCGCGCATCGCACAGGCAATCGCCGCCTTCTTCGCCGAACACGTGCTGACCGACGTCGTCCCGTATGGCGGCCACGGTCACCCGACGCGCGTGCAGATCCGCAGCGCGCCGCACGAGCACGTCAGCGGCTTCGACCATCCGCTGAACCTCGAACTGACCTGGGACACCGACGAAATCGAGCGGCTGATGGAGCCGGACGGCCCGCAACGCTTCGAGCACTACCTCGCCGCGCTGCCGAAAAAGCTGGGGGCATGGCAGAGCGCGCGCGACATCGATCTCCTGTCGCGCACGCAGGCCGACCCGCTCGTGCGGCTCGGCGGCCTCGACTTCGAAGGCTGAGCGCCGGCGTCGCGCGATGCGGCCCGGTGATACACTCGACCGGCCCCGCTCCGGTGCAGTTGCGCCGGCCGGGCCGCTCATCGCCGCCTCCACCCTTGCGCATGGTTGCGCACGCAACCGGCAACCGGGCGCGCGGACAACCACGCCTCTGCTCCCGCCATGAACGCCGATACCGGCCTGCCGCTTCCGCAACGCTACTGGGCGATCGTCTGCGTCGCACTGGGCATCACGCTCGCCGTGCTCGACGGCGCCATCGCCAACGTCGCGCTGCCGACGATCGCGCGCGACCTGCACGCATCCGACGCCGCCTCGATCTGGATCGTCAACGCGTACCAGCTCGCGGTCACGATCACGCTGCTGCCGCTCGCGTCGCTCGGCGAGCGCATCGGCTATCGCCGCATCTACATCGCGGGGCTCGCGCTGTTCACCGCTGCGTCGCTCGGCTGCGCGCTCGCCGGCTCGTTGCCGATGCTGGCCGTGATGCGCGTGATCCAGGGCTTCGGCGCGGCCGGCATCATGAGCGTCAACGCGGCGCTCGTGCGGATGATCTACCCGTCGTCGATGCTCGGGCGCGGGCTGTCGATCAATGCGATGGTGGTGGCGCTGTCGTCGGCGATCGGGCCGACGGTCGCGTCCGCGATCCTGTCGTTCGCGTCGTGGCCGTGGCTGTTCGCGGTCAACGTGCCGATCGGCATCGCCGCGGTAGTCGGCAGCGTGCGTGCGCTGCCGGCCAACCCGCTGCACGACGCACCGTACGATTTCGCGAGCGCGGTGATGAACGCGTGCGTGTTCGGGCTGCTGATCACGGCCGTGGACGGGCTCGGCCATGGCGAAAGCCATGCGTATGTCGCGGTCGAGCTGGCCGTCGCGTTCGTCGTCGGCTACTTCTTCGTGAAGCGCCAGCTGTCGCAGCCGGCGCCGCTGCTGCCGGTCGACCTGATGCGCATCCCGATGTTCGCGCTGTCGGTCTATACGTCGACGGCGTCGTTCACGTCGCAGATGCTCGCGTTCGTCGCGCTGCCGTTCTGGCTGCAGAACTCGCTCGGGTTCTCGCAGGTCGAGACGGGCCTGTACATGACGCCGTGGCCGCTCGTGATCGTGTTCGCCGCGCCGCTCGCGGGCGTGCTGTCGGATCGCTATTCGGCCGGCATCCTCGGCGGGATCGGGCTCGCGCTGTTCGCGGCCGGGCTGCTGTCGCTCGCGACGATCGGCGCGCATCCGGGCACCGTCGACATCGTGTGGCGGATGGCGCTGTGCGGTGCGGGCTTCGGGTTGTTCCAGTCGCCGAACAACCGCGCGATGCTGTCGTCGGCGCCGCGCGAGCGCAGCGGTGGCGCGGGCGGCATGCTGAGCACCGCGCGCCTGACCGGGCAGACGCTCGGCGCCGCGCTCGTCGCGTTGATTTTCGGGCTCGTGCCCGATCGCGGGCCGACGATCGCGCTCTATGTCGCCGCGGCATTCGCGGCGGTGGCCGCGGTCGTCAGCATGCTGCGCATCACGTCGCCGCGGCCGGACACGGCGACCTGACACATCGCTCGCCGTCCTCGGTCCCGCCCGTCATTCCGCGCCGAGCGCGTCCGTCACGAAGCGCACGCGCGCCTGCACGCTGTCGCGCGGCAGTTCGATCAGCCGGTAGCCATATGACGTGTAGCACTCGACCATCGCGTCGTAGGTGCGCACGGCTTCCGCGAAATCCTGCCGGCGTTCAGTGTCCTGCGCATAGATGTCCGGCCACGGCGGCGCGATGAACACGCGCCGGTGGTAGCGGAAACGGCGGGCCGCGGCTTCCGCATGCGCGGGCACCGCGAGCCCTGTCAGCCGTAGATAGCCGACCACGTCCGGCACGCCGCGATCGAAGAACACGGGCCCGCGCGCGTGGCGCGCAAGATCGTACGAGCGCATCTCCCAGCTCAGCATCAACTCGGCGAACGCCGCCGGGTCACGCCACGGCAACGCCTGGCCGTCGATCGCCATCTGGTCGCGGATCACGCCGCGACCGGCTTCCTGCGAGCGCGCGAAACCGGCGCGTTCGAGCGCGTCGAGCAATGTGCTCTTGCCCGAGCCCGGGCCACCGGTGACGATAAAGAAGCGGCGTGCGGCTTCCTCGCCCGCATCGTCGGCGGCGCCGGGCGCCTGCACGACCTCACGCATGCGCAACCCGCCGGCCCACGCGCCGCGTGACCGACGCGGCCGCCGCGACGCTGCGCAAGTCGGCGACGAACGTATCGCGCCAGACCGACAGGTCGTTCGCGCGCAGCCGCGCGAGGTTCTCCTCGTGGCGCGCCTGCCGCTCCGCGAGCGGCATCGACAGCGCGCGCTCGAGCGCCTCGGCCATCTGCGACAGGTCGTACGGATTGACGAGGAGCGCGCCGGTCAGCTCGGCCGCCGCGCCCGCGAACTCCGACAGCACGAGCACGCCCGGATCGGCCGGATCCTGCGACGCGACGTACTCCTTCGCGACGAGATTCATCCCGTCGCGCAGCGGCGTCACGTAGCCCACCTGCGACATCCGGAAGAACGCCATCAGCAGGTTGCGCTCGTACTTGCGGTTCAGGTACTGGATCGGCGTCCAGTCGAGCTGCGAGAAGCGGCCGTTGATGCGACCGGCCTCGCCCTCGAGCGTTTCGCGGATGTCCTGATAGGTCTTCACGTCGGAACGCGTCGGCGGCGCGATCTGCAGCAGCGACACACGCCCTTGCCAGCCCGGCGCGTTCGCGAGCATCCGCTCGAACGACTGGAAGCGCTCGACGAGCCCCTTCGAATAATCGAGGCGGTCGACGCTCATCACCAGCTTGCGGCCGTCGAGCGCCTCGCGCAGCATCTTCACCGGCTTGCGCGTGCCGTACTGGACGGCCGCCTGCGCGATCGCGTCGGGATGCACGCCGATCGGATAGGCGGCGACCTTCACGACGCGGCCATGCGCGTGCAGCATCCCGTCGTCGCTCGCCGCGCCGATCCCGCGCCGCTCGATGTAGTCGGTAAACGCCTGCTTGTCGGCCTCGGTCTGGAAACCCGCGACGTCGTACGCGCACATGAACTTCACGAGTTCCTCGTGCGGCGGCACGAGACGCAGCATGTCGGGCGACGGAAACGGAATGTGCAGGAAGAAGCCGATCGGGTTCTTCACGCCGAGCTCGCGCAGGTAATGCGCGAACGGCAACAGGTGATAGTCGTGCACCCAGATCAGGTCGTCGGGGCGCAGCAAGGCGGCGAGCTGCTTCGCGAGCATCGCGTTCACGCGCAGGTAGCCCGCGTACTCCTGGCGGTCGAAGCGCGCGAGATCGCCGCGGTAATGGAACACCGGCCACAGCGTCGCATTCGAGAAGCCGCGGTAGTACTGGTCGTAGTCGCGCCGGGTCAGCCCGACCGTCGCATAGGTGACGTTGCCGTCCCGCTGGATCGCGGGCTCGGTGTCGGGTGCGCCGACGATCTCGCCGTTCCAGCCGAACCAGACGCCGCCCGTTTCCTTCAGCGCGTCCATCACGCCGACCGCAAGGCCACCCGCGCTCGGGCGCGTGTCCTCGCCGGCGGCGACACGGTTCGATACCACGATCAATCTGCTCATGCGACTTCCCCTCCTCGATTCGATTAGCTGGCGCGCGACGCACGCCAAAGCGGGCGCGGCGGCCCGAAGGCGGCCGCGCGGCGATTCAGTTCCGAGAATTGCGATGAAATACGGCGGTGGAATGCGGCTACGACGGAATCACGCGTCCTGCTCCTGACCGAGGTCACGTTGATAGTCGAGCCCTTCCGGGCGGGCGCCGCCCTGGTTGTGATCGCCGTCCGACGGCGTGTCGTCGGGCGCGCCCGGCGGCGGCGCCGATGGCGCGTCGGTCCGCGGACGCGGGCGGTCTTCCGGACGGACGGCCGCCGCGTCTGGCGGCCGAGGTGATAGCCGTTTCGAACGGCGCATAGCTGGGTGTCTCATATGCGGCGCGGCCCAAGGCCGTCGTAGAAACATTCCATAGCACAACAGTCTAGGTCGCCTGATCGCATCCGAAGGTAACAATTACCTTCAATTTGTAACGTTTCGACCCCTCCGCAAGCATCTATCCGACAATAACGCCGCTCGCGCGCACGCGGCCTGCCGCACGGCGATTTGTCAAAGCTTTGCAGTTTTCCTATGACAATTGCGAAACAATGACGCGGCATGACGGTGTGCATGCCACGCCGCTCACCCAGACAGGACTTGCACTCAGGGATGAACATTCGTTTCGAATCGCCGCGCCGGGCCACGCCGGCGCGCGTCGTGCTGGCCGTGATCGCCACGGCCGCACTGCTGTCCGGCTGCAACTCGCTGTACAGCGAAGGCGCGACTGCCGGCGCCGGTATCGCGGGCGCCGCGATCGCCTCCAAGGTCACCAACAACGCCGCCGTCGCGACGGGCATCGGCCTCGGCGCCGTCGCCGGGGCGCGGGCGGGCGTCCAGTACTCGCAGCGGGTCGCACACCGCTACACCCAGGAACAGATCGCGAAGGCGGCGGGCCCGCTCGACGTGGGCGGCGTGGCGCCGTGGTCGACGCACCACTCGTTCCCGATCGAGGACGACGAGCAGGGTCGCGTGACGGTCAGCCGGATGATCAGCATCGGCCCGCTCGACTGCAAGGAAATCGTGTTCGCGGTCGATACGCCCGCGAAACCCGACAAAGCCGCGCAATCGGCCTTCTACGTCGCCACGATCTGCCGCGACGGCCCCGTCTGGAAATGGGCATCGGCCGAACCGGCGACCGAACGCTGGGGTGCGCTGCAATGAGCGTCGCGCTCCGTATCGCGGCCATCGGCGCGCTGTGCGCGGCAACGGCCACGCTGTCGGGCTGCGGGTCGGTCGGCGCGGCGAGCGGCGCCCTCGCCGGCGCGGCGACGGGCCTCGTCACCGCGAACCCGGCGGTCGGCGTCGGCGTCGGGATTGCCGTGCAGGCCGCGACCGACGAAGCCGTCAACCGCACGATGAAGCAGCTCCATCAGAACCAGCAGGACGCGATCGCGAAGACGGCCGGCAGCCTGGCCGTCGGCGAAGTGAAGCCGTGGAAGGTGAAGAACACGCTGCCGCTCGAAAACGGCGAAGGCGAAGTGCGCGTCACCCGCGCGTACGCGTCGGCGCTCGCGATCTGCAAGGAATTCGCGTTCTCGGTGAAGGATGGCAACAAGGCCGACTGGTATTTCGCGAATGCGTGCCAGCAAGGCACGCACTGGAAGTGGACGTCCGCGGAACCGGCGGTCGACCGGTGGGGGAATCTGCAGTAAGTGTGCGATACGCCGCGCGTGACGCGCGGCGCACACGCATGCCGGGCCGCACGGCCCGGCACGTCGATCAGGACTCGACGTCCTCGAGACTGAAAATCTCGGTCTGGTCGTTGTACGAAAAGATCTCGCCGTAACGGCCCCAGTCGATCACCGCGTCGAGCGTCTCCTCGGCGGCGCCGTCCGACAGGAAATCCTCCAGCTCCTGCTCGAAGCGCACGCGCGGCGCACGATGGCCCGGGCGCTCGTTCAGCACCTTCTTGATCCGCGCGGCGAGCGGCACGTGCTTCAGCAGGTGATCCGCGAACATCAGCTTGCGCTCCTGCGTGCCGAATTCCGCGAACACGCGCCCCGGCGGCGTCAGGAACACGTCCCCTTCCCGCACGTCCGCGAAGCCGAGGTACTGCAGCACTTCGGCGATCGGGAACAGGTCGTCGACTTCCAGATGCAGCGTGCGCGCGATTTCCGGCATGTCCGCGCGGCCGTGGTACGGCGCCATCGCGAGCGTCTCGATCAGGCCGGCCATCAGGTTGGTCGACACCTGCGGCAGCCAGCTGCCGAGCTCGAGCCCCTTCTTCGTCGCCTCGCCGGTCTGGCGGGCCGTCATCTTCGCGTAGATGTCGTCGACGAGCTTGCGGAACGCCGGGTCGAGCCGGTTGCGCGGATGCTTGAACGGTACCTTGATCTCGGCGATCACGCGGCCCGGGTTCGACGACAGCACGAGGATCCGGTCGCACATGAACACGGCTTCCTCGATGTTGTGCGTGACGATCAGCACCGACTTGATCGGCATCCGACCTTGCGTCCACAGATCGAGCAGGTCGGTACGCAGCGTCTCGGCCGTCAGCACGTCGAGCGCGGAGAACGGCTCGTCCATCAGCAGGATCGTCGGGTCGACGACGAGCGCGCGCGCAAAGCCCACGCGCTGGCGCATGCCGCCCGACAGCTCGCGCGGGTACGCGTTCTCGAAGCCGTCGAGACCGATCAGGTCGATCGCGGCCAGCGCACGCTCACGCCGCTCGCGTGCGCCGACGCCAAGCGCCTCGAGGCCGGCTTCCACGTTCTGCAGCACGGTGAGCCACGGGAACAGCGCGAAGGTCTGGAACACCATCGCGACGCCTTCGGCCGGGCCGCGCAGCGGCTGGCCGAGATAGGTCACTTCACCGCCGGTCGGCTCGATCAGCCCGGCGATGATGCGCAACAGCGTCGACTTGCCCGAGCCGGAACGGCCGAGCAGCCCGACGATCTCGCCTTCGCGCAGCGACAGGTTCGCATCGTCGAGCACGAGCAATTCGCCCTGCGTCTTGTTGAAGCCGCGACAGACGTGATCGACGCGCAGGATTTCCTCACCGAGGCGCGGCGGCTGGTTCGTCTGGACGGGGGCGTTTACAGCATTCGGATTGTGCATCGCGTTTCGCTCTCAATCGGTCTCAGTCGAGCCGCAGCTTCGCTTCGGCGAAGGCATACAGCGGACGCCACAGCAGGCGGTTGAACAGGGTAACGAACAGGGACATCACGGCGATGCCCAGGATGATCTTCGGAAAATCGCCGGCGGCGGTGGTCTGCGCGATATAGGCACCGAGGCCGTGCGCCTCGATCTTGGTATTGCCCCACTGCACGGCTTCCGACACGATGCTCGCGTTCCACGCGCCGCCCGATGCGGTGATCGCGCCGGTCACGTAATACGGGAAGATGCCGGGCAGGATCGCCTGCCGCCACCACTGCCAGCCACGGATGCGGAAGTTCGTCGCGGCTTCGCGATAGTCGTTCGGGTAGGACGTCGCGCCGGCGATCACGTTGAACAGGATATACCACTGCGTGCCGAGCACGATCAGCGGCGACAGCCAGATATCGGCGTTCAGGTGGAAGCGCGCGATCACGATCACGAACACCGGGAACAGCAGGTTGGCCGGAAACGCGGCGAGGAACTGCGCGAGCGGCTGCAGCTTCTCGGCCAGCTTCGGGCGCAGCCCGACCCACACGCCGATCGGCACCCAGATCACTGACGCGATGGAGATCAGCACGACCACGCGCAGCAGCGTGATGAGCCCCAGCACCAGCACGTGGCCGACCTCGGCCATCGTCACGCCGGTCGACACGAAGCTGATGACACGCCACACGATATACGCCGTGCCGAGCAGCACGAGGGTCGCCCACGCGATGTCAACCGTGCGTGACGCCTTCTTCTCGACTTTCGGCAGCGAGAAGCGCATCGCCCCCGACAGCGGCAGACGCAGCGGAATCCGTGCGGCCTTCGCGAAGAACCAGCCGGCCGGCACGAGCAACTGATGAATCAGGCGCGTGCGGCGCACGAGGTCGAGCAGCCACGATTGCGGCGCGTCGCCCGACGCGGTGTTTTCCATCCGGAACTTGTCGGCCCACGCGATGAGCGGGCGGAACAGCAGTTGGTCGTACGCGACGATCACGACCGTCATCGTGAGGATCACCCAGCCGATCGCACCGAGGTTCTTGTCCGAGATCGCCTGCGCGAGATACGCGCCGACGCCCGGCAACGTAATAGTCTGGTTGCCGACGGTGATGGCCTCCGACGCGACGACGAAGAACCAGCCGCCCGACATCGACATCATCATGTTCCAGATCAGGCCCGGCATCGAGAACGGCACTTCGAGCTTCCAGAAGCGCTGCCACGACGTCAGGTGGAAACCCCGCGACACTTCGTCCAGGTCGCGCGGCACCGTACGCAGCGACTGGTAGAAGCTGAACGTCATGTTCCACGCCTGGCTCGTGAAGATCGCGAAGATCGCCGCGAGCTCGGCGCCGAGCACGCGGCTCGGGAACAGCGCGAGGAAGAACGTGACGGTGAACGAGATGAAGCCGAGCACCGGCACCGACTGCAGGATGTCGAGGATCGGGATCAGCACCATGCCGGCACGCCGGCTTTTCGCGGCGAGCGTACCGTAGATCAGCGTGAACGCAAGCGACGCGACCATCGCGGCAAGCATCCGCAGCGTGGTGCGCAACGCGTATTCGGGCAGGTTCGACGGGTCGAGCGAGATCTTCTGCGTCTGCAGGGTACCGATCGGCGCCATCGTTTCGTGGAAACCGACGACCGCCATCGCGATCAGGCAGATGATCAGCGGAAACGCGATGAAATCCCACCGGTTCGGCAGGACGCGCCACGCGGACGCGTTGGCGGTCCGGTTCGGATTGAAGAATCCGACGTCCATCAGGCGCCCTCCCCGGTAAGGCCGAACGAAGCCGGCAGTCGATGTTGATTCATGGCAAAGCGCACGGGTGCGGTAATTCGATTGACTGACGATCGCGCGCGAGCGCGGTGCGCCGTGCGTGCACGCGCTGCCGCGCCCCGGACGAGTCGGCCGCGACGGCACGACACTACACCAACCTGTATTTCAGGTACAACCGTCCGGGAACGGCGCAGGCGGCGCACGGATCGTGCCTGGCGCGCGGGCGGATGGCGGGTGCGCGGGTCGAGCAGCCCCGGCCGCAGTCTTTCGGCCGGCATGCAGGCCCGAATTATGCCGTGATCCGGCCCGCCCGGGAACCCGCCAGCCGCACGTGCGCGCAAACCATGTCGGGCGTCACCAGCCGGATACGACTATGCGGGTATGATCAGGGCTGGCCCTCGGGGTCTGTTGCGGATGGTCCGACGGCAACGCATGCGCGTGCCCGATGTCAACAGGCGCTGGGGATCGATCGACGAGCGGGAGGAAAGGGAATGGCAGGAAACTTGGTGATCGTCTGCCGCGATCAGGATGCCGACGCGTTCTACGAACTGATGCAGGAGTACGGGTCGTTCCAGACGCGGCTGTCGTCGACGGCGTGGTACCTGAACATGAACGTCGTGCCGGAATCGCTGCAGGAGGAAATCCTGGAGCGCCTCGGCCGGTACACGACCGTCTACATCTTCGAGGCCACCACCGTGACCTACAACACCATCGACAGCAACGCGGCCGAGACGCTCGGCACGCTGTTCGGCGAATGATGGCACGCGGCGCCAGCCCGTCCGGGCCGGCGCCGCAGCCGCTCATGCGGCCTGTGCGTGGGGTTCGTCCTTCGGCACGACCTCGAACGGGAACGTCATCGCGACACGCAGGCCGCCTTCGGGACGGTTGCCGATGTCGCACGTCCCGCCCAGCCTGAGCACGAGCCGCTCGACGATCGCGAGCCCGAGCCCGCTGTGGCCGTTGCCGCCGCGCGCCGGGTCGAGCCGCACGAACGGCCGCGTGGCCGCCGCGAGGTCGCGCGGCGCGATCCCGCCGCCGCTGTCGCTCACCGACAACACGTAGCCGGCCGGCGTGCGCGCCGTCTCGACGAGCACGGGCGGCGCACCATACGCATGCGCATTGTCCAGCAGGTTCGACAGGATCCGGTCGAGCGTCGCCGTCGGCAGCCGGAAGCCCGGATCGGCGTCGAGCCGGGTCTGGACCGCCGGCGCGTTCGGCGCGACCGCGCGATAGCTGCGCGCGATCCGCTCGCATGCCTGATCGACCGGCACCGGCTCGCTGCGATCGGATCCGCCGTGCGCGAACACCAGGAATTGATCGACGATGTGCGACATCGAATCGACGTCGCGCACGACGCCATCACGCAACCGGGCGTCGTCCATCATTTCCGCCCGCAGCCGCATCCGCGCAAGCGGCGTGCGCAGGTCGTGCGCCACGCCCGCGAGCATCACCGCGCGGTCGCTCTCGGCCTGCGACACCTGTTCCACCATCTGGTTGAAGCCATGCGTGAGCTGGCGCAGCTCGCGAGGGCCGCGCTCACGCAGCGGCGGCACCGGCTGGCCGCGGCCGAAGCGCGCGACCGCGCGTGCCAGCGAACGCAGCGGCTGCTGCAGTTGCCAGGCCGCGAACAGCGCGGCGATCACGCCGGCCGAGAAGATCGTGCCGAGCCACAACAGCATCCGGTCGAGCGAGCGCGGCGGCCGCAGCGGCTGAACCGGCACCACGATCCAGTTGCGGTCGGTCGGCTCCTTCACCCACAGCACCGGCGGATGTCCGGGCGTGCCGATCTCGACCTGCGTGCCGGGCGGCATGCGGTCGCTCACGTCGTCGCGGAACCGCTTCAGCGGCGGCGGCAGCCCCGCATCACCGCCCTTCGGCACGTCGGCGCTGTCCGGCGACACGAGCCGCACGCGCGACGGCAGCGGCTGGTCCGGCGTGCGCGCGACGTGCTGGCGCACCGCGTCGACCAGGAACGCGGCCTCCTCGACCGCGTAACGCGTCTGCATCTGGCTGCGCTCGAGCCGCATCGCGAAGAACCACGCGAAGTGCGACAGGAGCAGGACACCGACGACGAGCAGCGCCAGCCGCCCGAACAGTGAATCAATGGGTTTGCGCATGGGCCTCGCCGTCGGGCACGAACACGTAGCCGCGCCCGCGCACCGTCTGGATGAAGCGCGGCGTCGACGGATCCGTTTCGAGGATGCGGCGCAGGCGCCACACCTGGACGTCGATGCCGCGGTCGGTGCCGTCGTACTCGGGCCCGTGCAGCAGCTCGAGCAGCCGCTCGCGCGTGAGCGTGCGCAGCGCATGGTTCACGAAGATCTTCAGCAGCGCGAATTCACTGCTCGACAGCGTGGCCGGCTTGCCGTCGACCGACAGCGTGCGCGCCTGGAAGTCGAGCACGAAGCGGCCGAACGCGAACGGCTCGCGCTGTTCGGGCGCCGCCGCCGACGGCGTCGCGCGGCGGCGGCGCAGCACGGCCTGCACGCGCGCGAGCAGCTCGCGCGGGTTGAACGGCTTGCCGAGGTAGTCGTCCGCGCCGAGCTCGAGCCCGACGATGCGGTCGACGTCGTCCGCACGCGCGGTCAGCATGATCACGGGGATGTCGTCGCCGGCCGCGCGCAGCTGGCGCAGCGCGGTCAGGCCGTCGACGCCCGGCATCATCAGGTCCAGCACGATCAGGTCGGGCCGCTCGCGCTCGAGGCGCTTCTCGAGCGTCGCCGCGTCGTGCAGCACGGACACTTCCATCCCCTGGCGCACGAGGTAGTCGCGCAGCAGGTCTCGGAGTTCTTGGTCGTCGTCGACGATGAGGATCTGGGTAGTCATGGCTCGAAGTTTACCGCGCGAGGGCGGAGTCGAAGAACGAAACAAAGGGACGAAAGGGTTACTGCGGGTTACCGCGCAAGGGAACTGTAATGCGCGGTAACCCGGCCACCGCCCCACGTAACACCGGCCGCAGCCTGCATCGCTAACCTGCGTCTTACCGGATGCGGCGCCCGGTTTTCCCGGACCCGCATCGCCGGACCCTTTGGATACAAGGAGTTTCTGAAATGTATAAGAAGACTTCCCGCGTGGCCATCGCGGCCGCCACCGTGCTCGCTCTCGCATTCGGCACCGCGCATGCCGCGCAGCCCAACGACATGCCGCCTCCGGGCGGCCCCGGCATGCACCAGATGCACGGCGGGCACGAAGGCGGCCCGTTCGGCGCGATCATGAAACTGCACGACCAGCTGAAGCTCAACGCGTCGCAGGAACAGCAATGGCAGGCGGCCGTCAACACGATGAAGCAGAACCGTGACGCGATGCGCAAGAGCCACGAGCAGATGCGCGACCAGTTCAAGGCGCAGCAGAACCAGCCGATCCTCGACCTGAGCGCGATGCACTCGGCACGCCAGCAGGCCGAGGCGCAGAACGCGCAACTGCGCGAGCAGACGTCCGCCGCATGGCTCACGTTCTACAACGGGCTGAACGACCAGCAGAAGACGATGGTCAGCACGGCGCTCAAGCAGCAGTTCGCGAAGATGGAACAGCGCCACGAGAAGATGAAGGAGCGCTGGGAGCAGCATCGCGCGGCCAAGGCCGCGTCGGCGCCGGCGCAGTAAGCCGGCGGGCCGCTCCGCGCAGCGGCATCGAAGGGGACGCGGGCACCGGCCCGCGTCCCCTTTTTTGCGTTTCAGGCGACGTCGAACAGCAGCACCTCGGCCGCCTGGCCGCGCGCGAACGCTACCGCGTCCACGGCACCGATCCGCGCGCCGTCGCCCGCGGACAGCGCGTAGCCGTTCACCTCGACGTCGCCGCGCACCACGTGCACGTACGCGCGGCGCCCGGCCGGCACGTCGAACGCCGCCGCCTCGTCGCCGTCGATCAGCCCCGCGAAGATGCGGGCGTCCGCACCGATCGGCAACGCACCGTCGCCACCGTCCGGCGCCGCGACGAGCCGCAGCCGGCCGCGTTTCTCGTCATCGGCAAAGCGCGTCTGCACGTAGCCGGGCCGGCCGCCTGCCCCGGCCGGCGCGAGCCAGATCCGCAGCAGGCGCAGCGGCTCGTCACGCGACGCGTTGGTTTCGCTCAGCATGACACCGCTGCCGGCGCTCATGCGCTGCACGCCGCCCGCACGGACGATCGCCCCGTTGCCGAGGCTGTCGCGATGCGCGAGCGCGCCGTCGAGCACGTAGGTGACGATTTCCGCGTCGCGGTACGGCCGCATCCCGTAGCCGCGGGTCGGCGCGATGCACTCCTCGTTCAGTTCGCGCAACGCGCCGAACGCCGGCGGCCCGCTCCGGCCGGACGCCCCAGGAAAGCTGTGAAGGAATTCGTGCCAGCCATGGCTGCGCTGGTCGCGATCGGCGGCGCGGCGGATCTGGAACATGGAACGGACACTCCGTGGGATGCAGGGTTCTGCCATGCCATCACTGTATGAGTGTGCCAATCGCGCCACAATCCGCCGCCTGCGCACCGCATCGTTGCACCTGCGGATGCAATCGATGCAATGTCCATTGCGAATGCGGCGATTATCGCAACAGCCGGATCAATGCGTCGAAGAATCGATCGGTCGGCCCGGATTGCCGGTTTCCGGGTATCGCGTTCGGGTAAAATACCGGCCTTTTGGCGTTCGCCGTTCCGGCGGCCGCCATTGCCAGAGCGCCGATCGGCGATTTTTGGCCGTCTAGAATACGCCGCGGCGCCCGGTCCAACCGGCCGCGAGTGCTCCCGGAAAGTCAGCAACAGAAGGATGGAAATGAAGAAGGCCGCCCTGTGCGCCGCCCTCGCCCTCATGGCGGGCAGCGCCTTCGCGAAGGAGTGGAAGACCGTGCGGATCGGCGTCGACGCCAGCTACCCGCCGTTCGAGTCGACCGCGCCGAGCGGCGAGATCGTCGGTTTCGACGTCGATCTCACCAAGGAAATCTGCAAGCGAATCAACGCGAAATGCGTGTGGGTGGCGCAGGATCTCGACGGGATCATCCCGGCGCTGAAGGCGAAGAAGTACGACGTCATCGTGTCGTCGCTGACCGTCACGGACAAGCGCCGCGAACAGATCGACTTCTCCGACAAGGTCTATGACGCGCCGGCGCGGATGATCGCGAAGACCGGCTCGCCGCTGCTGCCGACGGTTGCATCGCTGAAGGGCAAGCGCGTGGGCGTCGAGCAGGGCTCGACGCAGGAAACCTACGCGAAGGCGTACTGGGAGCCGCAGGGCGTGACGATCATTCCTTACCAGAACCAGGACCAGGTCTATGCCGATCTCGGCTCGGGCCGTCTCGACGCGACGCTGCAGGACGAGCTGCAGGCCGACTACGGCTTCCTGCGCACGCCGCGCGGCAAGGGCTTCGCGTTTGCCGGGCCGGAAGTGAAGGATCCGAAGACGATCGGCGACGGCACCGCGATCGGCCTGCGCAAGGAAGATACGGACCTGAAGCTCAAGATCAACCAGGCGCTGGCCGACATGCACAAGGACGGCACGTACGACCGGCTGTCGCACAAGTATTTCGCGTTCAGCGTCTATTCGGCTTCGGCCCGCTGAGCAACGAAAAGAAGAGACGACGGATGCGGGGGCGGCCCCGCACCCGGGCAGTACAGGCAGTCAACCACGCGCCGCCCGCCCCCTGCCCGCCGCTCGCGCGACGGGCGGGCCCGGCACCGATGCCGGGGCGGACGGTCATGATACGCACGGGGCGTTCCGCGCAGCTTGGGCGGAACGCGTCTTTGGCGGCGCACCGCGTGCGCCCTAAGGGACCACACCAGGGACCACTCAATGTTTCTACAAGGTTACGGCCCGCTGATCCTCGCTGGCACCTGGCAAACCGTCAAACTGGCGGTGCTTTCGCTTGCGCTGTCGTTCCTGCTGGGCCTGCTCGGCGCGGGCGCGAAGCTGTCGCGCAACCGCTTCACGAACGGCGTCGGCACCGTCTACACGACGCTGATCCGCGGCGTGCCCGACCTCGTGCTGATGCTGCTGCTGTTCTACAGCCTGCAGATCTGGCTGAACATGGCGACCGACGCGCTCGGCTGGGACCAGATCGACATCGACCCGTTCCTCGCCGGCGTGCTCGTGCTCGGCTTCATCTACGGCGCGTATTTCACCGAGACGTTCCGCGGCGCGTTCCTGTCGGTGCCGCGCGGCCAGCTCGAGGCCGGCAGCGCGTACGGGATGACGAACTGGCAGGTGTTCACGCGGATCATGTTCCCGCAGATGATGCGCTTCGCGCTGCCCGGCATCGGCAACAACTGGCAGGTGCTCGTGAAGTCGACCGCGCTCGTGTCGATCATCGGCCTCGCCGACGTCGTGAAGGCGTCGCAGGACGCCGGCAAGGGCACGCTGCGGTTCTTCTTCTTCACGCTGATCGCGGGTGCCGTCTACCTCGCGATCACGACGATCTCGAACTTCGTGCTGATGTGGCTCGAAAAGCGCTACTCGACCGGCGTCCGCAAGGCTGACCTATGATCGAACTCATCCAAGAATACTGGCGCAACTATCTCTACACCGACGGCTATCGCATCACCGGTGTCGCGATCACGTTGTGGCTGCTGGTCGTGTCGATCGGCCTCGGCTTCTGCCTGTCGATACCGCTCGCGGTCGCGCGCGTGTCGAAGAAGAAGTGGCTGTCGGGCGCCGTGTGGCTCTACACGTACGTGTTCCGCGGCACGCCGCTCTACGTGCAGCTGCTGCTCTGCTACACGGGCCTTTACAGCCTGCAGGCCGTGCGCGGCACGCCGATGCTCGACGCGTTCTTCCGCGACGGGATGCACTGCACGCTGCTCGCGTTCACGCTGAACACCTGCGCGTACACCACCGAGATCTTCGCGGGCGCGATCAAGGCGACGTCGTACGGCGAGATCGAAGCCGCGCGCGCGTACGGCATGTCGACGTTCACGATGTACCGCCGCGTGATCCTGCCGTCGGCGCTGCGCCGCGCGCTGCCGCTGTACAGCAACGAGGTGATCCTGATGCTGCACGCGACCACCGTTGCATTTACCGCGACCGTGCCGGACATCCTGAAGATCGCCCGCGACGTCAACTCGGCGACCTACATGTCGTTCCATGCGTTCGGCATCGCCGCCCTGCTCTATCTCGTGATCTCGTTCACGCTCGTCTGGCTGTTCCGCCAGGCCGAGCGCCGCTGGCTCGCGTATCTGCGCCCGCAAGGCAAGTAAGTTTTCGCAGGACTATGATGAATTCCCAGACTCAAAAGCTTTTCGTCGACGATCTGCACAAGCGGTACGGCGACAACGAGGTGCTCAAGGGCGTCTCGCTGAAGGCGAACTCGGGCGACGTGATCAGCGTGATCGGCTCGTCCGGTTCCGGCAAGAGCACGATGCTCCGCTGCATCAACTTCCTCGAGCAGCCGAACGCGGGCCGCATCTTCGTCGACGGCGAGGAAGTGCGCACCGCGCTCGACAAGACCGGCGCGCTGCGCGCCGCCGATACGAAGCAGCTGCAGCGCGTACGCACCAAGCTGTCGATGGTGTTCCAGCACTTCAACCTCTGGTCGCACATGAACGTGATCGAGAACGTGATGGAAGCGCCGGTGAACGTGCTCGGCATCCCGAAGAAGGAAGCTGAGGAGCGCGCACGCGAGTATCTCGAGAAAGTCGGCCTCGCGCCGCGCGTCGAGAAGCAGTATCCGTCGCACCTGTCGGGCGGCCAGCAGCAGCGCGTGGCGATTGCGCGCGCGCTGGCGATGCATCCGGACGTGATGCTGTTCGACGAGCCGACTTCCGCGCTCGACCCGGAACTCGTCGGTGAAGTGCTGAAGGTGATGCAGAAGCTGGCCGAGGAAGGCCGCACGATGATCGTCGTCACGCACGAGATGGGCTTTGCGCGCAACGTGTCGAACCACGTGATGTTCCTGCACCAGGGCCGCGTCGAGGAAGAAGGCGTGCCGTCCGAGGTGTTCGCCAACCCGAAGAGCGAACGCCTGCGCGGGTTCCTGTCGGGCAGCCTCAAGTAACATCGCACGCGTCGCGACGCGTGAACGGGCGCCCCGCGGTTCGCCGCGCGGCGCCCGTTTTGCATTGACGCGGCGTTAGGCGGCGTCGACCGGCGCGGCGTCGGCGAACGCACGCAGTTCGTCGCCTGCGAGTCGGTAGCGCACCCATTCGCTCTGCGGCGCCGCGCCGACACTCTCGTAGAAGCGGATCGCCGGCTCGTTCCAGTCGAGCACGCTCCATTCGAAACGCCCGCAGCCCGACTCGACCGCGATCCGCGCGAGCGCCTTCAGGAGCCGCAGCCCGGCGCCCGCGCCGCGAAAGCGCGGCGACACGTACAGATCCTCGAGATACAGCCCCTGCCGGGCCAGCCACGTCGAATACGAGAAGAAATACACGGCGAAGCCGGCCGGCTCGCCGTCGACCTCGCACATCAGCGCGCGCGCCGGCGATCCCTCGCCGAACAGGCTGCGCTCGAGCGACGCGGGCGTCGCGATCACTTCGTGTTCCGCCTTCTCGTAGATGGCCAGCTCGGTGATGAAACGCAGGATCTGCGGCACGTCGGCGACGGTGGCGGAACGGATGTCGATTTGCACGGGTTGAGCCCTCCTCCGGCCCTGGCTTGTAACGGGAAACGATGCCGCGCAGCCGCGCTGGCACCCATCAGAGCGTCATGCTACGTTCATGCTGCTCCTGCAGGAAGTGCAGTTTCTTCATCCGGACCTGAACATGATGCATCCCGATCTGCGCCGCCTCGACCTGAACCTGCTGCTCGTGTTCGATGCGCTGTATCGCCACCGGTCCGTCGCCGCGGCCGCGCACGAGCTCGCGTTGAGCCCGTCCGCGTTGAGCCACGCGCTCGCGCGGCTGCGCGACGCGATCGGCGACGCGCTGTTCGTGCGCCTCGGCAACGAGATGCAGCCGACCGTGCGCGCCGACGACATCGCCGCCTGGGCCGGCGACGCGCTCGACACGATGTCGAAGGGGCTCGCCCGCGCACGCCGCTTCGATCCTGCGCAAAGCGACCGCACGTTCGTGTTCGCGGCGACCGACTACACGGCATTCGCCGTGCTGCCGGCGTTTCTCGCCCGCATCCAGCATGTCGCGCCGCAATTGCGGATCCGCGTCGTGCACTCCGACCGAAAGATCTCCGTCGACGAACTCGCGGCCGGCCGTATCGATTTCGCGCTCGGCTACCACGAGGAATCGGCGGCCGACGCGCCGGGCATCGAGGATTTCGACTGGTTCTCCGACGACTACGTCGTGATTGCAAGCGCCACGCATCCGGAGATTCGCCGGCGCCTGACGCTCGACCAGTACCTGGCCGCACGCCACGTGGTCGTCACGCCGTGGAACGAGTCGCGTGGCGTCGTCGACCATGTGCTCGAACAGCTCGGCCTCGCGCGGCAGGTCGCCGTGCAGTTGCCGACGGTGCTGGCCGCGCCGTTCGTGATCGCGGAATCCGCGCTGCTGATGACGGTGCCGAACCGCGCCGCGCAGGCGTTGCGGCACGCGGCGCCGATCCGCCTCTTTCCGGCGCCGTTCGAGATTCCGCGCTACACCGTGAAGGTCTACTCGCACGCGAAGCATGCGCGCACCGATGCGCATCGCTGGATTCGCGCGCAGTTGCTCGACGCAAGGCCCGCCGCTGCCTGACCGACACAGGTTGGTACCTCGCGCCGGGCGTTGACGGACAAGCGTTTCACGCACCCGCCGGCCCTCTCCGGCAGCCATCCATTCATTACGAAATACTTACCAATTTCTCGCGTCCGACGCTTACGCCCGCGCCCTCGCAGCGTCAATAGTGGCAATCCTTGACCCCTGTTTGCAAAACTCGTGTCTCCCTTGCGGGACAAGGGTTTTCCGTTAATTGCAAACCCTTGGCGCCCCTGTTGCCCACCGTGTTGCATGGCAATTTGGCGACACGTGTTAGTCAAACAACGATTTCCATCGCCACAAAATTGTATTTTTGCTAAATTAGTAACCAAAGTAGCAAAACGAAGTTCGTGAAATGTAGTTTAGCTTCACGACACTACAAGGAGACCCCGCAGGCCGACCCGGCTGCGCGGGACCGCTCAACGGTTTTCCGTCCGCTTGCCCGCGTGCCGCGCTTACCGGCCCTGCACGAGGTCTCCCTGGTTATCCCGCTTTTGCCCGGCGCTCGCGCTCCGGGCATCTCGTGCAGTCTGGGTTGACTTTTTGACAGGGTATGGAGGAGATGATGAAGAAAGCTTTGGTCGCGGCCGCGCTGATGGCTGCTGGGGTGGTGACGGCGCACGCGCAGAGCAGCGTCACGCTGTATGGCCGCCTGGATGCCGGCATCGAGTACATGAACGGCCTGCAAAACGGCCACCAAGTGCGCGCGGAAAGCGGCGACTGGGGCACGAGCCTCTGGGGCTTGAAGGGCACCGAGGACATCGGCGGCGGCAACAAGATCCTGTTCCACCTCGAAGGCGCGTTCAACACGATGACGGGCGGCTTCAGCGGCTCGATCTGGGATCGTTATGCGACGGTCGGCATCTCCAACGACCGCTACGGTACGCTGCTGTTGGGTCGCGAGCTCGCGATCGCCAACGGCGTGTGGGACTTCGACCCGTTCGGCCAGTCGGCCTGGTCGACGGCATCGCTGGTGCGCGGCCGCAACTGGAACAAGACCAGCAACAACGTGTCGTACCAGTCGCCGTCGCTCTACGGCCTCGACTTCTACGGCCAGTTCTCTTTCTCGAACTCGACCAGCTTCAACGGCAACACCGATTCGACCAAGGATGGTCGCGCTGCCGGTGCCCAGATCACCTATACGAACTCGCTGTTCCAGTTGCGCGGCATCTACGACGAAACGCGCGACAGCAACGGCCGCTTCTCGGACGTGTTCAAATACTCGCGCGAATACTTCGCGGGCGTGAACGTATTCCTCGGCCAGTTCAAGGTGCAAGCGGCTTACCAGGCATCGCACGCGGACGGCAGCGGCGGCCCGGCCGTCAACAACGGCGTGACGGGTACCCAGCAAGTCTGGGGCGGCGTGACGTGGCAAGCGACGCCGGCAGCGGCGCTGATCGCGGCCGTGTACCACGTGAACGCGAACCACGGTGGCGGCAACGCGAACATCTACACGGTCGGCGGTTCGTACAACATCTCGAAGCGCACGCTGTTCGACCTGCAGGTCGCAACGGTACGCAACAGCAAGACCGCGAACTTCGGCCTGAACGCCAACGGCGCGGGTACCGACGTCTCTACCGGCAATCCGAAATTCGGCGGCAGCCAGACCGGCGTCTACGCCGGTATCCAGCACCTGTTCTGATCAGGCGCCGTTCTCAAAGAATCGATTCAACGACGTTTTCCACGCTGCTGCGAGAGGCGCGTATCGGTGCGGTACCCAACCGGGTATCGCACCGTTTTTTATTGGCGGGCCGGCTTTGTGCGGCCTTCGACGAAGGCGGCGCTCAGACGGCCGCTTCGTTCTCTTCGCCGGTGCGGATGCGGATCACGCGCTCGACATCCGACACGAAGATCTTGCCGTCGCCGATCTTGCCGGTGCGGGCCGCGCCGATCACCGCGTCGATCACCTGGTCGACCTGCGCTTCCGCGACGACCACCTCGATCTTCATCTTCGGCAGGAAGTCGACGACGTATTCGGCGCCGCGATACAGCTCGGTATGGCCCTTCTGGCGGCCGAAGCCCTTCACTTCCGTCACGGTCAGGCCCGTGAGACCCACTTCGGCGAGCGCTTCGCGGACTTCGTCCAGCTTGAACGGCTTGATGATGGCAGTGATGCGTTTCATGGTGGTTGTCCCCCAATGCTCGTTTGGATGCAAAATCGCGACCCCGATTGTAAGCCTGCGAGCCGCACGCGGCCCAGCACCGCTCAATCGAGCCGTTCGGTAAACCGTGACGTGATCGGGTAGCGCCAGTCGCGCCCGAACGCGCGATGCGTGACGCGGATGCCGATCGGCGCCTGGCGGCGCTTGTATTCGTTGATCTTGATGAGCCGCGTCACGCGCTCGACGTCGGCCTGCGCATAACCGGCCGCGACGATCTCGGCGAGCGGCCGATCCTCTTCCATGTACATCCGCATGATCGCGTCGAGCACGTCGTACGGCGGCAGGCTGTCCTGGTCGGTCTGGTTCTCGCGCAGCTCGGCCGACGGCGCGCGCGTGAGGATCCGCTCCGGGATCACGTCGCGCAGCGGGTAGTCGGCCGTTTCGTTGCGATAGCGGCACAGCCGGTACACGAGCGTCTTCGCGATGTCCTTGATCACCGCGAACCCGCCGGCCATGTCGCCGTACAGCGTGCAGTAGCCGACCGCCATCTCGCTCTTGTTGCCGGTCGTCAGCACGATCGAGCCGAACTTGTTCGACAGCGCCATCAGCAGCGTGCCGCGAATGCGCGCCTGGATGTTCTCCTCCGTCGCGTCTTCCGCGCGGCCCGCGAACTCGCCCGCGAGGGATGCGCGGAACGCATCGAACATCGGCGCGATCGCGATCTCGTCGTAGCGCACGCCGACGCGCCGCGCCATCTCCGCCGCATCGGTGGTCGAGATGTCGGCCGTGAAGCGCGACGGCATCATCACCGCGCGCACGCGCTCGGGCCCGAGCGCATCGCATGCGACGGCCAGCACCAGCGCCGAATCGACGCCGCCCGACAGCCCGATCAGCACGCCCGGAAACCCGTTCTTGCCGATGTAGTCGCGCACGCCCGTCACGAGCGCGCGGTACACCTGCGCGTGCGTCGACAGCTCGGGCGCAATCGCGCCCGGCAGCGGCCGCGCGCCGTCGAATTCGACGATCGCGTGCCCTTCGTCGAACTGCGGCATCTTCGCGACGAGCGCGCCCTGCGCGTCGAGCACGAACGAGCCGCCGTCGAACACGAGTTCGTCCTGGCCGCCGACGAGGTTCACGTACACCATCGGCAACCCGGTTTCGCGAATCCGTGCGCGCAGGATGTCGAAGCGCACCGCTTCCTTGTTCATGTGGTACGGCGAGCCGTTCGGGATCAGCAGCACCTGCGCGCCGGCCGCCTTCGCGATCTGCGCGGCCGACGCGTGCCACGCATCCTCGCAGATGATCACGCCGTATTTCACGCCGTTCAGCTCGAACACGAGCGGCTCGGCGTCGGTCGCGAAGTAGCGCTTCTCGTCGAACACCTCGGCGTTCGGCAGATCCTGCTTGCGGTAGGTGCCGACGATCTCGCCGCCGACGATCAGGGAAACCGCGTTATAGGTATCGGTGGGCGGCACGCCGCGCTCGATCGGGCGGTTTGCATTACCATCGACGGCTGGCGCGTGCGCGCCTTCGCCCGCGCCGCGCAGCGGATGGCCGACCAGCACCGCGAGCCCGTCGAATGCTTTCAACGCGTCGGCTAGCGCGTCGAGTGCCGCGGCGGCCGCCGCGTAGAACGCGGGCCGCAGCAGCAGGTCTTCCGGCGGATAGCCGGACAGCGCGAGTTCCGGCGCGACCATCAGCTGCGCACCATCGTTGTGCGCGGCGCGGGCGGCCGCGACGATTCGCGCGACGTTGCCGGCGAAGTCGCCGACGGTGACGTTGATCTGGGCGAGAGCGAGTCGGGTCTTCATGGCGGGATCGGCGCAGCCCGGCGGCGCGCCCTGAACGGCTGACGAAATCGTCCCGGTGCAGGCCGCGCAGGCCCGCGCATCCGGCGACACAGAACGGTACGGATTCACGCTTGAAACACGAACGCATCGATTATCGCACGGGCATCCTGTCGTCCCCCGCGGAGGTGCCGGCCGAAGAATGGAACGCGCTGCTCGCCCGCGACGCGCAGCCGACGCCCTTCCTGCGCCACGAATTCCTCGACGCGCTGCACGTCGCGCGCTGCGCGGTCGACGATACCGGCTGGTCGCCGCACTTCGTCACGCTGACCGACGAGCGCACCGGCCGCCTCGCGGCCGCCGCGCCGGTGTACGCGAAACAGCATTCATACGGCGAATACGTGTTCGACTGGGCCTGGGCCGACGCGTACCAGCGCAACGACCTGCCCTACTACCCGAAGCTGCTGTGCGCGGTGCCGTTCACGCCGGTGCAGGGCACGCGCCTGCTCGCGGCCGACGACGACGCGCGCCGCCGGCTCGCGGCCACGCTGCTCGCGTTCGCCGAGCAGAGCGACGTGTCGTCGCTGCACGTGCTGTTCCCGACCGGCGACGAAGCGGCGCTCCTCGAATCGATGGGGATGATGCTGCGCGAAGGCGTGCAGTTCCACTGGATCAACGACGGCTACCGCCACTTCGACGATTTCCTCGGCACGCTCGAGCAGAAGAAGCGCAAGAACATCCGTGCCGAGCGGCGCAAGGTGCACGACGCGGGCGTGACGTTCCGGCGGCTCACCGGCGACCAGATCACCGACGCCGACTGGCGTTTCTTCTCGCGCTGCTACCGGCAGACCTATCGCGAACACTATTCGAGCCCGTACCTGAATCTCGACTTCTTCCGCACGATCGGCGCGACGATGCCCGAGAACCTGCTGCTCGTGATCGCGGAAGCCGGCGGGCAGCCGATCGCGAGTGCGCTCGCCGTCTACCGGCGCGGCGAAAACGGCGGCGGCGCGCTGTATGGCCGCTATTGGGGCGCGCTCGAACACGTGCCCTGCCTGCATTTCGAAACGGCTTACTACCAGTTGCTCGAATTCTGCATCGAGGCCGGACTCGATACGTTCGAAGGCGGCGCACAGGGCGAACACAAGCTCGCGCGCGGCTTCCTGCCGACCGTCACGCACTCCGCGCACTGGCTCGCGCACCCGGCGTTCTCGGACGCGGTCGCACGCTTTCTCGAACGCGAGACCGAGCATATCCACGCGTACGTCGACGAGCTGCGCGAACACGATCCGTTCCGGCGCGGCGGCCAGTAACGTCATCAAGGGCCCCGGCATGCGACGATGGCCGGCTTCGCCGCACGCCCCCTTCGGCCCGGTGCGCGGCGAGCGTCACCGTCGCCGGCACCGCCTCGATCGCCCACGCGCACGCCATCGTCGAACGCCGGAACAGCGAAGTTTTCATTGATCCGCCTGAATCGATCTGTTGTACTTGTCATCCCACTCCAGCGTCCCAGTTTAAAAAAATCGACCGGTCACCATGCTTGACCGGCAGGAGCAGTACCTGACCTCTCGCAGCGGGGGCAACCCGAAGGTCATGGAGAGAGACATGGAGTTACGACAGAAATCGGTATCCGTCCGGGTCTACCGACAGGCGCTCGACGACATGCGCCGCAACGGCTTCGACGTCGCGCCGCTGTATGCGACGCTCGGCATCGGCGCGGCCGATCTCGCCGACGACGCGCGGCGCATCCCCGGCGATCGGCACGTCGCCGCGATGCGGCTGATGAGCGACTGGCCGTTGTCCTGGCATCGGCCGCCGCCGCAGGTCGTGCCGTGGCTCGCACCATTCCCCGAACTCGCGGGCGTCACCTGCAACGCCGCGACGCTGCGCGACGCGCTGCACGGCTACCTGCGCTACCGCGAACTGATCGGCAACGTCGACTGGCTTTTCGCGCATGAGACAGGCGACGCGATCGCACTCGAGTACGTGAACGAAGGTGACGGAAGGCCCGCCAGCAGCGCGTTCGCAAATTTCGCGATCCTCGTCGCGCTCGCGCGCCTGTACGATCCGCACGTGCGGATCGACGAAGCCGGGTTCGCGGGCCGCGCGTTCGCGCCGACGGCCGCGTTGCGCGATCTCCTCGGCGCGACGGTGTCGTTCGATGCCGCATGCAACCGCGTCGTGCTGCGCTCCGCGCGCTTCGACACGCCGTTCGAGTGCTACAACGCGCCGCTCGCGGACATCCAGCGTCAGGCGGCCGACGCCGCGCGCGAGCGCGTGCGCGCCCGCTCGACGTTCGGCGCGTCGGTCGAGCAATGCGTGCGCGACTGGCTGCGCACGTCCGACGACGCCGACGTGCCGTCCGACACGCTGATGGAGCACGTCTGCGCGCGCTTCGCGATGTCGCGCTGGACACTGCGCCGGCGGCTGCATCGCGAAGCGGTCGGGTTTCACGCGCTCGTCGCGCAGGCACGGCTCGGTGAAGCGCGCGACCTGCTGCTGAATACGCAATTGCCGATCGGCGAGATCGGCGCGCGGGTCGGCTTCCGTTCGACGAGCGCGTTCACGCGCTTCTTCACGCGCGAACTCGGCGCGGCGCCGAGCCGCTTTCGCGACGGGCACGGCGAGCGGTGGCGTTGACGGGCGCTTTTTCTGAGACACTGGCGGCTTCGCATCCTGCCGCCCTGCCATGTCCTGGTTTCTGTATCTGATCGAATGCGCCGACGACAGCGTCTATACGGGCATCACGACCGACGTTGCCGCGCGCTTCGACGAGCACGCCTCCGGCAAGGGCGCGCGCTATACGCGCTCGCGCAAGCCGCGTGCGGTGCTCGCGTCGTTTCCACTGCCCGACCGGTCGAGCGCGTCGCGCGCCGAGTACTGGGTGAAGCAACTCACGGCGGTGCAGAAGCGGGAACTGGCGGCCGGGTTGCGGACGCTGGAGTCGGTGCTGCCGGCCGTCGTGGCCGTCGATACCAGCGGTGACGAGGCCGGGTTGAAGGCTGGTGCGCGCGGGCGGAAGAAGGCGAAGAACGTCGATCGTGCGGAGAAGATGGTCGAGACGGGCAAAAGCCCGAAGAAGGCCGGAAAGGCCGGGAAAGCCGAAAAGGTCGACAAGCCTGCAAAAGCCGCCAAGTCTCCCAAGGCGACAAAAGCCGCCCCGGTCGCACAGCGCAAGAAGCCCGACAACGATGGGGTCGCAAAAAAGACTTCATCGCGCGGCACACCGGTAACAAAGGACAAGCCGGCCGCACCCGCTTCGTCGAAAGGAAAGGCGCCTGCAGCCAGCGGCAAACTCATCACGACCGGACGCGAAGATGCCGCGCCCGCACCGGCCCGCCGCCGCGCGGCTGCTACCCAAGCCGCCGAAGCGCCAGCCGCTCCCGTTGTCCCTCGCCGCGCGAAGCGCACGAAGGACGCGCCGTCCACCGCCCCGTCGCCCGCGGCCGTACCCGCCGCCGCACGCAAGCGACCCCAACGCACAAAACAAAACCGCGCGGCCTCCTGAGGAGACACGCGCGGTTGGCGTTTCGCACGAACCGGCCGTCGGCCGGTGCGCCGCTTACTTCTTGTAGTTCGCTGCGCCGTCGGTGATTTCCTTGTGCGCGGCTTCGATGCCGGCCCAGCCTTCGACCTTCACCCACTTGCCCTTCTCGAGCGCCTTGTATTGCTCGAAGAAGTGCTTGATCTGGTCCTTCAGGTACTCGGGCACGTCGTCGATCGACTTCAGGTTGGCCGTCATCGGGCAGACCTTGTCGTGCGGCACCGCGACCAGCTTCGCGTCGACGCCCGACTCGTCGGTCATCTGCAGCATGCCGAGCACGCGCGAACGCACGATCGAGCCCGCCAGCAGCGGGAACGGCGTGATCACGAGCACGTCGACCGGATCGCCGTCGCCCGACAGCGTCTGCGGGATGTAGCCGTAGTTCACCGGATAGCGCATGCCCGTGCCGATGAAGCGGTCGACGACGAGAAGGCCCAGTTCCTTGTCCGCCTCGTACTTCACCGGATCGCTTTGCGCGGGAATCTCGATGATCACGTTGAAATCTTGCGGCAGGTCCTTGCCGGCCGGAACATGATTGAAGCTCATGAGCACTCTCTGTAGGTCGATGGGAATTCGGGACAGGGCGCCGCGGCCGATGCATCGCCGCAGGCGTCCCGCAAGGGAATGCGCCATTATAGCCAATCGACCGGTGGCGTCCGGATGACGATCGGCCGATAATCGTTCCGGATGCCCGGCCATTGAACCATTGGCCGCGTGACGTGGAATCGGTGTCGGCGGTTGAAGCGCTATCGCCGGCCGACCGCGAAACATGGGGCCTGGGTGAGCGCTGAGGCGCTAACTCGGGGCGACCGTGAAGCATGGGACCCGGGTGAGCGCTGAAGCGCCAACTCGGGTCGACCGCGAAGCATGGGACCCGGGTGAGCGCTAAAGCGCTAACTCGGGTCGACCGCGAAGCATGGGACCCGGGTGAGCGCTAAAGCGCTAACTCGGGTCGACCGCGAAGCATGGGACCCGAGTAAGCGCTAAAGCGCTAACTCGGGTCGACAGGAGCTGGCATGGAAGAGGCGAAGCACTTCATCGCGGGCGAATGGACGCTGCCCGCGCAACTGGAAACCATCGCGGTCGTCGATCCCTCCGACGGCCAGCCGTTCGCGTCGATCGCCCGCGGCACGGCGCCCGACATCGAGCGCGCGGTCGCCGCGGCCCGCGACGCATTCGCGGGCCCGTGGGGCGCCGCCAGCGCCGCCGAGCGCGGCCGCGTGCTGATGCGCCTGTCGGCGCGTGTCGCCGCGTCGATCGAGGAACTCGCCGCGATCGAAGCGCGCGACACCGGCAAGCCGCTGAAACAGGCGCGCGCCGACGCAGCCGCGCTCGCGCGCTACTTCGAGTTCTACGCAGGCGCCGCCGACAAGCTGCACGGCGAAACCCTCCCCTATCAAGCCGGCTACACGGTGCTGACGGTGCGCGAGCCGCACGGCGTCACGGGCCACATCGTGCCGTGGAACTACCCGATGCAGATCTTCGGGCGCAGCGTCGGCGCCGCGCTCGCGGCCGGCAACGCCTGCGTCGTCAAGCCGGCCGAGGATGCGTGCCTGTCGTTGCTGCGCGTCGCCGAGCTGGCCATCGAGGCCGGGCTGCCGGCCGGTGCGCTGAACATCGTCACCGGCTACGGCCATGAAGCCGGCGCCGCGCTCGCACGCCATCCCGGCATCGACCACATCTCGTTCACGGGATCGCCGGCCACCGGCAAGCTGGTCACGCAGATGGCGGCCGAGAACCACGTACCCGTCACGCTCGAACTCGGCGGCAAATCGCCGCAGATCGTGTTCGCCGACGCCGATCTCGAAGCGGCGCTGCCCGTGCTCGTGTCCGCGATCGTGCAGAACGGCGGGCAGACCTGTTCGGCCGGCAGCCGCGTGCTGATCGAGCGCGCGGTGTACGAGCCGCTCGTCGAGCGGCTTGCCACCGCGTTCAACGGGCTGCGCGTCGGCCCGAGCCGCGCCGACCTCGACTGCGGCCCGCTGATCAACGCGAAGCAGCAACAGCGCGTGTGGGATTTCCTGTCCGACGCGCAGCACGACGGCATTCCGATGGCCGCGCACGGGCAGGTCGTCGCCGACGCGCCCGAAAGCGGCTTCTACCAGGCGCCCGCGCTGCTGCGCGACGTGCCGCCGTCGCACCGGCTCGCGCAGGAGGAAGTGTTCGGCCCCGTGCTCGCCGCGATGCGTTTCGTCGATGAGGACGAAGCCGTCGCGCTGGCGAACGGCACGCCGTACGGCCTCGTCGCGGGCATCTGGACGCGCGACGGCGCACGCCAGATGCGGCTCGCGCGGCGCCTGCGGGCGGGCCAGGTGTTCATCAACAACTACGGCGCGGGCGGCGGCGTCGAGCTGCCGTTCGGCGGCGTGGGCCACTCGGGACATGGCCGCGAGAAAGGCTTCGAGGCACTGTACGGCTTCACCACGCTGAAGACGATCGCGATCCGGCACGGCTGACCGCGCCGCATGCAGCACTTGGCACGCGGCCGGCAGCACCGGGCTGCGTGCCGAAGCACGACGACACTCATATCCAGCACAGGAGACACACCATGCGGTTGAGCGGCAAGACGGCAATCGTCACGGGCGGCGGCTCGGGATTCGGCGAAGGCATCGCGAAGACCTATGCGCGCGAAGGCGCGAACGTCGTCGTCAACGACCTGAATGGCGCGGCAGCCGAGCGCGTCGCGAGCGAGATCGCGCTCGCGGGCGGCAAGGCCATCGCGGTGGCCGGCGACGTGTCGAGGCAGGACGACTGGCACGCGCTGCTGCAAGCGTCGCTCGACGATTTCCACGCGGTGCAGATCGTCGTGAACAACGCGGGCACCACGCACCGCAACAAGCCGGTGCTCGACGTGACGGAAGCCGAATTCGACCGCGTGTACGCGGTCAACATGAAGAGCCTGTTCTGGTGCGTGCAGACCTTCGTGCCGTACTTCCGCGAACGGGGCGGCGGCGTGTTCGTGAACGTCGCGTCGACGGCCGGCGTGCGGCCGCGGCCAGGCCTCGTCTGGTACAACAGCACGAAGGGCGCGATGATCACCGCAAGCAAGTCGCTCGCGGCCGAGCTCGGCGCCGACCGCATCCGCGTGAACTGCATCAACCCCGTGCTCGGCGAAACGGCGTTGATGACCGAATTCATGGGCTGCGAGGACACCCCCGAGAACCGCAGCCGGTTCCTCGCGACGATCCCGCTCGGCCGCTTCTCGACGCCGCAGGACATCGCGAACGCGGCGCTTTACCTTGCCTCCGACGAAGCTGAATTCATCACGGGCGTTTGTCTCGAAGTCGACGGCGGGCGCTGCATCTAGCCGCACCGGGCTGTTGCGTGCCGCGCCGGGTTTCGCCGGCCGGCACGGCATCCACGCATTGCTTCGCACGAAACCGGATCGGGTGCCGCTGCGCCCTCCCCGGCCAACTACAAGGACAGCGGTGCATGGGATCCAAGTAACCGCTAAAGCGCTAACTTTGATCGACAGGAGACAACATGGCAACATCGACGCAGTCGCTGCCGGGCTCGTCCGGCGCATTCGAGGAAGCGACCTACCGCAAGGTGTCGTGGCGGCTCGTGCCGCTCCTGCTGCTGTGCTACGTGGTCGCGTATCTCGACCGCGTGAACGTCGGGTTCGCGAAGCTGCAGATGGCGAGCGACCTGAACCTCAGCGACACCGTCTACGGGCTCGGCGCCGGGATCTTCTTCTTCGGCTATTTCCTCTTCGAAGTGCCGAGCAACATCATCCTGCACAGGGTCGGCGCGCGCGTGTGGATCGCGCGGATCATGGCGACGTGGGGCGTGATCTCGATCCTGACGATGTTCGTCACGACACCCACGATGTTCTACGTGATGCGCTTCCTGCTCGGCGTCGCCGAGGCGGGCTTCTTCCCCGGCGTGATCCTCTACCTCACCTACTGGTATCCCGCGCACCGGCGCGGCCGGATGACGACGTTCTTCATGACGGCCGTCGCGCTGTCCGGCGTGATCGGCGGGCCGCTCTCGGGCTTCATCCTGAAGGCGTTCGACGGCATCAGCGGGTGGCACGGCTGGCAATGGCTGTTCCTGCTCGAGGGTATCCCGTCGGTGCTGGTCGGCGTGGTCGTGTTCCTCAAGCTGGACGAGCGGATCGAGAAGGCGAACTGGCTGACCGACGATGAAAAGGCGCTGCTCACGCGCAACGTCGCTGCCGAAGAGGCCACCAAGGAAGACCCGCCGCTCGGCGCCGTGATGGCCAGCCCGCGCGTGTGGCTGATGGCGCTGATCTACTTCTCGTTCGTGATGGGGCTTTACGGCGTCGGCTTCTGGCTGCCGACCATCATCAAGGCGACGGGCGTGACCGACACGCTCATGATCGGCCTGCTGTCGGCGATTCCGTATGCGGCCGCCGTGGTCGCGATGATCCTGATCGCACGCAGCGCGGACCGGCACCGCGAGCGCCGCTGGCACGTCGCGATTCCGGCCGCGATCGGCGCGCTCGGGCTCGTGCTGTCGGTGATCTGGGCGCACCAGACCGCGCTCGCGATGCTCGGCCTCACGCTCGCGACGATCGGCATCCTGACGACGTTGCCGCTGTTCTGGAGCCTGCCGACCGCTTTCCTCGGCGGCACGGCGGCCGCGGCCGGCATCGCGATGATCAACTCGATCGGCAACCTCGCCGGCTTCCTCAGCCCGTACATGATGGGCTGGCTCAAGCAGGTAACGGGCGCCAACGATTCGGGCATGTACATGCTCGCCGGGTTCCTCGTGCTCGGTGGACTGCTGGCGCTGTCGGTGCCGAAGCGGCTGGTCGACAAGTAACGCAGGGAGCCAACCCGCATGCTCCACCGAATCGTCCAGGCAGCCGGCCACCGTGTGCTGGTCCGCGATCCCGCCGCTGGCCTGGTTCAGCGCGAAAGCGATGCGCTCGATCTCGTCGCGCTCGCGCACGAGCATGAGGCCGATTGGGTCGCGGTGCCCGCCAACGCGCTGCACGAGGATTTCTACCGGCTCGATAGCGGGCTGGCGGGCGCGGTGCTGCAGAAACTCGTCAACTACGGCGTCCGGCTCGGCGTGGTCGGTGATATTGACCGCTGGCTCGCGCGCAGCGAAGCGCTCCGCGCGCTCGTTCGCGAGTCCAATCGTGGGCAATCGGTGTGGTTCGTCGCGAGCGAGGACGACCTGCTGCGCAGGCTCGGCGCGTAACGCACCGCGCGCGCCCGCTGCGTCGCGATCGACGAAAAAAAGCCCCGAAGGCCGCCAGGCGTTCGGGGCTGGTTTGCGCCGCAGCGCGTCAGCGCGTCAGCGCGTCAGACCACGGTAATCGCGAGCGCGCTTTCGCGGTAGTGCTTCGCAGCCTTGTCGGTTTCGCCAAGATGCTCGAACAGCCGCGCGAGCGCGCGATGCGCACGCACCTTCAGCGCCTCGTTGTCGGCCAGCTTCAGTGCCGATTCGAGGAACGACTGCGCCTTGCCCCACAGCTGCTGCTGCTGGCACAGGCGACCGAGCGCGAACAGCAGGTCGGCATCCTCCGGGTGATCCTTCTTCCACCCTTCCGCCTTCTGGATCAGCGGCAGCGCATCGGCGCCGGCCGTATCCGGATAACGGCGCAGCAGGCGCGCATCCCAGTTGTGCGCGAGCGCGTCCTCGACGATGCGGCGCGCTTCGTTGCGGCGCTCGAGCGGGACGAGCAGATCGGCGGCGAGGTCGGCGAGACGCGGCGACTGGCGCTCGGCCGGCGACAGCGACTGCCACACCTCGAGCAGCGCGTCCGGGTCGTGCCGGCGTTCGCGCAGCAGGTTTTCCGCGGCCTGCTGGCGCAGCCGCACGGCCGCCGCCGGATGCAGCGCCTCGCGCTTCTCGAGCGCTTTCGCGAGCTTCAGCACCTCGGCCCAGTTCTTCAACTGCTGCTGCGCGCGCAGCGCGACGTGCTGCGCATGGATGCGCTTGCCGCCCGCCTGCAGGTCGGCCAGCGCGGCAAGCGCGCCGTCGGCATCACGCGCATCCGCGCGCATGTCGGCCGCGGCGAGCAGCCGTGCGTCCTGCCATTCCGGCGCGTCGACCTTCGACAGCCAGTCGTCGCGGCGCGTGTACTCGTGCATCCGGTGCGCGGCGGTGGCCCCGACGAGACTCGCGGCGCCCAGGTTCGCATCGACCGACAGCGCTTCACGCGCGGCCTTCTCCGCGCGCGAGAAGCGGCCCGCATACAGGTTCGCGATCGCGTCGCGCAGCGATGCCTGTGCCTTCTCGTTGCGCGAGCGCGCCCGATACGCGGCGACCCGCTGCGGCATGCGCCAGATGTTGCGCACGATGCGCAGCAGCGCATACACGACGATGAACAGCACGACGATGGCGATCACGAACAAGTTCAGCGACACGTCGATCCGGTACGGCGGATAGACGAGCAGTACCTGCCCCGCGTCGAAACGGCCGACGGTGGCGAGCGCCGCGGCGATCGCGAACAGGACCGCGAGCCAGACGATTCCTCGAAGCGTCATCGTTACCCCCGGCTCTTGAACTGCTGAACGGCGTTCAGGCTCGTGTTCAGGTTCGGCACCGCAACCGTCAGCGATGCGCCGTCAACCTGCTTGAGCAGATCCTCGACGGTCTGCGTGTCCTTCGATGCCTGGTCGAAATACTTCCCGAGCGACGCCTGTGCGGCGTGCAGGTCGGCCTTCATCGCGCTGTCGTTGCGCGCGAGCAGCGACAGGCGGGCAGTCAGCAGGCGCAGCTTCACGTTCTCGCGCACGAAGTAGCCCTGGTCGGGCGACGCGAGCATCGCATCCGCGTTGTCGATGCGGCGCACCTGCACGAGCCCCTTCAACTGCTGGCCGAGGCCGGCCGAGAAGTCGTGCCACCACACCTTCCAGCGCGGCTCGCCGGCCACGGCCGACGACGCGGTGTCGGCCGGCGCGGCCTTCGGCGCCTCGTGCGGGACGATCGCCTCGCCGGACAGCGGCAGCGCGTCGATCTTCGCGATCGCATCGTCGAGCTTGATCGCCAGGCCCGTGAGGTCGGCCGCCGGTGCGGCCTTCAGCTTCTCGATGTCCAGCGCGAGCGCCTTGCGGACCGTGACGGCCTGCGCGCTCTGCGACGTTGCGAGGCGCGCGTCGGCGTTCTGCAGCGCGATCAGCGCGAGCTGCGTGTTGCCGGTCAGCTGAAGCTGCTGGCTCGCGCTCGACAGCATCTGGTCGACTTCCTCGAGCATCCACGCATCGCGGTTGCGCGACAGATCCTGGTATTGCTGCTGCAGCGCCTGCTGTGCGCTCTGCGCGTCGGCGAGCTTGCCGTCGAGCTGCGCAAGCTGCGTGTCGACCTGGTGCGTGCTCGCGAGCGCTTGCTCGGTCTTCATGCGCGTCTCGGCCGTCTGCGCATCCAGCGCCTTCTGGCGCGTGACGAACGTGCCGTCGAGCCGGTCGATCTTGCGGTTCAGTGCGTAGCCGCCGACGCCCGCCGCGCAGCCGAGCACGACGACGACGAACCACAGCACCGCGCTGCCGCCGCGGCGCGCGGGTGGTTCGGCGCCCATGTAGGCAGGGCGGGACGGCGGTGCGGATGCAACGGCCGGCTGGGAAGCGACGCTTTTGGAATCGTTGGTATCTGTCATGCGTTTAGTCACCGGTGCGGCTGTCGCCGGTTGGACGGCCTCCTCGGCCATCGTTCGAAACGCGCGGACGATGCGCTCATCGCCCGCGCCGGTCAGCGTAATCCTATCAAAACCCAATGAACGCGCGGTCTGCTCGATCCGCGGATGCGGCGTCACGAGCGGCGCGTGCTTCAGCGCGTCGATCTCGGCATCGTTCAGGTGCGCCCGCGCGAGTTCGTGCAGGTTGCGCACGCCTTCCGAGCTCGTGACGAGCCACGCATGCGGTTCGCCGTGAAGCAGCGCATGCACGCGCTCCCACGCGCCGACACGCGGCTCGGGCACGACGCGCCGGTAGGCGGCGGCGAGCGTGACGTCCGCGCCGGCCTCGCGCAATCGTTCGGCGAGCCATTCGCGACCGCCGTCGCCGCGCACGATCAGCACGCGCTTGCCCGCCAGCGCCTGGGCGCCGCCGAACGCGGCCTCGATGCACGCGAACAGGCTTTCCGAATCGTAATGGGGTACGCCGCCGTCGGCCGGCGCCTGCGGCGCGATCACGCGATGCGCGGGCGCCGCGATCCCGTGACGCTCGAGCGCCGCCACGCTGCCGGGCCCGACCACGCCGACCGGCAGCGCGTTCGGCCAGATCGCGCCGTACTGCGCGAGCGCGCGGTCGATCGCGTTCGGCGAGACGAAAATCACCAGCGCGTAGTCGGCGAGCGCCGCGAATGCCGCGTCGAGCGGCGCGGGATCGTCGACCGGCGCGATGTCGATCAACGGGAATTCGAGCACGTCGCAGCCGGCCTCGGCCAGTTGCGACGCGAGCGCGCCGGACTGGCCGTCCGGGCGCGTCAGGACAGCGGTGAACGCGCGCGCGCCGCCCGCCATCAGGCGTCGCCCTTGCCGGCGGCCTGCGAGCCCGCGAGCAGCGCCCGGACGATGTCGAGCGCGCCTTGCGCCTCGAGCTCGTCGGACACGGCGCGGCCGAGCGCGAGCGCATCGGCGACGGTCATGACTGCCCCGCACTCCTCGGCCGTCAGCACGCGCTTGCCGTCGGTCGTCGACACACGGCCCGTCAGGTACAGTTCGCCCGCGCGCCACACCGCGTGCGCGGCGAGCGGCACCTCGCAGCTGCCGCCGAGCGCGCGCGACACCATCCGCTCGGCCTCGACCGCGAGCGCGGTCTGCGGGTCGTGCAGCGGTGCGAGCCAGGCGGCGACGTCGTCGCGGTGCGATGCGATCTCGATGCCGAGCGCGCCCTGGCCGGCCGCGGGCGGGCTGGCTTCGACGTCGATCACCGTGCGAATGCGCGCTTCCAGGCCGAGGCGCTTCAGGCCGGCGGCCGCGAGGATGATCGCCGCGTAGTCGCCGCGATCGAGCTTCGCGAGGCGCGTGTCGAGGTTGCCGCGCAGCGGCAGCACGTCCAGGTGCGGGTAGCGCGAGCGCAGCATCGCCTCGCGGCGCAGGCTCGACGTACCGACCACGGCGCCGGCCGGCAGCGCGTCGAGCGACGCGTAGTCGTTCGACACGAATGCATCGCGCGGATCTTCGCGTTCCATGATCGCGGCGAGCGAGAAGCCGTCGGGCAGCGCCATCGGCACGTCCTTCAGCGAATGCACGGCGAGATCGGCGCGGCCGTCGGCCAGCGCGGCCTCCAGTTCCTTCACGAACAGGCCCTTGCCGCCGACTTTCGACAGCGTGCGATCGAGAATCTGGTCGCCGCGCGTCGTCATCCCGAGGATTTTCACGTCACAAGCTGGATATAATTTGCGCAGCGCATCACGCACATGTTCGGCTTGCCACATCGCCAGGCGGCTCTCGCGCGAAGCAATCGTCAACGTCGCGGGCGACTGTGCCTGTTGCGGCCCGGCCGCGGGGGTCTCGGAATTCATTGCTGGAACATCGAAGGACGGGATTGAAGATCGAACAATGGTAGCACGCACGCCCCTGCCCGCCCGGGCCTGGAGCCTGCGCCCGGCCTGCCGCCGAGCGGGTCGCGGCGCCGATGCGCGGATGTGCCGCACGTAGCTGGTTGCTTGACCGCAGTTTCGCAGTTTCCGCAGTTCCTTTTGACTCGAGCTTTCCCAAGGAAACCCATCGTGAAGTCTTCCGGATCGGCGCGTACGGCGCGCCGCAATGCTGCCCTGTCCTCCTCCGACGCCTCGACGGACACCGTCGCCACCGCCGCGAACGGCCGTGCGAAAACGGCAACGAAACCGAAAGACCCGATACGTCAGACAAAACGCGCGACGAAAGCCGCCGGCCCGGCTGCCCGCACCGCGGCCCGCACGGCCGGTGCGCCGAAGTCCGGCACGCGCACGCGCGAGGACAAGGACGGCCCGCTGTTCGAAGACATCCGCTTCCTCGGCCGCCTGCTCGGCGACGTCGTGCGCGAGCAGGAAGGCGATACCGTGTTCGACGTCGTCGAGACGATCCGCCAGACCGCGGTCAAGTTCCGCCGCGAGGACGACAGCGAAGCCGCGCAGACGCTCGAGAAGAAGCTGCGCAAGCTGACGCCGGAGCAGACGGTGAGCGTCGTGCGCGCGTTCAGCTATTTCTCGCATCTCGCGAACATCGCGGAAGACCGCCACCACAACCGACGTCGCCGCATCCATGCGCTGGCCGGCTCCGCGTCGCAGCCCGGCACGGTCGCGTACGCGCTCGAACAACTGAAGACGACCGGCAACGCGTCGAAGCGCCTGCTGCAGCGCTTCTTCGACGATGCGCTGATCGTGCCGGTGCTGACCGCGCACCCGACCGAAGTGCAGCGCAAGAGCATCCTCGACGCCCAGCACGACATCGCGCGCCTGCTCGCCGAACGCGACCAGGAACTGACGAGCCGTGAGCGCCAGCACAACGAATCGATGCTGCGGGCGCGCGTCACCGCGCTGTGGCAGACCCGCATGCTGCGCGACTCGCGCCTGACGGTCGGCGACGAGATCGAGAACGCGCTGTCGTACTACCGCGCGACGTTCCTCGACGAACTGCCCGCGCTGTACGGCGACATCGAGGCCGCGCTCGCCGAGCACGGCCTGTCCGCGCGCGTACCCGCGTTCTTCCAGATGGGCAGCTGGATCGGCGGCGACCGTGACGGCAACCCGAACGTGACCGCGCCGACGCTCGACGAGGCGATCAACCGCCAGGCCGCGGTGATCCTCGAGCACTATCTGGAACAGGTGCACAAGCTCGGCGCCGAGCTGTCGGTGTCGAACCTGCTCGTCGGTGCGAACGACGCCGTGAAGGCGCTCGCGGCAGCCTCCCCCGACCAGTCGCCGCACCGCGTCGACGAACCGTATCGCCGCGCGCTGATCGGCATCTACACGCGCCTCGCCGCGAGCGCACGCGTGCGGCTCGGCGAAGGCACGGTGCCGGTGCGCAGCGCAGGCCGCGGCGCGCCGCCCGTGCGTGCGATCCCGTACGCGGATTCCGAAGCGTTCGTCGCCGACCTGAAGGTGCTGACCGCGTCGCTCGACGAACACCACGGCACGTCGCTCGCCGCGCCGCGCCTCGCGCCGCTCGTGCGCGCGGCCGAAGTGTTCGGCTTCCACCTGGCGAGCATCGACCTGCGCCAGAGCTCCGACATCCACGAAGCCGTGGTCGCCGAACTGTTCGCCCGCGCGGGCGTCGAGGCCGACTACGCGGCGCTCGCCGAGGAAGACAAGCTGCGCGTGCTGCTCGCGGCGCTCGCCGATCCGCGTCCGCTGCGCTCGCCGTATTTCGAATACTCGGCGCTCGCGCAGAGCGAGCTCGGCGTGTTCGAGAAGGCGCGCGAAGTCCGCGCGCAATTCGGCGCACGTGCGGTACGCAACTACATCATTTCGCATACGGAAACCGTCAGCGACCTCGTCGAGGTGCTGCTGCTGCAGAAGGAGACGGGCCTGCTCGAAGGCGCGCTCGGCGTCCCGGGCGGCGATGCGAAGAACAGCCTGATGGTGATCCCGCTGTTCGAGACGATTCCCGACCTGCGCGACGCCGCGCGCATCATGCGCGAGTACTTCGCACTGCCGGGCATCGACGCGCTGATCGCACACCAGGGCGCCGAGCAGGAAGTGATGCTCGGCTATTCGGACAGCAACAAGGACGGCGGCTTCCTGACGTCGAACTGGGAGCTGTATCGTGCTGAGCTCGCGCTCGTCGACCTGTTCCGCGACCGCAAGATCACGCTGCGGCTGTTCCACGGCCGCGGCGGCACGGTCGGCCGCGGCGGCGGCCCGACCTACCAGGCGATCCTGTCGCAGCCGCCCGGCACCGTGAACGGCCAGATCCGCCTGACCGAACAGGGGGAGGTGATCGCGAGCAAGTTTGCGAACCCGGAGATCGGCCGCCGCAACCTCGAGACGGTCGTCGCCGCGACGCTCGAAGCCACGCTCCTGCCGCAGAACAATGCGCCCGCGCAGTTGCCGGCGTTCGAGGCCGCGATGCAGACGCTGTCCGATTCGGCGATGGCCGCGTACCGCGCGCTCGTCTATGAAACCCCGGGCTTCACCGACTACTTCTTCTCGTCGACGCCGATCACCGAGATCGCCGAGCTGAACATCGGCAGCCGCCCGGCTTCGCGCAAGCTGCAGGATCCGAAGCAGCGCAAGATCGAGGACCTGCGCGCGATTCCGTGGGGCTTCTCGTGGGGTCAGTGCCGGCTGCTGCTGACGGGCTGGTACGGCTTCGGCAGCGCGGTGAGCGCGTATCTCGACGGCGCGCAGGACGACGCCGAGCGCACGAAGCGTGTCGCGCTGCTGAAGAAGATGAACAAGACCTGGCCGTTCTTCTCGAACCTGCTGTCGAACATGGACATGGTGCTCGCGAAGACCGACCTCGCGGTCGCGTCGCGCTACGCGCAGCTCGTTTCCGACCGCAAGCTGCGCAAGCACGTGTTCGAGCGGATCGTCGCGGAATGGGAGCGCACGTCGCAGGCGCTGGCCGAAATCACCGGGCACGAAGGCCGCCTCGCGACCAACCCGCTGCTCGCGCGCTCGATCAAGAACCGCTTCCCGTATCTCGATCCGCTGAACCACCTGCAGGTCGAGCTGATCAAGCGCCACCGCGCGGGCGACACGAACGCGCGGCTGCGCCGCGGGATTCACCTGACGATCAACGGGATCGCGGCCGGCCTGCGCAACACGGGCTGATCCGCCTGCGGCGCGGTGGGATGCCGCGCCGACTGACGTCCTGAAAGCCGCGATACGCGATGATGCGTATCGCGGCTTTTTTCATGCGCCGGCGAAACAGCAGCGGCGCACCTCGCGCTCAGTGCGCGTCGATCAGCAACGCGTCGTGTTCGAACGAACCGTCGGGCTGCACCGCGTAGTAGCCGCGCACCTCGTCCGGCGCATGCGCCCACAGTGCGCGAATGCCGGTGACGCTGTCGGCCGGCGTGCGGATGCGCGCGACCCACGTATCGAAATCGATCGGCAGCCGCCAGCGGCTGTGCACGTGCGCGTCGAAGCCGGCTTCGCGGAACATCGCGAGCCATTCGTCCGCCCGGTAGTCGCGCACGTGCGACGCATCGCGCAGCACCTCCGCGGCCTGCAGGTACGTATCGAGAAGCGGATGATCGTTGCCGGCGATATCGATCATCAACACGCGGCCGCCCGGTTTCAGCACGCGGCGCACCTCGGCGAGCGCCGCGCGCATGTCGTGCCAGTGGTGCGCGCTCATCCGGCTCACGACCCAGTCGAACGTCGCCGTGTCGAACGGCAGTTGCTCGGCCGGCCCCTGCTGCGTACGGATGTTCGCGAGCCCGCGTTCGCGCGCGGCGGCGTCGACCGTCGCGAGCATCGGCGCGGCGAGATCGTAGGCGACCACGTCGCGCACGTGCGGCGCGACGGCGAAGCTCGCATGGCCCGCGCCGCAGCCGAGATCGAGCACCGCGGCGTCGGGCGTCGCGCGCACCGCGTCCGCGAGCGTCTGCAGATCGGCACCCGTCGCGTGGACCGTGCTCGTCAGATAGGCGGCGGCCGTCGTGCCGAATGCGTCGGCGACCTGGTCGTGGTGTTTCATCGTTCGCTCCTTTGTACCGTTGCCGGTGCGACAGACGCCTCAGCCTCTGCTCCGGCCCCATGCAACGCGTTTTGTGGGACGCGCGCTGCCCTGCCAGCGCGCGAGCCGCTACAATAGGCCTGCGTTTGTACCGGTACAAGTTAAGCAGTTATTCTGGTATTCGATACACCTGCCTGACCGTTGCCGCGCCCCCGTTTCCATTTCGCCGTTTCCGCATGAACCACCCGTCCTCCTCTCCCGTCCCGCCGCTCGACGCCTCGCCCGCCCGCGCACTCGGCGAATTCATCCGCGCCCACCGCGAGCGGCTGTCGCCGCAGGCCGTCGGCCTGCCGCCCGGCCCGCGCCGCCGCACGCCGGGGCTGCGGCGCGAGGAAGTCGCGCAACTGTGCGGCGTCAGCCCGACCTGGTACACGTGGATCGAACAGGGCCGCCCGGTGTCGGCGTCGGCCGACGCGCTCGCGCGGATCGCCGTCGCGCTGCAACTGTCGAAGGCCGAGCGCGCGTATCTGTTCGAGCTGGCCGCGCAGCGCGACCCGGCCGAGCCCGACGTCGCGGGCGGCGACCTGCCGCCAACGCTCGCCGCGACCGTCGCGGCCATCGCGACGCCCGCGTACGTGCTCGACCGGCAATGGAACGCCCTCGCCTGGAACGCGCCGGCCGCCGCGCTCTTTTCAGGCTGGCTCGACGGCGAGCACGACCGCAACCTGCTGCGCTTCACATTCATGTCGCCGGCCGCACGCACGCTGATCGTCGACTGGGAAACCCGCGCGCGGCGGCTCGCGGCCGAATTCCGCGCCGATTCGATCCGTCACCTGACCGATGCGCCGACGCGCGCACTGATCGACGCGTTGACCGCCGGCAGCGACGCTTTCGCGCAGTACTGGGCATCGCAGGACGTATTCGAGCGCGAAGGCGGCCTGCGCGAATTCGACCATCCGGCCGACGGCCGCCTCGTGTACCAGCAGATCACGCTGAAGCCCGCGCACCGCGAGGACCTGAAGCTGGTCGTGCTGGTGCGCGACTGACGCCACTCAGAAGCTGATCGTTGCGGTAATCGTGTCGCTGTAGTTGCCCGGCGCGGGGGTTGTCTGCGCGGGCACGCGCCCGTACACGGGGATCGTCTGGCTAAGTCCGCTGCCCGCCCCCGTCGCCATCGCCGTGCCGCCGGTGCCGTCGCCCCACGGCGTCGTGTAGCCACCGTCCTTGTAAAGCTGATAGCCGACCGACCCGCCGCCGCCCGCGCGCGACATTGTGCGCGCGGCGACGTTGCCGCTGCCGCCGCCGTTCAGCGCAATCTGGAACGCGTCGCCGTTCGTGCAGCGCGCGTTGATCGACCCGGCCGCCGCCAACGGAGACGTCAGTACGCCGGTGGCCGGAAACGCGACGCCGGTGGCGGTGATGATGCAGTCGTTGGTGACCGTGGCCGTGGCGGAGAAGCTCACCGTGCCGGCCGCCGACTGCGCCGCGCACGTCAGCGTCGGCAGGATGCTGAGCAGCGAAAAGCTCTGGCTGTACGTCGCCTGGTTGCCGCTGAAGCTCTGCGTGTAGACCGTGCTGCTGTTGTTCACGGTCGGCACGGTCGGCTGGTTGGCCGTGACGCGGCCATAGACGGTGATGTTCGCGCTCGCGCTGGTGCCGAGCAATGGTTTCTGCAACGTAACGGAGATCGGCGTGGTGCCGGCGCTGACGGAACCCCACGCCTGCGAATAGCCGGAATCCTGGTACAGGTCGTACTGCATCTGGTTCGTCCCGTTGCTCAGGTAGCGCGGGCTCGTGCCGCCGAGGTTCACGCAGACGAGCACGCCCGTGTTCAGGCTCAGCGCATCCCACGTGCAGTTGACGGTCATCGTGCTGGTGGTCGTGACGGCCAGCAGCCGGATCGGGCTGACGGAGCCGAAGCTCGGCGCCGGTGGCGTGACCGAACAGGAATCCGCGCGTGCCGACGCCCACGGCGCGCCAAGCGCCACGACCAGCAGCAGGCACGACAGCATGCGCAGCCAGCCGCGCGCCGCGTCGAATCGCTCATCCGCCATGGTTTTCCCCGTAAGCACGCTCGCCCCGCGACAACCGTCGCCAGGCCACGCGCCCCTCGATGGTAGCCGGCCGCGTACCGCGTCGTTCGCGCCGATTCTTGATCCAGGTCAAGCCGCCCACAGCAATCTATCAGGAATCCGGCACAAAACCTGCCGCGTCGGCGTTTTCACCATTGCCGGCGCCCGAAAGCGTGGAGTAGTCTTCCTTCAACGACAGCGCTGTTCCGTCGGCACGGCAGGCACAACGCGGGAGGCCACCCGCGAGCCGGGCGACATCCCTTGAACGGCTGGAGATAACCACAATGAACGCTACCCGACGTCGTGTCCTTTCCACCGCGCTCGCGACCGCCTTCGCATTCGCACCGGCGCTGCAACCCGTTACCGTCGCCGCCACCTACTCGAACGGCAACGCCACCGCCCAGTTCAACGTCACGCTGACGATCCAGGCGAACTGCACGATCGCCGCCAACCCGCTCGCATTCGGCACGACCGGCGTGCTCGCGTCGACGATCAGCCAGCAGACCACCCTGTCCGTCACCTGTACGAACTCGACGCCGTACAACGTCGGGCTCGATGCGGGCGCCGTCACGGGCTCGACGGTCGCCAGCCGGCTGATGGCCGGCACCGCGAGCGGCAACACGAGCACGACGGTCGGCTACCAGATCTACCAGGATTCGAGCCACGCCACGGTCTGGGGCAACACGCAGGGAACGGACACGGTCGGCGGCACCGGGACCGGTTCCGCACAGACGCTGAACGTGTATGGCCAGGTGCCGGCGCAGGCGACACCGAAGCCCGACACCTATCAGGCGAGTGTCACCGCCACCGTCTACTTCTGACGCCCCGTGGCGTTCCTTCCGCGCGCGGTCGCCGCGCTGTGGGCCACGTCGGCGGCGGCCGTATCTGCGGCCACGCTGCAGATCACGCCCGTGACGATCGAGCTGCCGCCGTCGGCCGCCGCGGCCAGCGTCATGCTCGACAATCCCGGCGGACGGCCGATCTACGGCCAGGTCCGCACGTACCGCTGGACGCAGGAAAACGGCGACGACGTGATGACGCCGACCGACGCGCTGGCCGCATCGCCACCGCTGCTGCAGATCGGCGCGAACGCCGGGCAGCTGATCCGGCTCGTGCGCACGGCCCTCGACGCGCCGGCAGCCGAGGAAAGCTATCGCGTCCTGATCGATGAACTGCCCGCGCCCGGCACCCCGGTCGAAAACGGCATCACGATCCGGCTGCGCTATTCGGTGCCCGTGTTCGTCGAGCCGCCCGGGATGCCGGCGCCGCCGCGTCTCGCGTGGCGCGTCGAACGCGACGCGCAGGGCCTGCGGCTCGCGGTCGACAATCGCGGCGGACGGCGGGCGCAGCTTTCCGCGGTCCGGCTGGTCGACGCGCAAGGCGCCACTCACGAGGTCGCACGCGGCCTGCTCGGCTATGCGCTCGCCGGCAGCACGCGCCGCTGGCCGCTCAGGCTCGACGCGCGCGCGGCATCGTTCGTCAGGGTACAGGCCACCGTCAACGCGCAGCCGGTCGAGGCGCAGTTGACGCCACCCTGACGCGCGGGCACGAACCCGCCACGCTGCCCGTGCCGACGACGCGCCATGCCCACCGGGCCCACGCCCCCGCGCGACACACCCGGCTCGCGGCCGCCCTCGCGATCGCGCTGGCGCTGCATGCCGCCGCGGCACGCGCGGAGCCGGCGCCCGCGCGGCCCGCCCCCGCGGCTGCCCCGGAGCCCGGCGTGCTGTTTCTCGACGTGTCGCTCAACGGCGAGCCGACCCACCGGATCGCCCGCGTCCAGCAGATCGACGGCCGACTCTACGCGGCCTCCGCCGACCTGAACGATCTCGGCGTCGCGACGGGCGAGCGCACGCACGAGCCTTCGAATACGCTCGTCGCGCTCGACACGCTCCCGGGGCTGCGCTACGACGTGGACATGAGCCGCCAGACGCTCGACCTGCGCGTGCCCGACGCGCTGCGCATTCCGCACACGTTCGACACGCGCGCGCTCACCGCCGCGCCGCCCGCCACGGCCGGCCGCGGCGTCGTGCTGAACTACGATGCCTACGCGCAGACCCTCGCCCATTCGCCGCTCGCCATCTGGAGCGAGGCACGCTATTTCGACCCGGCCGGCGTCTTCAGCAGCACCGGCATCGCGTACCTGTACGACGACCGCCAGCGCTACCTGCGCTACGACACGTCGTGGACGCGCTCGAGCCCGGCGACGCTCACGACCACGCAGTTCGGCGACACGATCTCGTCGTCGCTGTCGTGGACGCGCTCGCTGCGCATCGGTGGCGTGCAATGGCGCAGCAACTTCGGCCTGCGCCCCGATCTCGTGACGTTCCCGGTGCCGGCGCTGTCCGGCAGCGCGGTCGTGCCGACGTCGGTCGACCTGTACGTGAACAACGTGCGCCAGTTCAGCGGCGAAGTGCCGGGCGGGCCGTTCGTGATCAACAGCGTGCCGGGCATCACCGGCTCGGGCAACGCCACCGTGGTCACGCGCGACGCGCTGGGCCGCTCGGTGTCGACGTCGATTCCGCTGTACATCGATACGCGCCTGCTCGCGCCGGGCCTCGCGAGCTATTCGGTCGAGGCGGGTTTCCTGCGACGCGCGTACGGCATCACCTCGTTCGACTACGCCCGCACGCCGGCGGCGAGCGGGTCGCTGCGCTACGGCATCAGCGAGCGGCTGACCGTCGAGGCACACGCGGAAGCGACGACCGGCGTCTACAACGCCGGCGCGGGCGTCCTCGCGCGCATCGGCAACGGCGGCGTCGCGAACGCGTCGCTGGCCGTCAGCGCGCAGCGCGGCGCCGGCGCGCAGGTGGGCCTCGGCTACCAGTACGTGACGCCGCGTGTCTCGATCGATGCGCAGACGCTACGCGCATTCGGCGGCTACGGCGACCTCGGTGCGCGCGAGGGCATCCCGGTGTCGAGCGCCACGGACCGCGTCACGGTATCGTTTCCGTTCCTGCGCGCGCAGACGCTGTCGTTCAGCTATCTCGGCCTCAAGTACCCGGGCATCGATGCATCGCGCATCGGTTCGATCGCGTACCTCGTCAATCTCGGCATGCTGACCTCGCTGACCGTCAGTGCGTTCCAGGATTTCCGGCAGCGCGACACGCGCGGCTTCTTCGCCAGCGTGAGCATCGGCCTCGGCGGCAACACGTCGGTCTCGGCCAGCGCAGGCCGGCAGAACGGCGAATCGACCTACGCGGTGAACGCGTCGCGCCCGCCCGACTACGGCGGCGGCTTCGGCTGGAACGTGCAGGCGGGCACCAGCGCCGCGCTGCGCTATGGGCAGGGTCAAGTGCGGTATCTCGGCCGCGCCGGCGAGGTCACGCTGCTTGCGCAGTCGTTCGGCGGGCGCGGCAACGCGTCGGTCGACGTCACGGGCGCGCTCGTGCTGATGGACGGCCGGCTGATGACGGCGCGCCGCATCGACGACAGCTTTGCGCTCGTCTCGACCGATACGGGGCGCGTCCCCGTCCTGCACCAGAACCGGCTGATCGGCGAGACCAACCGCGCCGGCTACCTGCTGGTGCCCGATCTGAACGCGTACCAGAACAATCGCGTCGCGATCGACGGCGCGACGCTACCGGCCGATGCGCGCATCGCCGACACGACACTCGACGTCGTGCCGCAGGCGCGCTCGGGCGTGCTCGCGCATTTCGCCGTGTCGCGCTACAGCGCGGCGTCGATCATCCTGCACGCGCCCGACGGTACGCCGCTGCCACCGGGGCTCGAAGTCCGCGATGTCGAGAACGGCCAGCGCACGATCGTCGGCTACGACGGCCTCACGTTCGTCGACGGCCTCGTCGACCATAACCGCCTGGAAATCTCCGGCAACGGCCACGATTGCGCGGTTGCCTTCGCGTACCGGCGGCCGGACGACGGCACGCTGCCGCGGATCGGCCCGCTGACCTGCTCGCCGCGCTAGCGCCCGCGCCGCTCCCGCCCGCGGCGGGCTTGTGCCGGACACCCGGCCGCGAATGCTAAAATCCCCGGATTCCTCGGCGGCGCACGCCGCTCAATCTCCCTTCGAAGAATCGCCATGACGTCCCAACTGCACAAAAAGGGCGAGGCCTGGTCGGCCCGCTTCTCGGAACCGATGTCCGAGCTGGTCAAGCGCTACACGTCGTCGGTATTTTTCGACAAGCGCCTCGCGCTCGTCGACATCGCCGGCTCGCTCGCGCACGCGAACATGCTCGCCGCGCAGAAGATCATCAGCGCCGACGACCTGGCCGCGATCGAACGCGGGATGACGCAGATCAAGGGTGAAATCGAGCGCGGCGAATTCGAATGGCAGCTCGATCTGGAAGACGTCCACCTGAACATCGAGGCGCGCCTGACCGCGCTGATCGGCGACGCCGGCAAGCGCCTGCACACGGGCCGCTCGCGTAACGACCAGGTCGCGACCGACATCCGCCTGTGGCTGCGCGGCGAGATCGACCGCATCGGCGGCCTGCTGAACGACCTGCGCGGCGCGCTGCTCGACCTCGCGGAACAGAACGCCGACACGATCATGCCGGGCTTCACGCACCTGCAGGTTGCCCAGCCCGTCACGTTCGGCCACCACCTGCTCGCATACGTCGAGATGTTCTCGCGCGACGCGGAGCGCATGCGCGACTGCCGCACCCGCGTGAACCGCCTGCCGCTCGGCGCGGCCGCGCTCGCCGGTACGAGCTACCCGATCGATCGTCACGCGGTGGCGAAGACGCTCGGCTTCGACGGCATCTGCACGAACTCGCTCGACGCGGTGTCGGATCGCGACTTCGCGATCGAATTCACGGCGGCTTCCGCGCTCGTGATGACGCACGTGTCGCGCTTCTCCGAAGAACTCGTGCTGTGGATGAGCCCGCGCGTCGGCTTCATCGACATCGCCGACCGCTTCTGCACCGGCAGCTCGATCATGCCGCAGAAGAAGAACCCGGACGTGCCCGAGCTCGCGCGCGGCAAGACGGGCCGCGTGAACGGCCACCTGATGGCGCTGCTGACGCTGATGAAGGGCCAGCCGCTCGCGTACAACAAGGACAACCAGGAAGACAAGGAACCGCTGTTCGACACGGTCGACACCGTCGCCGACACGCTGCGGATCTTCGCCGAGATGGTGGCCGGCATCACCGTGAAGCCGGACGCGATGCGCGCGGCCGCGCTGCAGGGCTTCTCGACCGCCACCGACCTCGCCGACTACCTCGTGAAGCGCGGCCTGCCGTTCCGCGACGCGCACGAAGCCGTCGCGCACGCCGTGAAGATCTGCGACGACCGAGGCATCGACCTGGCCGACCTGACGCTCGACGAGATGAAGCAGGAACTGCCGAACGTCGCGCACCTGATCGGCGAAGACGTGTTCGGCTACCTGACGCTCGAGGGCTCGGTCGCGAGCCGCAACCACCCGGGCGGCACCGCGCCCGACCAGGTGCGTGCGGCGGTGAAGGCGGCGCGCGCCGCGCTCGGCCAGTAAGCCTGCTGTTCCGGACGGACGCCCTCGGCGTCCGTTTTTCATTCGGGCGGCCGTCGCGCCGCCCATCGCCTTCCCTGCTTCCCGAATGCCGCCGATGACCTTTTCCGCCGCGCTCTTCGACATGGACGGCCTGCTCGTCGATTCCGAGCGGACCATCATGAACACGTGGATCGACGTGTCGAATGCGCACGGCGTCACGCTGACCACCACCGACTACCTGCAGATCGTCGGCCGCTCGTTCGCCGAAGGCCAGGTCATCCTGGCACGGCTGATCGGCAACCCCGATACGTTCGACGCGGTGCGCATCCGCGTGCGCGAGCAGCTTGCGGCGCCCGAACCGCATCCGAAGTTTCCGCTGAAGCCGGGCGCGCTGGCGCTGCTCGACGCGCTCGCGCAAGCCGGCATTCCGTGTGCGGTCGCGTCGTCGTCCGCGCGCGAGGTCATCCGTGCGCGGCTCGACGCGGTCGGCGTGCTGCCGTTCTTCCGCGCGATCGCGGGCGGCGACGAAGTCGCGCGCGGCAAGCCCGACCCGGCCGTCTACCGGCTCGCGGCCGAACGCCTCGGCGTGCCGGCCCACGCCTGCGTCGCGTTCGAGGACAGCGACTTCGGCGCGCAATCGGCCGCCGGCGCGGGTGCATCGGTCATCACCGTGCCCGACCTGAAGGCGCCGACGCCCGAAATCGTCGCGCTGAGCCTGCACGTGCTCGCGTCGCTCGACGATGCGGTCGCGCTCGTGCCGTCGTGGTTCGGCGGGCTCGATACGCAACGGCCCGCCTGAATCACGGCCGCCAAATGAAAAACGGGCACCTTTCCGGGTGCCCGTTTTGCTTTTTGCCGTCTCGCCGGATCACCGGCGTCGCCATTGCGCTTACTTGTTGCCGGCCGTCTCCGACAGCCGCTTCATCGTCGCGATGCGCGCGCCGATCAGGTCGACGCGGCCGTCCTCGCCGACGAGCGGTGCCGTCGCATCGCGGAACCCGACCCACGCGCGCTGCGCGCGCACGAGCGTCGCGGCCGAATGCGCGGGCATCTTGCGGCGCAGCTTCTGGTAATAGCGGTTCAGGTCGAACAGCGCGTGCTCGCACGCGGCGTCCTGTTCGCACGGCCGCACGCGGCGCACGGCTGGATCGCGCGGCGCGTTCGCCGGCTTGCCGTTCGGTTTGGCGTTCGGTTTGGCCGCGCTCGGGACATCACCCACGCTGCCCTGCGCGCCGCTCGTGGCCGCGACCGGCACGGCGGCAGGCGGCGGCGCATAGCGATCGGCCGCAGCGCGCAGCGCCAGTGCGCGATCGCGCACCGGCTGCAGCTGCAGGTCGGCACTCGACATCGCGTACGACGTCCCGCGCGTGGTGTCGTACACGGCCTTCAGCAGATGCACTTCGTCCTTGCGCCACGTGAGCCAATGGCGCTGGCTGTCCTGCCAGCCGCGCTTCGCGTCGGCCGGCGCATCCTTCAACAGGCGCTGGTACGCGCCGTCCATCACGGCCTGCCACTGCTGCTGCGCCTCGCCCATGCACTGGATCTGGCCGGCCGGTGACGACCGGTCGCGCCGCGCGAGACACTGCCGCATCGCGACGTCGATCGGGTCGGCCGCCGCGACTTCCGCGTGCGCGACCCCGACTCCCGCCAGCCCTGCCGACCCTGCCGCCCAGACGACGAGCGCGGCCAGCGCCGCACGCATCGCCTGGATTCGTCCGTGCGTCGCCATCAGTCGCGCACGCAGTCGACGAAGTACTCGACCCGGCCGTTCACCTCTTCCGCGACGAGGCCGTGGATGTCGGTGTGGAAGCCCGGGAAGCGCTCGTTGAAGTCGCGCGCGAACCGCAGGTAGTTCACGATCGTCTTGTTGAAGCGCTCGCCCGGGATCAGCAGCGGAATGCCCGGCGGGTACGGCGTGAGCAGGATGCTCGTCACGCGGCCTTCGAGCTCGTCGAGCGGCACGCGGTCGATCTTGCGGTGCGCGAGCTTTGCGAACGCGTCCGACGGCTTCATCGCCGGCTCCATGTCCGACAGGTACATCTCCGTCGTCAGGCGGGCGATGTCGTTCGCGCGGTACACGTCGTGGATCTGCGTGCACAGGTCGCGCAGGCCGACACGCTCGTAGCGCGGATGCTGCGCGACGAATTCCGGCAGCACGCGCCACAGCGGCTGGTTGTTGTCGTAGTCGTCCTTGAACTGCTGCAGCTCGGTCACCATCGAGTTCCAGCGGCCCTTCGTGATGCCGATCGTGAACATGATGAAGAACGAGTACAGGCCGGTCTTCTCGACGATGATCCCGTGCTCGGCCAGGTACTTCGTGACGATCGCGGCCGGAATGCCGGTCTCGCCGAACTCGCCGTCGACGTCGAGCCCCGGCGTGATGATCGTCGCCTTGATCGGGTCGAGCATGTTGAAGCCTTCCGCCAGCGGGCCGAAGCCGTGCCAGTGGTCGTTCGGCTTCAGCATCCAGTCCTCGCGCGAACCGATGCCTTCCTCGGACAGGTTGTCCGGGCCCCACACGCTGAAGAACCAGTCGTCGCCGTATTCGGCGTCGACCTTGCGCATCGCGCGGCGGAAGTCGATCGCCTCGGCGATCGATTCCTCGACGAGCGCGGTGCCGCCCGGCGGCTCCATCATCGCGGCCGCGACGTCGCACGACGCGATGATCGCGTACTGCGGGCTCGTCGACGTGTGCATCAGGTACGCCTCGTTGAAGCGATGCTTGTCGAACGTGCGGTTCTCCGAATCCTGCACGACGATCTGCGAGGCCTGCGAGATGCCCGCGAGCAGCTTGTGCGTCGAGTGCGTCGCGAACACGAGCGCGCCGGTGCGCGGACGGCCGTCGCCGATCGCGTGCATGTCGCGGTAGAAATCGTGGAAGGTTGCGTGCGGCAGCCACGCTTCGTCGAAGTGCAGCGTGTCGAGCAGGTCGCCGAGCAGGTCCTTGATCATCTCGACGTTGTAGACGACGCCGTCGTACGTGCTCTGCGTGATCGTCAGGATGCGCGGCTTCATGTCCGGGTTCTCGCGCATCGCTTCGCGCGCGAACGGGTTCGCCTCGATCTTCTTGCGGATGTTCTCCGGCTTGAATTCGTCGCGCGGGATCGGCCCGATGATGCCGAAGTGGTTGCGCGTCGGCGTGAGGAACACGGGGATCGCGCCCGTCATCGTGATCGCGTGCAGGATCGACTTGTGGCAGTTGCGGTCGACCAGCACGATGTCGCCCGGGGCGACCGTCGCGTGCCAGACGATCTTGTTCGACGTCGACGTGCCGTTGGTCACGAAGAACAGGTGGTCCGCGCTGAAGATGCGCGCCGCGTTGCGCTCGGACGCCGCGACGGGGCCCGTGTGGTCGAGCAGCTGGCCGAGTTCGTCCACCGCGTTGCAGACGTCCGCGCGCAGCATGTTCTCGCCGAAGAACTGGTGGAACATCTGGCCGAGCGGGTTCTTCAGGAACGCGACGCCGCCCGAGTGGCCCGGGCAGTGCCACGAGTACGAGCCTTCGTCCGCGTACTTCACGAGCTCCTTGAAGAACGGCGGCGCGAGCGAGTCGAGATAGACCTTCGCCTCGCGGATGATGTGGCGGGCGACGAACTCCGGCGTGTCCTCGAACATGTGGATGAAGCCGTGCAGTTCGCGCAGGATGTCGTTCGGCAGGTGGCGCGACGTGCGCGTCTCGCCGTACAGGAAGATCGGGATGTCCGCGTTGCGGCGGCGCACTTCGGTGACGAACGCGCGCAGCTCGATGATCGCGGTCGCGAGCTCGGGCAGCTCGCCGTCCGAACCGGTTTCGCCGAGCATGAGTTCGTCGTCGTCGATCGACAGGATGAAGCACGACGCGCGGCTCGACTGCTGCGCGAACGACGTCAGATCACCGTAGCTCGTGAGACCGAGGACTTCGACGCCCTCCTTCTCGATCGCTTCGGCCAACGCCCGGATGCCGGAGCCCGAGATGTTCTCGGAGCGGAAATCTTCGTCGATGATGACGACGGGGAAACGAAACTTCATGGGCGATTCTCCAAAAAGAACGACCGCGGCGCGTCACGCGCAGCGGTCACCCGGAAACTGGTGAGACGTTATGCAACCAGATCAGGTTTTCGGCAGCGTGACACCACGCTGCCCCTGATACTTGCCGCCGCGATCCGCGTACGACACGTCGCACACTTCGTCGCTCTCGAAGAAGAGCACCTGGGCGACGCCTTCGTTCGCGTAGATCTTCGCGGGCAGCGGCGTGGTGTTCGAGAATTCCAGCGTGACGTAGCCTTCCCACTCGGGTTCGAACGGCGTCACGTTGACGATGATCCCGCAGCGCGCATAGGTCGACTTGCCGAGGCAGACCGTCAGCACCGTGCGCGGGATGCGGAAATATTCGACGGTGCGGGCCAGCGCGAACGAGTTCGGCGGGATGATGCACACGTCGCCCTTGAAATCGACAAACGAACCCTCGTCGAAGTTCTTCGGGTCGACGATCGTCGAGTTGATGTTCGTGAAGATCTTGAATTCGTCCGCGCAGCGGATGTCGTAGCCGTAGCTCGACGTGCCGTAGCTGACGATCCGGCGGCCGTCCTCGGACGCGCGAACCTGATCGGGCACGAACGGCTCGATCATCTTGTGCTCTTCGGCCATGCGCCGAATCCATTTGTCGGACTTGATGCTCATGCCAGCCTCCGCCGGGCCGTCCCAAGGAGGCTGGCCGTCCCCTCGGGGGACAGCGAACGAAGTGAGCGTTGGGGTCGTTTCATATCAGGGCGCCTGGAAACGCTGCGTGACAGTCAGGGAGGGCCGCTCGCGCGAGGCAGCGGCCGGGAAAGGCGCACATTTTACGCGATCATCGGCCTGCGCACGCAGCGGCCGTCACCGGATCACGCCGCAAGCGAGCGCGGGCCCCGCGCCATGCTGCGGAAACGCGGGATCGCTCGGTTCGCGGTGCACCAGCGCCGCGCGGTTCATCGCCGAGCGCACACCATCGAGGGCCAGATCGGGCGCGACGATGAAGCCGGCCGCGACGCCGTTCGCGTCCGCGTGGATGTTGCCGAGATCGCCGGCGACGCGGGCACCCGCGCGCAGCCGGTCGGCCGCCGGCGCGAACACCTGGCCGGCGCTCGAGCCGTCGCCCGCGTTGCAGTCGCCGCGTTCGTGTACCTGCAAGGCGTGATCGCTGTTCGGCGGCAAGCCGGCCAGGTTGTAGGTGACCTGCACGCCGTCCGGACGCTCGACGAACGTCACCGCGCCGCGCGCCTGCGAGCCAACCGTCGGCTGCAGTTGTGCGTCGGCCCGTTTTTCGTGCGACGAGGAAAAGGAGGTGCAGCCGGCCAGCAGGCCCAGCGCGGCGGCGGCCAGCAGCGCGCACCGCGCGCGGCCGGCGTACACGCCGTGATGTCGTTGTTTCATTCGATCCTCATGCCGGCTGACGGCCGTTTGACACGACGGCCGCGCCGGGCGGGTAAAGGGACCCGGGAAAAGTCGCCATGATACCGCGCCTCGCGGCGCCGTAAACAGCGTGAGGCCCCGCCCCGCAAGGGTTTTACGTATTTTGAACAACGATCGACGGGAACTTCGACGTCATGTCGCGCGATCGCTCGGCAATCGCCAGCGCAACACCGCGCGCGATTTCGCGATAGCGATGCGCCAGCGCGCCTTCCGAATCGGCCACGACCGTCGGCGTGCCGCTGTCGGCGCGCTCACGGATCGCGATGTCGAGCGGCAGGCTGCCGAGCACGTTGACGCCGTACTCCTTCGCCATCCGCTCGGCCCCGCCGGCGCCGAAGACGTGCTCCTCGTGGCCGCAGTTCGAGCAGATGTGGATGCTCATGTTCTCGACGATGCCGAGGATCGGAATCCCGACCTTCTCGAACATCTTCAGGCCCTTCTTCGCGTCGAGCAGCGCGATGTCCTGCGGCGTCGTGACGATCACCGCGCCGGTGACGGGCACGCGCTGCGCGAGCGTCAGCTGGATGTCGCCCGTGCCGGGCGGCATGTCGACGATCAGGTAGTCGAGCTCGCGCCAGTTGGTCTGGCGCAGCAGCTGCTCGAGCGCGGAGGTCGCCATCGGGCCGCGCCATACCATCGGGTTGTCTTCCTCGATCAGGAAGCCGATCGAGTTCGCCTGCAGCCCGTGGCCGACGAGCGGGTTCATCGACTGGTTGTCGGGCGACTCGGGACGCTGGCCGTGGATGCCGAGCATCGTCGGCAGCGACGGACCGTAGATGTCGGCGTCGAGGATGCCGACCGACGCGCCTTCCGCGGCGAGCGCGAGCGCGAGGTTGACGGCCGTCGTGCTCTTGCCGACACCGCCCTTGCCCGATGCGACCGCGACGATGTTCTTCACGTTCGGCAGCAATTTCACGCCGCGCTGCACCGTGTGCGCGACGATTTCCTGCGAGACCGCGACGCGCGCGTCGCGCACGCCGGCCACGGCCTGCAGCGCCGCGGTGACGCGGGCGCGCACGTCGTCGTGCTGGCTGCGCGCGGGATAACCGAGCACCACGTCGAGCGCCACGACGTCGCCGTCGATCGCGACGTTGCGCACGCCCTTGTTCGCCGCATACGGACGGCCGGTATTGGGGTCGACGACAGCCGCCAAAGCGGCGTCGACTTGTGCCCGGTCAATGCTCATCGAAACTCCGTGAAAACGTTTTTCTCGCGCGCAAACGTCAAAAAATATCAAATTTCGGCGCGAAAATCGGGAAAAGTGAAAGAATCTGTTGCACGCCATTGCGCGAACGCGCGACCCGGCGCACTCTTCGCGTGCGGCATGCTATGGGGCCAAATCGGCCACTTACCGCCTATATTGTAGAGGCTGACGCGTCGCACTGTCCCAACAGCCACGCTGACGGGCAGGGCATGCAGCCACCTCGGCGGCTGCCGCGAGCACGGGCCTGCCCTCCTTTTTCGGGCGGCCCGCGCAGGGAGCCATAACTGTTGTTGTCGTCGTTGTCGACTCGTTCAACCAAGAGAGGAATCCAAGATGAACATGAAAATCGCGACCCGCTTGTCCGTCTTTGCATTGGCCGGCGCATTGCTGGCAGGCTGCGCCACGCAGCAAGGCAACAACGCGGCCGTCGGTACCGGCACGGGCGCAGCACTGGGCGCAGGCATCGGCGCGCTGGCAGGCGGCGGCAAGGGCGCGGCGATCGGCGCTGGCGTCGGCGCACTGGTCGGCGGCGTGACGGGTTACAACTGGCAGGCGATCAAGAACAAGCTCGCACCGTCGGCAGCGCAGACGGGCACGCAAGTGACCGAGCAGCCGGACGGCTCGCTGAAGCTGAACGTGCCGAGCTCGGTGACGTTCGCGACGAACCAGTACGCGATCACGCCGGCCTTCACGCCGCTGCTGAACGACCTGGCGACGACGCTGAACCAGAACCCGCAAGTGACGGCTTCGATCGTCGGCTACACGGACAGCACGGGCTCGGCGCAGCTGAACCAGACGCTGTCGCAGAACCGCGCGCAAAGCGTCGTGAACGCACTGGCGCAGCGCGGCGTGAACGGCGGCCGCCTGTCGGCGCAAGGCATGGGCGCATCGAACCCGATCGCGGACAACGCGACCGAAGCCGGCCGCGCACAGAACCGCCGCGTCGAAATCTACCTGCGCGCAGCGCAGGCGCAGTAAGCGCACGACGAGGGGAACGCGCGGGCTCGCGGCCCGCGCAGCCCCGCCGGACAAGGCTTCCGGCGGACCCGGTAACAAATCGAAAAAATTTTCGAACTTCTGTCGCAGGCCGTGGTCAGTATTTACGGTACGCGGCTGGTGTTGCCGGCGCGTCACCATTCTCCTCTTGTCGTTGTTGCTCCGGGGCCGTATCCGCCCCGGTTTTTTTTGCCCGCAGAAATCGTGCTGCGCCGCAGCACACCGCCCTCGGGCACGCCGCTTGCGTGGCCCCGCCTCTTTCGGCGCCCGGTCGAGGGCGCCTGCCCGCGTCGCTGACGCGCGCCCCTGCTAGAATCGCAGTTTCCCGTCGTTTTTCCGCCGTTCCTCTACAGACCCTATGTCCGCATCCGACCTCACTTCCGTGCAGGCTGCGGCGCCGCAAGGTGGCCGCCAGATCCTCGTTACGTCCGCACTGCCCTATGCCAACGGGCAGATCCACATCGGCCACCTGGTCGAGTACATCCAGACCGACATCTGGGTGCGGACGCTGCGAATGCATGGCCATGAGGTCTACTACATCGGCGCCGACGACACGCACGGCACGCCGATCATGCTGCGCGCGGAGAAGGAAGGCCTGACCCCGAAGCAGCTGATCGATCGCGTGTGGACCGAACACAAGCGCGACTTCGACAGCTTCGGCGTGTCGTTCGACAACTTCTACTCGACCGATTCGGACGAGAACCGCGTGCTGAGCGAGAAGATCTACGTCGCGCTGCAGGACGCCGGCTTCATCGCCGAGCGCGAGATCGAGCAGGCATACGATCCCGTCAAGGAAATGTTCCTGCCGGATCGCTTCATCAAGGGCGAGTGCCCGAAGTGCCACGCGAAGGACCAGTACGGCGACAACTGCGAAGTGTGCGGCTCGACCTACCTGCCGACCGAACTGCTGAACCCGTATTCGGTCGTGTCGGGCGCGACGCCGGTGCGCAAGACCTCGAAGCACTACTTCTTCCGCCTGTCCGATCCGCGCTGCGAAACGTTCCTGCGCGAATGGGTGAGCGGCCTCGCGCAGCCCGAAGCGACCAACAAGATGCGCGAATGGCTCGGCGACGCCGGCGAGGCCAAGCTCGCCGACTGGGACATCTCGCGTGACGCGCCGTATTTCGGCTTCGAGATCCCGGGCGCGCCCGGCAAGTATTTCTACGTGTGGCTCGACGCGCCGGTCGGCTACTACGCGAGCTTCAAGAACCTGTGCGAGCGCAACGGCATCGACTTCGATGCGTGGGTCCGCCCGGGCTCGACCACCGAGCAGTACCACTTCATCGGCAAGGACATCCTGTACTTCCACACGCTGTTCTGGCCCGCGATGCTCGAGTTCTCGGGCCACCGCACGCCGACCAACGTGTTCGCGCACGGGTTCCTGACGGTCGACGGCGCGAAGATGTCGAAGTCGCGCGGCACGTTCATCACCGCGCAGAGCTACATCGACACGGGCCTGAACCCCGAATGGCTGCGCTACTACTTCGCCGCGAAGCTGAACGCGACGATGGAAGACATCGACCTGAACCTCGACGACTTCCAGGCGCGCGTGAACAGCGACCTCGTCGGCAAGTACGTGAACATCGCGAGCCGCGCGGCAGGCTTCCTGATCAAGCGCTTCGACGGCCGCGTGCAGGACAGCGCGATGAACCATCCGCTCGTCGCGAAGCTGCGCGAGGCGATCCCGCAGATCGCCGCGCACTACGAAGCACGCGAGTACGGCCGCGCGCTGCGCCACACGATGGAGCTCGCGGACGAGGTGAACGCGTACGTCGACGGCGCGAAGCCGTGGGATCTCGCAAAGGATCCGGCCAACGCGGTCGCGCTGCACGAAACCTGCAGCGTGAGCCTCGAGTCGTTCCGCCTGCTGTCGCTCGCGCTGAAGCCGGTGATGCCGCGCGTGGCCGAAGCCGTCGAGTCGTTCTTCGGGATCGCGCCGCTCGCCTGGGCCGATGCCGCGAAGCCGCTGTCGTCGGAGCAGCCGATCAAGGCGTACCAGCACCTGATGACGCGCGTCGACCCGAAGCAGATCGAAGCGCTGCTCGCCGCGAACCGCGATTCGCTGCAGGCCGAAGCCACCGGCGCGGCTGCCGCGAGCGCGAACGCCGCGAAGGATGCGAAGAACAACGCGAAGGCGAACGCGAAGCAGGCTGTCGTGAACGGCGCGGACGACGCACCGATCTCGATCGACGATTTCGCGAAGATCGACCTGCGCATCGCGAAGATCGTCGCGTGCCAGGCCGTCGAAGGCTCGGACAAGCTGCTGCAGCTCACGCTCGACGTCGGCGAGGAAAAGACCCGCAACGTGTTCTCGGGCATCAAGTCCGCGTACCAGCCCGAGCAGCTCGTCGGCAAGCTGACCGTGATGGTCGCGAACCTCGCGCCGCGCAAGATGAAGTTCGGCCTGTCCGAAGGGATGGTGCTCGCCGCGTCGGCCACCGACGAGAAGGCCGAGCCGGGCCTCTACATCCTCGAGCCGCACAGCGGCGCGAAGCCCGGCATGCGCGTGAAGTAAGCCGAACGCGCTGCCGCTTGCGCGAAAAAGAAGCCCCGCACGATGTGAACTGACCCCGTAAAGTTGGACGGGTTATGACGGCTAGGGCTGAGTTCTGTATTGCACGGGACTCAGCCCTTTTAGTTTCAGTTTGATGCGGTCGTGATTGTAGTAGTGGATGTAGCTTGCCA
>NZ_JAUJQE010000016.1:0-103804 GCF_030482505.1 Burkholderia sp. AU45274 | reverse complement strand
GCCTCTTCCTGGTCGTGCGTGACCATCACGCAGGTCACGTCGACCTTCTCGATGATGTTCACGAGTTCGAGCTGGGTTTTCTGGCGGATCTTCTTGTCGAGCGCGGACATCGGCTCGTCGAGCAGCAAGAGCTTCGGGCGCTTGACGAGCGAGCGGGCCAGCGCGACGCGCTGCTGCTGGCCGCCGGAGAGCTGGTGCGGCTTGCGCTGCGCGTACTTGCTCATCTGCACGAGCGCAAGCGCATCGGTCACGCGCGCCTTGATCTCGTGCTTCGGCGTGCCTTCCTGCTTCAGGCCGAACGCGACGTTCGATTCGACCGTCATGTGCGGGAACAGCGCGTACGACTGGAACATCATGTTCACCGGGCGGCGGTACGGCGGCAGCGACGCGAGGTCCTCGCCGTCGACGAAGATCTTGCCGGAGGTGGCCGTCTCGAGCCCGGCGAGCATGCGCAGCAACGTCGACTTGCCGCAGCCCGAGCTGCCGAGCAGCGCGAACAGCTCGTTCTTCGCGATCGTCAGGTTCACGTTGTCGACGGCGGTGCTGTCGCCGAACTTCTTCACGACGTTTTCGATGCGCACGAAGGCGTCCGCAACCGATGGGGCAGGGAACGTATGGATCATCGTCGTCTCCCTCAACCGCCCGACTTCAGCTGCAGCCACAGACGGTTCTGCATCCGCGCGATGTCGGCGCTGCGCGGCATCGCGAGCGACGCCTTCGCGATCGTCGCGTCGGACAGGTAAATGCCCGGGTCCTGCACGATCGCCGGTGTCACGAACGGGCGCGCGGCCTTGTTGGCGCTCGGGTAGTAGATCTCGTTCGTGATCGCCGCGTTGGTCTTCGGGTCCTCGATGTAGTTGATCCACTTCAGCGCGGCTTCCGGATGCGGCGCATCCTTCGGGATCGCCATCACGTCGAACCACAGCAGGCCGCCTTCTTTCGGATTCACATAGCGGATCTCGTACGAGCGCTTGGCGTCCAGCGTGCGCCGCCGCGCGATACCGACGTCGCCCGACCAGCCGAGCACGACGCACACGTCGTTGTTCGCGAGGTCGTCCGCATAGCCGGCCGAGCTGAACTGCGTGACGTACGGGCGGATCTTCTTCAGCACATCGTAGGCCGCCTGGTAGTCGGCCGGGTTCTTGCTCTCCGGGTCCTTTCCCATGTACTGCAGCGCCGCCGCGAACGCGGCGTCCGGCGCGTCGAGCAGCGAGATGCCGCAGCCCTTCAGCTTCGCCGCGTTCGCCGGGTCGAACAGCAGCGCCCAGCTGTCAGTCGGTGCGTTGTCGCCGAGCCGCTTCCTGACCGCCTCGACGTTGTAGCCGATCCCCGTCGTGCCCCATGCCCACGGCACGCCGTACTGGTTGCCCGGGTCGGCCTTCGCGACCATCTTCATCAGCAACGGGTCGAGGTTCGCGAGATTCGGCAGCTTCGACTTGTCGAGCTTCTGGTACACGCCGGCCTGGATCTGCTGCGCGAGATAGTTCGACGTCGGCACCACGATGTCGTAGCCCGAGCTGCCCGCAAGCAGCTTGGTCTGCAGCGTATCGTCGCTGTCGTAGCTGTCGTAGCGCACCTTGATGCCCGACTGCTTCTCGAAGACGGGGACCGTGTCCTTCGCGACGTACTCCGACCAGTTGTACACGTTCAGGTGGGTGTCGTCGGCATGGGCGCACAGGCTGGCCGCGACGGCCAGCGCCGCCGACGTGACGTGCGCGGCGCGCAACGTCGCCGGTTGACGACGGATACGGATACGCATGGGGATTCTCCTTGTGATGGGGATCGGCCGTTGCGCCCGGTCCGGGTCCGGACTCGCGTCAACGCCGTCGAGCGGTGTTCAGCACAAGGGTCAATGTAGAGATCACGGCCGGCAGCGTCAGTCCCGAAAACCGGGACAAACGGCGACGTCGATTTCCCCCGTTTGGGTAGATTCCCGCGTAGGCAGTCGAAAATATTCGTGATACCTGTAGCGCCACTTGAAAATCTTCGATACACGACGCCATGAGCGCTGCGCTGCCCGCCCCCGATCTCCCGCTGAGCCACGTCGCGTTCGTGACCGAAACGCTGGGCGACATCGCGCAAGCTGTCGGCACGCCGCAGTTCATGCGCGCCGTCTACGACACGCTCGTGCGCTACGTCGATTTCGACGCCGTGCATCTCGACTACGAGCGCAGTGCGTCTTCCGGCCGGCGCAGCGTCGGCTGGATCGGCAGCTTCGGCCGCGAGCCCGAGCTGGTCGCGCAGGTGATGCGCCACTACTACCGCAGCTACGCGAGCGACGATGCAACGTACGCGGCGATCGAAACCGAAAACGACGTGCAGTTGCTGCAGGTGTCCGCGCAGCGTGTGGCGAGCGAGCTGCGGCATCTGTTCTTCGATGCCGGCGACATTCACGACGAATGCGTGATCGCGGGCGTGACGGGCGGCACGCGCTACTCGATCTCGATCGCGCGATCGCGGCGGCTGCCGCCGTTTTTGCTGAAGGAGCTGAGCCTGCTGAAGCAGCTTTCGCAGGTCGTGCTGCCGCTGGCGTCCGCGCACAAGCGCCTGCTCGGCGCGATCTCCGCCGACGACGCACCGCGTGACGAACTCGATCTCGACCTCGTCGCGCAATGGCTGCCCGAATGGCAGGAACGGTTGACCGCGCGCGAGATGCACGTGTGCACGTCGTTCATCCAGGGCATGACGTCGGCGGCCATCGCGCAATCGATGGGGCTCAAGACCTCCACCGTCGACACCTACGCGAAGCGCGCCTTCGCGAAGCTCGGCGTCGATTCGCGCCGGCAACTGATGACGCTCGTTCTGAGAAACGCGTCGCGGCGGCACGACGCATAGCATCCCCGCGTGCCGGCCGCCGGCAGGTTGCGCGCGCACCCATCTCCGCGCCACCTCATAACGATCCGACAATTTATTGGTTCCCTCGACGATGCGCCGTCCGTATCGTTCACCGATTCGTCAGACCAATCGACCAACGGGGGAATCCAACAATGAAACAGATCCGTTCATTCGCACTGCTCGCACTGCCGGCCGCGCTCTTTGCCGCCGGCGCTCACGCGCAAAGCAGCGTCACGCTGTACGGTATCGCCGATGCGGGCATCGCGTACGTGCACAACGCGCAGAACGCGAACGGCAGCAACGCGTCGAGCCTCGTCAAGTTCAGCAGCGGCAACCTGTCGGGCAGCCGCTGGGGGCTGCGCGGCACCGAGGATCTCGGCGGCGGCCTGGCCGCGCTGTTCCAGCTCGAGAACGGCTTCAACATCGGCACGGGCGCGCTCGGCCAGGGCTCGCGCGAATTCGGCCGCAAGGCCGTCGTCGGCCTCGCGAGCAGCACGTACGGCACCGTCACGCTCGGCCGCCAGTACGATCCGGTCGTCGATCTCGTGCAGGGCCTCACGCAGGACAACTACTTCGGCGGCGTGTTCGCGACGCCGGGCGACCTCGACAACTACGACAACAGCCTGCGCGTCAGCAACTCGGTGAAATACACGAGCCCGCTGATCTCGGGCTTCCAGTTCGAAGGCCTGTACGGCTTCGGCGGCGTGGCGGGCGCCACCGGCAGCGGCCGCACGTACAGCTTCGGCGCAAGCTACGCGAACGGCCCGCTGTCGCTCGGCGCCGGCTTCTTCTATGCGAACGGCGGCTCCACCGTCGCGAACGGCGTGCGCACGTGGTCGAGCAGCTCGGACACGCTGTTCAACACCGTGATCAACCAGGGCTTCTCGAGCGCGAAGTCGATCCAGATCGTGCGCGTGGCCGGCCAGTACGTGGCCGGGCCCGCCACCTTCGGCCTCGCGTATTCGAACACGCAGTACGGCGCGGACACGCTGTCGGCGTTCACCCAGAACGCGAAGTTCAACAACGGCTCGGCGTTCTTCAACTGGCAGTTCTCGCCGGCGCTGCGCGCGGGCGTTGGCTACAACTACACGTCGCTGACGGGGCCGAGTTCCGCGCACTACAACCAGGTCAACCTCGGCGCGGACTACGCGCTGTCGAAACGCACCGACCTGTATGCACTGTTCGGCTACCAGAAGGCGAGCGGCAACACGCTCAACGCGAACGGCGCGGTCGTGAAGGCCGCCGCGTCGGTCGGCTCGTACGGCGTGAACTCCGGCACCGATACCCAGGAACTCGCGATCGTCGGGATTCGCCACAAGTTCTGATCGCGTCGCCGCACGGCAACGACGACGACCTCGACGACAGCCGGCAGGCGCGCACCGCGGTGCGCGCCTGTGGCGTTTACACTGTCGCGATCCCGTTCCGCACGACACAAGGAGGCCGGCATGCTGACCGTATGGGGACGCCGCAATGCATTCAACGTCCAGAAGGTGATGTGGCTCGTCGACGAGCTCGCGCTTGCGCATCGGCACGTGCCGGCCGGCGGGCAGTTCAGCGTACTCGACACGCCCGCGTTTCTCGCAATGAACCCGCACGGACGCATACCCGTGATCGACGATGGCGGCACGTTCGTCTGGGAATCGCACAGCATCCTGCGCTACCTCGCCGCGCGTTACGGACGCCCCGGCTTCTGGCACGACGACCCCGCCGAACAGTCGCGCGCCGACCGCTGGATGGACTGGTCGCAAACCACGTTGCAGCCGACGTTCCTGAACGGCGTGTTCCGGGGCTACTTCCGGACGCCGCCCGAACAGCGCGACACGGTGCGCGTCGAGCAAAGCATCGCGCAGTGCGCGCAGCACTTCCAGGCGCTCGACGCGGCGCTGGCCGCGCAGCCGTTTCTCGCGGGCGACACGCTCACGCTCGCCGACATCGCGGCCGGCACGCACCTGTATCGCTACTTCGAACTCGACATCGCACGACCGGACATCCCGCACGTGCAAGCGTGGTACGAGCGGCTGAAAGCGCGGCCCGCGTATCGCACGCACGTGATGATTCCGTTCGACGACCTGCGCGGGCGGCTCGATTAGCAGGGGTACGGCGGCAGCGAGTCCGGCCGCAAACACCGCCTAATGTCGCCGCATTCCACCGAATCCGCTCACCCCGCCGAACTGATGCATGCCGCCGAATCCGTGGCCGACGGTGCCGGCCGGAAACGCACCGTGGTGAAAACCGGCACCGATCGGCACGCCGACGCGGTGATGGTCCACCCCGTTGAAGTGGACGACGTGATCGAAGTGGTGGAAATGATGGAAGCGGTGGAAGCGATCGATGAACACGAAGCCCACACCTGCGCCGATGAAAAGCGGCGGCCCCCAGTACCCCAGGTCCGCATACGGATAGTCCGCTGCCGGATACCATAAAACACTACCATCGGCGCTCTGCACGAACTGCCATGTGCCATCGTCCTGCAGGCACGCACGCCCGACGATTTGCTGCTCGGTGCCGTCGATGTTCGCTCGCGCGACGACCGCCCGGCAGTTCGTCGTCTCGTCCGCCAGATCGTCGTACGTTTGCGCAAAGACCGCCGCGGAACAGCCGAGACAGACGATACCTATCCCGTATCGAAACCAGTTGCACATGATCGGCTCCTGCCTGATTGCCCCCGACCACTCGATCGCAGGGGCGGCTGACGGCGCCCGGCAGATCGGATTGCTCGCGCACGATTCATCATGCGGTGCTCACGCGCCGCCGCATCGTGCAGGGTCTCCTGCCGGCTAAACGATGCAGCGCGCGGGCTTATTCCAGGGGTCTGGTGCGAATGATCGACGCGGGAACCGTCGATTGGCGCCCGGCCTAGCGCCTGGCGCAGCGGTAGGCCGCCGCTGCCGTGATCCCGAATACCAGATGGGCCACGAGTGTGATCGCGCCACGAACCGGAATGAACCACGGGAAGATCGCGGTGAACGCGTACAGGTTGACGCCGTACAGAATGAGGCCGAACCCACCGCCCACGAAGAGCGAGGCCGCGAGCGACAGGTTGCGAATCGCCTTCGCCAGCACGGCCGCATAGACCAGCGACAGCACCATATGCACGAGGGTCGCCACCGCCATGACGAGCGGATCGAAGCCGGCGGACGCGCCGAGCACGCCGCGCCCCATCACGATGGCTGCCGTGAGGCGTGTGTCGCGCAGCAGGTTCCCGATCGCGTCGTCGCCGACGATCGGCCAGAGCAGCAGCTCGATGACGGTCGAACCGACCGCCGCACCGAACGCTGCCCAGAGAACCGGGACGACACTGGCTCGTTTCAATTGACGCTCCCGTCGCAACCGGCCGATGCATCGAAGCGACTTGCACCCCACCCGCTCCGGCGCCGGCCGCACAGCGCGTGCCGGTGAACCGGAACCCGAACCGGGCAGCCACGCAAAATTACGACGCTCCTTCGCAATCCGACCAGTAAGCGAAAGGATCGCGATGTTTCGGATAGTTCTCGTCCAGCCATTTCAGCAACGTCGCCCGCGCGTTGTCCATGTCGGCTTTCAGCGACGAGGTCGTCAGTTCGTGCACTTCGATGGACTTTTCGCGATCGATCACGAAGCAGTTCCAGTCGGGACCGTCGAGATCCGGATCGTCGGACGCCTTCGACGACTTGCCCCAGCCCAATCCCTTGCGTGCGTCGATGTAGTACCGCGGATGCACTTTCAGATACGACATTTCGCCGCCCTGCAGGCTGCTCTCCGCGCGCAGCACGTCGTGTCCGTCGACGATTTGCGTGACTTCCGGCAGCCGGCGCGCTCGCCAACCGACGGGCAGCGTCGCGATGGCCTTGACGCTGTCGTACATCCCCCACTCCAGCCCCCATGCTTCGGCCATGCGCTTCATGAACGCGTTCGCATTCGGATAGCCGCGCAACTGGATCCGGGTCGACAGCGTGACCTCGATACCGCCGCGGCCGCCCGTGCCGGCGGATGCATCGTCCGCGCTCGCCTCGAACGGATTGCCAGGACGCGACGCGCGCGTCGCATCCGTGGGCGCCATGCCCGAAAACAGCTGGTCGAGCGCGGCACGCGCTTTCGACGACTTGTCCGGCTTGTTCATTGTTGACCTCGCTTGCATCCGCACGGATGCATCCCTTTTCGAATCTCGTTCATCTCTCCACCTCATCGTTTTTCGCGGTCGCATTGTCGTCGATCCGGCGGCCCGAGCCTAGTGCCGCGTATCGCACAACGCTTTTTCGCTGCCACAGCTACCGTGGCGGGCCGACACGATACCCTAGCCAGGGCTAGCCGCCTGCCCCCACCGCCGCCCGCATCCGCTCCATCAACGCCAGCACCTCAGGCCGATTCTCCCCCTTCGCATGCACGAAGTAATACCTGAGCACCGAATCGACTTCGTGCGGGCTCACGCGCACGAGTTCGCTGCGCTTGAGATAGGCGTCGGCGAGCGGTACCCGCGCCAGCGCCACGCCGAGCCCGGCCTCGGCGGCGGCCAGCACGAGGTTGTAATCCTCGAAACGGCGATCCTGCGCGCGCGGCTTGAACGGCACGCCCAATGCATCGAACCACGTGCGCCAGCCGGTCACGTCGGAATCGTGCAGCAACGGCATGTCGAGCAACGCGGCATCGCCGCGCCGGCGGCGCGCCTTCGACAGTTGCGCGGCAAGCCGCGGATGCGCGACCGGATAGAGCCGTTCCGGCATGAACGCACGGGTGTCGAGCTGACGCCAGTTGCCGCGCCCGTACCGGATCGACAGGTCTGCTTCGCCGCCGGCGATATCCACGTTGCGCAGATCGATGCCGAGTTCGATCCGCAATGCGGGCGCCTCGCTCTCGAGTGCATGCTGGCGCTCGAGCAGCCAGAGCTGCGCGAAGGCCGGCACCACGCTCATCCTGACCAGCCGCGGCGTACGCGGCGAGCGCCACTGATCGGCCGCACTGTCGATGATCGCGAACGCCTGCTCGATCCGGCCGACGAAGCGCTGGCCGTCCGGCGTCAGGCGCACGCCGCGCGCATGACGTTCGAACAACCGCAGGCCGAGCCAGTTTTCGACAGCGGCCACCCGCCGGCTGATCGCGCCGTGCGTCACGCCGGAGACATCCGCCGCGGCCAGGAACGAACCCTCGCGCGCGACCGTGCACACCGTCTCGAGACTCGCGAGCGGCGGCCGCGAACCCGGCGCCGGCGCTGCGGCGGGCGACGACGCCGGCGCGCGCTTCGAGCGGGTTGAAGCGCCGGCCGGCCGCCGGCTCGAGCTGTGAATCATCGTCATATCTGCGTGCTGATCTGTGCGCTAGCTTAACATCTTGCCACGCCGCATCATGGTCGCATGAACACGCTCTCCACCCCGTCGTCGCGCACTGCGCGGCAGCCGCTGATCGCGGCCGGCGCGGTCGCCTTCACGATCGTCTCGTGGGCGTCCGCTTTCCCGTTCATCCGGATCGGCCTGCATGGCCTGACGCCGCTGCAGCTCGCGGCGGCGCGCTTCGCCACCGCAGCCGTGCTGATCGTCGCGTGGCTCGCGGTGCGGCGGCCGCGCGTGCCGACCCGCGGCGACGCGCTACGCTTCCTGTTGTGCGGCTTTCTCGGCATCGCGCTCTACAACGCGCTGCTCAATACCGGCGAGCAAACCGTCTCGGCCGGCGCGGCGAGCTTCATCGTGAACACGCTGCCGATCTTCACGGCGCTGCTGGCCGCCGTGTTTCTCGGCGAGCGCTTCAATCGCTGGGGCTGGCTCGGCTCGCTGGTCAGCCTCGCCGGTATCGCGGTGATCGCACGCGGGCAGCCGGGCGGCCTCGTCCTCGGTGCGGGCAGCACGCTGATTCTCGGCGCGGCCCTGTGTTCGGCCAGCTACTTCGTGCTGCAGCGGCGGCTGATTCCGGTGTACGGCGCGCTGGCCTGCACCGCGTACACGCTGCTGGCCGGCGCGCTGCTGCTCACGCCGTGGCTGCCGGGCGCGCTCGTGGCGCTGGGCAGCGGGTCGCGCGACACCGCGCTGGCCGTGCTGATGCTCGGCATCTTCCCCGCCGCGCTGGGTTACGCGACCTGGACCTTTGCACTCGGCTACTTCGGCGCGGCGCGCGCCGCCAACTTCCTCTACCTGACGCCGGCGGTCGCGACGGTCCTGTCGATGGCGCTGACCGGCGAGCGACCCGGCATCGAGACGGTGTGCGGCGGCTTGCTGGCGATTGCCGGCGTGATCTTCGTGGCGTTGCGCGGACGTTCGTAGGATCGCAGCCGAAGCGGGCCGGCTCGATCGGCCAGGCGATCCGCAAGCGAGCCGGTCGGGGCGAACCCCGGAATTTGCAAAGCTGAATGCGTGGTGCAGGCTGTCGCCCCGCGCCAGTTCACCGATGCTGCCGGGCTCGACCGTTAGTTGCATTAAAACGAGGGTATCGATCGCGATGAAGCATGGCCCCGCAACCGGATGCGCAATCGAAATCGTCCAAACTGTGCAGACAAATCGACCGAACAGTTCCGGATTGACCGTGCGTCAGTGTCCATGGCTTCGTCCCGGCCGCCGGCCGAATAATGGATGCGGCCGTAAGGCCGTCGACAGCGAATTGCAGCCCGTGGCCTGCCGCGGTGCACGATTTCCGGCATCCGGCGCCTTCGAATGTCGGGCGCCGGCCGTGCTGAGAACGCCCCGCTACGCGATTCGCTGCAGCGCGCAAAATCGGCTTCATATATATTCATACGAATTGCACCGTTTCAGGGCCCCGATTCGCCCGCTCACCCGGGCGGCACGTCGCGGGGAGGACGCGATGCAGTGAAGCCCATGATGGGTATGGAGACTCGTCCGATCGCCCCGACCTCGCCGTCGGCCGGTCGAGACGCCAATAGAAAGACATTCAATTCGGAGATGGCAGATGGAACGAAGCACTGTCGGCATGCGCTGCAAACCCCTGATCACCGTCGCACTGGCTGCCGCCGCATTCGCGGCCGCGTCGACCGCGATGGCCGACCAGGTCGTCAAGATCGGCAGCGTCGAACCGACGACGGGCGGCATCTCGCACCTCGGCAAGGACAACGAGAACGGTGCGCGCCTCGCGGTCGAGGAAATCAATGCGAAGGGCCTCACGATCGGCGGCAAGAAGATCACGCTGCAACTCGATGCACAGGATGACGCGGCCGACCCGCGCCAGGCCACCCAGGTCGCGCAGAAGCTCGTCGACGACAGGGTCGTCGCCGTCATCGGCCACCTGAACTCGGGCACGTCGATCCCGGCGTCGAAGATCTACAGCGACGCGGGCATCGTGCAGATCTCGCCGTCGGCCACGAACCCGACCTACACGCAGCAAGGCTTCAAGACGACCTACCGCGTCGTCGCGACCGACGCGCAGCAAGGCCCGGCGCTCGCGAGCTACGCGCAGTCGAAGGGCGTGAAGAGCGTCGCGGTGATCGACGATTCGACCGCGTACGGCCAGGGCCTCGCGAACGAGTTCGAGAAGAAGGCGAAGGCGCTCGGCCTGAAGGTGCTGTCGCACGACGCGACCAACGACAAGGCGGTCGACTTCCGCGCGATCCTGACGAAGGTCAAGGGCGAGAACCCGGACGCGATCATGTACGGCGGCATGGACGCCACCGGCGGCCCGCTCGCGAAGCAGGCGAAGCAGCTCGGCCTGCGCGCGAAGATCCTGTCCGGCGACGGCGTGTGCACCGACTCGCTGGCCGAGCTGGCCGGCCCGGCGGCCGACAACGTGCTGTGCTCGCAGGCCGGCGCTGCGCTCGAGAAGATGCCGGGCGGCGCGGACTTCCTCGCGAAGTACCAGAAGCGCTTCAACCAGGGCATCAAGTTCGATGCGCCGTTCGCGTATGACGCGGTCTACATCGCGGTCGACGCGATGAAGCGCGCGAACTCGACCGACCCGGCGAAGATCCTCGCGGCGATGCCGGCGACGAAGTACGAAGGCGTGATCGGCACGACGACGTTCGATTCGAAGGGCGACCTGACGCACGGGATCATCTCGATCTACGGCTACAAGAGCGGCAAGAAGACCTTCCTCGACCAGGTGAAGATGTAACCCGCCGCGGCGCCGGTGCGACGGGAACGCCACCCGTCGGCGCCGGCGCCGCGCGGGCCGAATTCTGATTCACGGAGACGAAGCATCATGTGCGCAATGGCGTATGCGGAATTTCAACAGGAGTTGAAGAAGGCACAGCTGACGGCGCGCGAGTTCGCCCGCCTGATCCGGATGAACGAAAGCTCGATCACGAACTATTCGAGCAAGGGCACGGTTCCTTCCCACCTCGCGGTCATCGCGAAACTGATCGGCACGATGGCGGCGCACGAGATCGATTTCCGGCGCGTGATCCGGCAGATGCGGATCGAGCCGAAACGGCCGCGCGGCGGCGGTGCGTTTCCTGCGGTGGAAAAACCACGTTCCAGAAAAACGGCGAAAGCCGACGCCTGAGCACAGGCATGCGTCGACGACGGCACGGGGCTTGCCGCTCGACGCTGAATCGAATGTCATCTCACGGGCAACGCGACACGCGACGCCCGCCCCATCACCCCACCGCCCGCATGTGATCGAGCAGCGCCTGCAACGGATGGCGCACCTGCTTCGACGACATCCGCTTCACCTGGCTGCGGCACGAATAGCCGGTCGCCAGCGCCTCGCCTTCGTCCTCCGGCCCGTCCACGTGTGACGCCCACGACTGCGCATAGATCGTCTTCGACGTCGCGAGATTGCGCGCCTCGTGCCCGTAGGTACCCGACATCCCGCAGCACCCGGTCGACTCGACCTTCAACCGCAGCCCGTACCGCGCGAATACCTGGGCCCATTGCTTGCCGCTGTCGGGCGCATTGGTCTTCTCGGTGCAGTGCGGCAGTAACCGGTACGACGTGGGCACGCCGCCGACACCGTCGCCAGTACCAGCCTCCGGCAACGCCTGCAGCAACCACTCCTGCGGTAGCGCAACTTTCGGCACATCGGTGAGCCCCGTCACCTTCAGGTACTCCTGCCGATACGTGAGCGTCATCGCCGGATCGAGGCCGACCAGCGCGACACCCGAGCGCGCCAGCGCGGCCAGCTGCGTCGCATTGCGAATCGCCGCCTGCTCGAACGCGCGCAGGAAGCCCTGCACGTGCAGCGCCTTGCCGTTCGGCGCGAGCGGCGCGAGCCACACCTGGAAGCCCATGCGCGCCGCCAGCTCGATCAGCGTCGCCAGTTGCTCGGTATCGAAATAGCGCGTGAAGGTGTCCTGCACGATGACGACGCTGCGTGCGCGCTGCGCATCGCTCAGTGCGGCAAGCGCCTGCGGATCGGCCGGCTTCACGCGCCATTGACGGATCACGGCCGCGAGATCGAAGCGGCTCAGCAGCGGGCTGTCGACCATGCCGACGTGCCGCTCCAGCACCGTGCGCACCCATCCCGAGCGCATCAGCCCGTTGTACAGCGCGGGCACCCGCGCCATCCACGGCATCGTGAATTCGAGCGAACCGATCAGGTAGTCGCGCAGCGGCCGCAGGTAGCGCTGGTGATACAGCTCGAGAAAACGCGAGCGAAACTCCGGCACGTTCACCTTCACCGGGCACTGCCCCGCGCACGACTTGCACGCGAGGCATCCGGCCATCGCGTCGTACACCTGGTGCGAGAAATCGGCTTCGCCGTTGCGCGCCGCGCGGCTGTTGCGCCAGCGCGTGGCAAGGCCGCCCAGGAACGGCTGCCGCGCACGCGCCGCCGCGACGACGTCGACGCCGGCCTGCCCTTGCAGGCGCAACCATTCGCGCATCAGCGACGCCCGCCCCTTCGGCGATTGCACGCGTTCGCGCGTCGCCTTCCACGACGGGCACATCGCGTCGTCCGGATCGAAGTTGTAGCACGCGCCATTGCCGTTGCAGTGCATCGCGGTGCCGTAGCTCTGCCACACGCGCTCGTCGATCTGCCGGTCGTGGTCGCCGCGCGTCGGCACTTCGTCGATCTTCAGCAGCCGCATCGTGTTTTCCGGCGGCGTCGCGATCTTGCCCGGGTTGAACTGGTTGTGCGGATCGAACGCGGCCTTCAGTTGCTGCAGCGACGGATACAGCTCGCCGAAGAATGCCGGCGCATATTCGGAGCGCACGCCCTTGCCGTGCTCGCCCCACAACAGGCCGCCGTGGCGCTGCGTGAGCTCGGCCACCGCATCCGATACGGGCCGTACCAGCGCCGCCTGCTTCGGGTCCTTCATGTCGAGCGCCGGCCGCACGTGCAGCACACCGGCATCGACGTGCCCGAACATCCCGTATTGCAGCCCGTGGCCGTCGAGCAGCGCGCGGAATTCGGCGATGTACGCGGCGAGGTTCTCGGGCGGCACCGCAGTGTCCTCGACGAACGGCTGCGGGCGCGCCTCGCCCTGCACGTTGCCGAGCAGGCCCACCGCGCGCTTGCGCATCGCATACACGCGCTTCACCGCGTCGTCGCCGGCCGCGAGCGTGTGCCCCAGGCGCTCCACGCTCGCATCGGTGCGCAGATGGTCGACGAACGCGCGCACGCGTGCATCGACGTCCTCCGCATCGTCGCCGCTGAATTCGATCAGGTTGATGCCGAGCGTCGGCCGGGCGTCGTCCTGCGGGAAATACTCGGCCACGCTGCTCCACACGAAGTCCTTCATCGCCAGCATCAGCACCTTCGAGTCGACCGTCTCGATCGACAGCGGCTGGTGCGCGAGCAGCGCACGGGCATCGCGCAACGCGTCCATGAAGCCCGCATAGCGCACGTTGACCAGCACCGAGTACTTCGGGATCGGCAGCACGTTGAGCTTCGCCTCGACGACGAAGCCGAGCGAGCCTTCCGCGCCGCACAGCACGCTGTTCAGGTTGAAGCGGCCGTCCGGTTCGCGCAGGTGCGCGAGGTCGTAGCCGGTCAGGCAGCGGTTGAGCTTCGGAAACTTCGCTTCGATCAGCGCCGCCTTGTCGTCGCTGATGCGCCGCGCGGTGCGGTAGACCTTGCCGATGCGGTCCTCGCGCGCGCAGCGGCGCTCGAGCTCGTCGTCCGCGAGTGCTTCGCTGTGCAGCTGCTCTCCGCCCATCAGCACGAAATCGAGCTCGAGCACGTGGTCGCGCGTCTTGCCGTACGTGCAGCTGCCCTGCCCGCTCGCGTCGGTGTTGATCATTCCGCCGACGGTCGCGCGGTTCGACGTCGACAGTTCCGGCGCGAAGAACAGCCCGTGCGGCTTCAGCGCCGCGTTGAGCTGATCCTTGACGACGCCCGCCTGCACGCGCACCCAGCGCTGCTCGACGTCGATTTCGAGGATCCGGTTCATGTTGCGCGACAGGTCGACGACCACGCCGTCGGTCAGCGACTGCCCGTTGGTGCCCGTGCCGCCGCCGCGCGCGGCCACCGCGACGTCGCGATGCGCGGGCTCGGCGAGCAGCCGTGCCAGCAGCCGGACGTCGTCCGCATGCGCGGGGCAGATCACCGCTTGCGGCAGGCGCTGGTAGATCGAGTTGTCGGTGGCCTGCACCGTCCGGTTCGCATGGTCCGCGCGGATTTCCCCGGCGAATCCGGCGGCCTGCAGCGCGGCGAGAAAATCACGGTACGCATGCGCGGGCGGGCTGGTGGGACGGGGCAACGAGGCGATCGACATGGGTAAAGGCGGCAGTGTGGGTGGAACCGGCCGGCTCGCGCGGCTGAAACATGATTTTTTAGCAAGTTTCCACGCGACCGGGAATTCCAGTATCTTTGGATACTTCGCGAGAAACAAACGAATTCTGCTCCGGCGAATATTGCATAAAACTCATGAATTACCGTCGCCTCACCCCGTCGATGTCGCTGCTGCTGGTATTCGAGGCCGCCGCGCGGCATGAAAGCTACACGCGCGCGGCCGAGGAGCTGTCGCTGAGCCAGAGCGCGATCAGCCGGCAGGTCCAGACGCTCGAGGATCAACTCGGCGTGCCGCTGTTCCGGCGCGAGGGCCGCTCGGTCAAGCTGACCGAAGTCGGGCGCCGCTACTTCACCGAGCTGAGCGGTGCGCTGGGGCGCATCCGCGGCGCGACGCTGCAGGCGATGTCCCACCAGGCGGGCGCCGGTACGCTGCGGCTCGCGACGCTGCCCACATTCGGCTCGAAATGGCTGCTGCCGCACCTGCACGATTTCTACGCCGCGCATCCGGGCGTGACCGTGCACCTCCATTCGCGGATCGGCGCCATCGATTTCCTCAACGACGACCTCGACGCGGCCATCACCGTCGGCGCGGGCGACTGGCCGGGCCTGCACGCGCACCGGCTGTACAACGAGTTCCTGATCGCGATCGCGCCGCCGGACACGGGCAGCGCGAGCCGCCGCAAGGCCGACGCACGCACGCCGGCGTGGGCCGCGAAGCAGACGCTGCTCGGCGTGACGAGCAACCAGCAGGCGTGGGCGGAATGGTTTTCGCACTATCGGCTCGACCATCGGCAGATGCGCGTCGGCCCGAGCTTCGAGCTCACGTCGCACCTGATCCAGGCGGTGCGGGCCGGGATGGGGATCGGGCTCGTGCCGAAAGTGCTGGTGGAAGACGAGCTGAGCCGCCACGAGCTCGTGTCGATCGGCGACGCGATCACCAGCCAGCGCAGCTACTACCTCGTCTACCCGCCGGGGAACGAGACGCTACCGTCACTCGTCGCGTTCCGCGAATGGCTGCTGAAGTCGTGCTGAAATGCGGCCGGCGTCGGGCCGCTCAGGTGCGCCATTCGCCGAGAATCTGCTCGGCCAGGTAGTCGCACGGCGGGCGCGCGGACTGTGCGCTGCGCGCGAGCACGACCTCCATTTCACCGAGCGGCGGCAGCCCGTGGCTTTCCGACAGCTGCACGAGATGATCGGGAATGCAGCAGCGCGCCAGCGGCGCGACCGCGAGCCCGGCCTCCACCATGCTGAGCAGGCCGAGGTGGCTCGGGCTCTCGTACGACATCCGGTACGGGATCTTCCGCCGGTTCAGCGCCTTGACCGCGTGATCGCGCGCCATGCTGCCGCCGTGCGTGAAAAAAGCCACCGGCAGCGGCCGCTCTTCCCACACATTGCGCTTCGGCGACCCGACCCAGACGAGCGGCTCGAGCCGGATCAGCTCGCCGGTCACCCCCTTGATCCGCGTGAGGCACGCGAGGTCGACCGTGTTGTCCTTCAGCATCGGCACGAGCGCGCTGCTCGGCTGGCCGATCACGCGTATTTCCACGCGCGGATGCATCGCGGCGAACTTGCCGAGCACCTGCGGCAGCAGCGACGAAATGTAATCGTCGGGCACGCCGATCGTCACGCGGCCGCGGACCTCCGGGCGCACGACCGACGCCCAGGCCTCGTCGCGCATCGCCAGCATCCGGCGGCCGTATTCGGCGAGCATCGTGCCGTCGTCGGTCGGCGTCACGTTGCGCGTGTCGCGGATGAAGAGCGGCTTGCCGAGCGCGTCTTCCAGCGCCTTGATCTGCATGCTCACCGCCGACGGCGACCGGTGCACGGCCTGCGCGCCCTGCGCGAACGATCCGGATTCCGCCACGGCCACCACCATCGCGAGCACATCGAGGTCGAGCTTTTTCATCATCTTCAGAAAAACTGATTAATCGATTCAGTTTATCCCGTTTTACTGTTCTCCTCCACGATCGGACAATGCATCCCGTCAGCCCTTACTCGTTGCAGGAATCATCAGACATGCATACGTCCGGATCGCTCTACGGATTTCTCGTCATCGGCGGCATGCTCGCGGTCACGCCCGGGCCGAACATGGTCTACGTGATGTCGCGCTCGATCGCGCAGGGACGCACCGCGGGGCTCATCTCGCTCGGCGGCGTGATGATCGGCTACCTGTTCTACATGTTCGGTGCGGCGTTCGGGATCACGACGCTGTTCATGAGCGTGCCCTACGCGGGCAGTGTTCTGGCCGTGGTCGGTGCGGCGTACCTGTTGTATCTCGCGTGGCAGGCCGTCAGGCCCGGCGGCCGCTCGCCGTTCGAGGTGCGTGCATTGCCGAGCGAGCGCCCGCTTCGTTTGCTGGCGATGGGCGCGACGACCAGCGTGCTGAACCCGAAGCTCGCGATGCTGTTCATTTCGCTGCTGCCGCAGTTCATCGACTACCGGAACGGCAGCGTGCTCGGGCAATCGCTGTTCCTCGGTTCGTTGCTGATCACCGCGTTCGCTTGCGCGAACGGGCTGGTGGCGATCTGTTCGAGCCGCATCGCGACGTTCCTGCACGGGCGCCCGACCCTGCTGCTCGCGCAGCGCTGGGCGATGGGGCTCATTCTCGGCGGGCTCGGCGTGCAGATGGTGGTCGATGCGTCAAGGATGGCGGGCATGGCGTGACGGCCGCGAGCGAACCGCTGAACTGAAACGGAAGGGGCCGGTGGGCAACATTGCCCACCGGCCGTCATGCAGGAAACCCTTCGTCGGCGCAACCCGGTCACTTCGTCAGCAGCTCCGCCTCCAGCTCGCGCAACCGTTCCGGAAACCGGACGCGCAGCACCAGGAACCACCCGAGCCCGATCGCCAGCAATGCGACGAACACATAAGGCAGCCACGCATAGACGCCCGCCGGCACCGGATACACGCTGCCGGCCAGCGGAATCGCGAGCAGCACGACCGCCACGACGCTGATCACCACATGCCGCGCACGCAGCCGGCGCTGCCGGCGCAGATAAAGCGGCGCGCCGATCGCCACCAGCACGTACGCAAGCAGCCAGCCGTACGTCGCGATCGAACTGAGATAGCCATACGAATCGAGCAGCGCGGTGCCGCGTGCGGTGAACACCAGCGCGGTCACCAGCGCCAGCACCGCGATCAGCGCCACCGCGACGTGCGGCGTCGCATTCCGCTCGTGCGCGTGGCCCGTCGATGCATGCAGCACGCCCTGCCGCCCGAACGTATAGACGATCCGCGCCGCCGCATTGATCGACGAGAAGAATGCCGCGAAGAAGCTCAACGCCACGCCCGCGTCGATCAGCACACCGACCCAGCCGGCCCCGAGCCGATGCGCGAGCACCGCGAGCGGGCCGTCGACCTGATCGAGCGGCGGCGTCTGCCCGTGGAACGCACTCACCATCCCGTATGCGCCGATCACGAACAGGATCGCCGGCCCGACGACGCTGATCAGCACCGCGCGCGGAATCGCGCGGAACGGGTCACGCGCTTCTGCGCCGAGCACGGTCGCGCTCTCGAACCCCGTGAAGCTGAAGAACGCGAGTACCATCCCGAGCTGCAACTGCGTCGGCTTCACGCCTTCCAGCGTCAGTTGCGCGCGATCGACCGGATGCCCGCCGAACGCGATCGTCCCGACCACGACGACGGCGATCAGCAGCAGCGTCGCGAGTTCGACGAACAGCGTGAAGCGCGTGGACAGCCGGATGTCGCGAAACGCGATGTACCACGCGGCGAACGCGGTGACGACCGTGAGCCCGAGCACCGCGCCGAGCGGCGTCGCACTGCCGAGCAGTCCCGTCTCGCGGCCCAGCACCAGAAACGTGTTGATCGTCCCCTGCAGGATGCCCGCGGCAGCCACCGCATAGGCGATCAGCAGCGACCAGCCGCAGATCGCGCCCCAGACCGGCCCGATGCCGGCCGACACGTACGCGTATAGCGCCCCCGGCGACGCCGAATCGCGCGCGAACACCGAGATGCTCCACGACGCGAACAGCAGCGCAACGATCGCGAACAGGTAGGCCAGCCACGTGCCGTTGCCGGCCGTCGCGAAGACGGCGGGGATCAGCACGCCGATCCCGCCCGACACGCCGACGAGGCCGATCGACTGCGCGATCAGCTCGGGCAGGCTCAGATAGTTGCGCCGCAGGCCGCCTGCCGGCGGCACGGTATTGTGCGCAGGCAATGCCTGTGCGGTGCTTGCTGGATGACTCATCGATTTACCTCGTCAGGAATGAAGCAAGGCCGCCTACGCGGCGGTGCTGGCTGCCAATGCGGCCACCGGGTTTCCTCGCCCATGTTTCGTCGCGGGAAATACGCCGGCACGACCCGGCTAGTTCCAGGAATGGCGCGCGGGCTTCACGCCGTTGAGGTAGTAGTTGCCGATCGCGTGATACTTCCAGCGCACCGGGTCGTGCAGCGTATGCACGCGCGCGTTGCGCCAGTGGCGGTCGAAGTTGTATTTCGCGAGCGTCGACTTGCTGCCGCCGAGTTCGAACAGCTTGCTCGCCGCGAGCAGCGACACCTCGGTCGTCGCGATCTTCGCCTCGCCCACCGCGATCGCGGCCTGCGCGACCGTTTCCTCGCTCGGCTCGCGTTTCGCCGCGTCGACGAAGCGCCCCGAGCGAGCGAGCAGCGCTTCGGCCGCGTGCACGCGGTACGCGATGTCGCCGATCTGCGCGACCGTCAGCGGATCCTCGCTCGCGCGTTCGACGCCGCTGTCGATCCACGGGCGCGCATGCTGCTGCACAAACGCGATCGTGTCCTGCAGCGCGGCGCGCGCAATGCCGAGGTCGATCGCGGCGGTCGTGATCTGCGCGAACGGGCCCGCGAAGGTCGGGCGGTCGTACGAACGCTGCGTGTGGAAAATTTCGAACGGGCTCACGCGCACGTTCTCGACGATCACCGTGCCGCTCGCGGTCGTGCGCTGCCCGAAGCCGCTCCAGTCGTCCACGACGGTCAGCCCGGGCGCACCCTGCTTCACGAACGCGAGCACGGCCTGCTCCGACTCGTCGAGCGCGAGCACCGGAATCCAGTGCGCGAATAGCGTGCCGGTCGAATAGAACTTGCGGCCGTTCAGCACGAACGCGTCGCCGTCGCGGCGCACACGCGTCTGGATGTCGAGCACGTTCTTGCCGCCCGCTTCCGAGAACGCGTTCCCATAGCGCGTGCCCTTCAGCACGAGATCGAAGAAGAAGCGCTTCTGCGCATCGCTGCCTTCGAGGCGGATGTCCTCGATCAGGCAATAGTGGTTCTGCGGGATCTGGCCGAGCGACGGGTCGGCCTGCGAAACGATCGCGATCACTTCCGCGAGCGTCACGTTCGACACCTCCGCGCCACCGTATTCGCGCGGCACGGTGATGCCCCACAAACCACTCGACGAGAACAGCTCGATCTCGTCGAACGGCAGCTTGCGCTCGCGGTCGCGCAACGCGGCGTGCTCGGCCAGCCGTGCCGCGACCCGGTGCGCGACGTCGAGTGCCTCGGCATCCGAGCCGATGACGGGAACGGGAGCGTGTGGGGTGCCCGCTTGCGGTTGCACGTTTTCTTCGATGAATTCCGTAGACATGTAGATTCCGGTAAAGCGCATGAACCGGCCGGCGGTGCCGCGAAGCCTCCGCCAGCCTCCTGTTTCGATATCCGAAACGTTGAACCTGGATGACCCGCAAGAGCGGCCGACGTCACCCGTTCGATCGGCCCGCGCACGGCATGCGTGAACGCGCGCCGCGCACCGGCCTCCGCGTCACGCGGCAACCGCCTGCTGCTGCGCCTCGAGTTCGCGCACGAGCGGCAGCACGCGTTGGCCGAAGTACTCGACTTCCTCGATGAAATGCAGGAACCCCGCGAGCACCAGATCGACGCCGATCGCCTTCAGCGCGACGATGCGTTCGGCGATCTGCCGCGGCGTGCCGATCAGGTTCGTCCGGAAGCCGTCGTTGTACTGCACGAGATCCTCGAACGTCGACTTCGCCCAGTTGCCCTCGCCTTCGGGCGATGCCTTGCCGGCCTGCTTCACCGCATCGCCGAACGCATGCACGGCCTCGACGTGCGCGTGCCGGATGATGTCGTCGAGCACGGCCTTCGCCTCTTCCTCGGTATCGCGCGCGATCACGAACGCGTTGACGCCGATCCGCACGCGATGATTGTTCGCGGCCGCCTTCGCGCGGATATCGTCGATCTGCGTCTTCAGGTTCTCCGGCGTATTGCCGTTCGTGAAGTACCAGTCCGACACGCTCGCCGCGTTGTCGCGCGCCGCCCGCGAGCTGCCGCCCTGGAAAATCTCCGGGTGCGGCTTCTGCACCGGCTTCGGGCTCAGCGTGTAGTCGTTGAAGCGGTAGAAGTCGCCCTTGAACGTGAAGTTGTCCTGCGTCCAGATGCCCTTCAGCGCCTGGATGAATTCCTTCGAGCGCCGATAGCGTTCGTCGTGCTCGAGCCACGGCTCGCCGATCGCGGTGAATTCGCCCTTGAACCAGCCGCTCACGACGTTGATCGCGATGCGCCCGTTCGAGATGTGGTCGATCGTCGCGAGCTGCTTCGCGACCACGGCCGGATGCCACGGCCCCGGCAGGATCGCGGCGAGCACCTTGAGCTTCGTCGTCGCATGCAGCAGCGCCTGGCTGAACGACACCGACTCGTGCTGGTATTCGGCGCCGTAGCCGGCCGTGAAGCGGATCTGGCTCAGCGCGTAGTCGAAGCCGGCCGCCTCGGCCGTGCGCGCGAGCTGCTGGTTGTATTCGAGGCTCCAGTCGGTGCGCTGCTCGATCGTGCTGACGACGAGGCCGCCGCTGACGTTCGGCACCCAGTAGGCGAACTTGACGCCGTCGGCGGAAGGGTCGGGATGGCTCATGAGTGTGTCCTGGTCGGAAGGGAAAACGCAGGCGGCCTACGCGGCCGCAACGGAAAGCGCATGCGGGCGCAATTGCGGCACCGCGCGATCGACGGCGAGCGCGATACGCGCGCGCAGCGCCGGGTTCGTGATCTGGTACTGGTCGAAATCGCTTTCGGACGCATACACGCCGATCGGCAGCGTGCGGGCCTGGAAGAAGCTGAACAGCGGACGGAGCTGATGGTCGATCACGAGCGCATGACGCTCGCTGCCGCCGGTGGCCGCGAGCAGCACGGGCACGTCGATCAGCGCTTCGTGATGCACGAGGTCGAACAGGTGCTTGAAGAGGCCCGTGTACGACGCGCGATACACGGGGCTCGCGACGACGAGCGCATCGGCCGTCTCGATCGCGCGGATCTGCGCGTCGAGGTCGGCCGGCACCTGCGCGCGCGTCAGCGCGCCGGCCAGCCGGCCACCGATCTCGCCGAGTTCGATCAGCCGTGTTTCGATCGGCAGCGCGGCGCCGAGCGCCGCGACGATCGCGTCGGTCAGCGCCAGCGTGCGCGACGGCCGCTGCAGGCCGCCCGATATCGCGACCACGTTGATTGCATTGCTCATCGGTTGCATTCCCATTGTCGAGTCGGGTGCCGACGCACCCGTCACGTCTTGGGTCAGCAAGGAGCGTGCCATTTCGATGATCGAGCGGGAAAACGATCGTCTGCATGACGAAATGCATCGCGATCGACCGCCAGTCGCGGCGCCACCGTTGTTCGCGCACGTCGATAAGCGTGCCAGCCATGGCGTCACAACCATATTCCGCAGTGCGATGAACTCGGGGAAACAACGTTGCTGATGTACTGCTGCGTGATCAGCAGCGCGGCGTGCGGCAGGCAGGTTTTTCCGCTTCGACACGGATTCCGGCAGGCGCACGGCATCCATCGGCCGGCATGGGCGCCCGCTTTCCGCGTTCACGCGCCGGCGCGACGCCTCGCATGCAGCAGCGCCGGCATGGCTGCTGCATCGTCGCTTTGCGTGCCGCCGATCGCCGTGCGGCGCGACCTTGCCGCGCGCGACTGCGTCCAGCGCAGCAATCCCGCATTGGTTATCAGAAATCGATGTTTCCCGCGTTGCGCGAAACGTTGAACACTCTGCTGATCACGCAGCACCCGGCCAGCAACGCCCGCGCGGCCTGACCGCTTTCGTGCGGCAACCCGACACATTCATCGCCATGACACCCATTTCCGTATCGCCCCGCGCGGAAGGCCTGCGCGTCGTCGCGCCGCCCCGCGACGAACCGACGCCCCCTGACGCGCTGCAAATCGCCGAGCGCCTGGCAGCCGGCTTTGCACGCACCGCGGCCGAGCGCGACCTCCAGGGCGGCACGCCAAAGGCCGAGCGCGATCAGTTGCGCGACAGCGGCCTGCTCGCGCTGAGCATCCCGTCCGCCTATGGCGGCCTCGGCGCGAGCTGGCGCACGACGCTCGACGTCGTCCGCGTGCTCGCGGCCGCCGACAGTTCGCTCGCGCACGTGTTCGGCTTCCACCACTTGATGCTCGCGACCGTGCGGCTGTTCGGCGCACCCGCGCAGTGGGAATCGTGGTTCGAGCGCACCGCGCGCCAGCAGTGGTTCTGGGGCAATGCGCTGAATCCGCTCGACGCGCGCACGGTCAGCCGCTCGCGCGGCGCATGGCATGAATTCAGCGGCCAGAAGAGTTTTTGCTCGGGAGCGCTCGATTCACAGATGCTGATCGCGTCCGCGCACGATGCGCAGACGCGCGCATTCCTGATCGCGGCCGTGCCGACGCAGCGCAGCGGCATCTCGATCGCCGACGACTGGAACAACATCGGCCAGCGCCAGACCGACAGCGGCACGGTCACGTTCGAGAAGGTGCGCGTCGAGGATCACGAACTGCTGACGGACCCCGGCCCGCTGTCGACGCCGTTCGCGTGCCTGCGCCCGCTCGTCGCGCAGCTCGTGCTGACGAACGTGTATCTCGGCATCGCCGAAGCCGCGTTCAACGACGCGCGGCACTACACGCTGCACGAGGCGCGGCCGTGGCCCGGCGCGCAGGTCGCGAGCACCGGCGACGATCCGTACATCCTCGGCCAGTACGGCGAATTCTGGGTCGGGCTCGAAGCCGCGCGCGTACTCGCCGACCGCGCGGCGGACCGGCTCGACGCCGCATGGTCGCGCGATGCGGCGCTCACCCAGGCGGAGCGCGGCCAGGTCGCGCTCGCCACGGCCGCCGCGAAGGTGTCGGCCGCGCGCACCGGGCTCGATCTCTGTACGCGGATGTTCGACGTCGCCGGCGCCCGCGCGACGCACGGCGCGCTGCGGCTCGACCGGCACTGGCGCAACCTGCGCACCCACACGCTCCACGACCCGCTCGCGTACAAGATTCGCGAGATCGGCGAATGGGCGCTCAAGCGAACCTATCCGACGCCGGGCTTCTACTCGTGAACCACACCCCTACCGATGCGTGGCCCGACGCCGCGCCCGTCCTCACGCTGCCCGACCGCCCCGCGCTCGCGACATCCATTCGTGCCCGCGCGCAGGTGTTCGTCGATCCGCGCTCGGTCGCGCTGCTCGACCGGATTCGCCTGGTCGCGCCGAGCGATGCGAACGTGCTGATCGTCGGCGAGACCGGCACCGGCAAGGAACTGATCGCGCGCCACGTGCATGGCCTCAGCCGCCGCTGCAGCGGGCCGTTCATCGCGGTGAACTGCGGCGCATTCTCCGAGACGCTCGTCGAGAGCGAACTGTTCGGTCACGAGAAAGGCGCGTTTACCGGCGCGTTCAGCGCGAAGCCCGGCTGGTTCGAAGCCGCGAACGGCGGCACGCTGTTTCTCGACGAGATAGGCGACCTGCCGCTGTCGATGCAGGTCAAGCTGCTGCGCGTGCTGCAGGAGCGCGAGGTCGTGCGGCTCGGTTCGCGCACCGGCGTGCCGATCAACGTGCGCGTGGTCGCCGCGACCAATGTGGATCTGCAGCAGGCCGTCGCGAACGGGCAGTTTCGCGGCGACCTGTTCTACCGGCTCAACGTCGTGCAACTCGCGGTGCCGACGCTGCGCGAGCGTCCGGGCGACATCCTGCCGCTCGCGCGCCACTTCTTCGACGACTACCGCAGCCGCCTCGGCTACGGGCCGCGCAGCATCGACCCGCGCGCGGAGCGCCGGCTCGAGGCACACAGCTGGCCGGGCAACATCCGCGAACTCGAGAACGTGATCCATCACGCGTTGCTCGTGAGTCGGAACGACTCGCTGCAGGAGGCCGACCTGCATATCGCGTCGCCGGGTGTGTCGCAGGCCGCCTCGAGTACGTCAGCGCCGGAATCCGACCCGGCCGCCGGTGCACAAGCCGCACTCGAACGCGCGCTGCGCGAGCTGTTCGACGAGGATCACGGCAACCTGTTCGAACGCATCGAGGACACCGTGATGCGCGTCGCGTTCGAATTCAGTCACCGCAACCAGATCCAGGCCGCACGGCTGCTCGGCATCAGCCGCAACGTGCTGCGAGCGCGGCTGATTCGCGCGAAGGAAATTGCGGCGGTGAAGTAGCCGCGTATGGGGGCGCGCTGCCGCATTCCAGCATCGCGACGAGCAACCGGGCGCGCTGCGCAGTTGCTCCGTTACTGGGCATTCGGTCGCGAATCGCGCCGAGCAGCATTTCTGGATTCTTTTGTGACCGCCTTTCCATGCGCCACCGTCTCGACGTCATTTGCATGGAAGCGATGATCACTCATAGTGCCCTAACCATTGCTACGCAAATCCGTTCGACGGCAAGACAATAATCTCCGGCGGAAAAATGAGCCCGCCGACAGGTTAATTTCCACCGCCCACTTTCGATGGCATCTGCGCAAAAGACGAGCCCCCAGGTCAGTCCATCGGCCTGCGAACCGCGCCGGCCGTGGCTCACCGCTCGCTGTCGCACGCCTGGCATATCGAGCCGCGAAACGCGACAACAATAGGCCGCAGCATTTACTTTATTTCCACGCCATACCGGATTTAGACGGCGCTGAAACAAGCGCAAGTAGTCCCTGTAAGGGTAATCGAATTACGTCGCCTTGCAATTCGGGCAATATCTCCGGCTTCTCGTTGCAATTCAATCGCCATGTTGTAGCCTTCTGGTTCTGCCCAGCTTTCGGTGACCCCCATGATCGACGTGCTTCGCTTCTGGCGAGATGTAGAAGTCTTCAACATCCCGGATGCCCCGAAAAACAAAGGAACCGGCGATGCCTCGCCTGCCGACGACGATTTGGACGAAATTGCCGACGACGCTTTACCGATTCCCGGCCTGGTAGAGCATCCCGAGGAATCGGTCATACAGCGATTTCCCACTTCCGCTCACCGAGCGACTCAACAGGGCAAGCAATTTCGTTCGCCCCTTCCATGGGAGCAGGCACGCTTCCAGGTTCCGCCTCCCCCTGAAGGTCAGAAGCCGGAACCGGGGCGGCTGATGACCTACGCCCACGCGGTCTATCTCGGGGTCGGGTCAAAGCACCCTTTCGTGGAATCCATCCTCTCGACCCTCAACCTGGCGTTCGAGGAGCACGAACTGGTTCAGCCCATTTCGGGCAATGGCTGGATGGCTGCGTTCATGGTGGGTGGCTCGGGTATGCCGCTATCCAGAACCTACACCGCGGCCAGCTTTACCGTCGGCGTGGAACTGCTGCGAGCAGCGCGCTCGCTGAACGACACCTCCGCCGCGCTGGCGAACCGTTCCAAGCGGTTTGACGATCGCATGGAAGAACGTGAAACGCAATCAACCCTCACGTGGGACGACCTGCTGCAGGAATGGTCGCATGTCCATGAACTGTTCATCGGGAAGCCGCCGTCCCCGACCGACCAGGAGGCTCCCGGAAACCTGATCGTGATCGAGAGCATCCCGATCTTCCAGCGCAAGGATGGAACACTCTACCCGTCGCCCGAGCAGGCCGCAGCCTTTCTGAACTCGTTCTATCTGGATGACCTGACGACGTTGGCCAACAGCGCCCCGTCGGCATTCAGTTCACCTCTTGCGCAGTACCTTGGGCCGGAAACATCAACGGAAGAGCGAATCGACCTGCTCGCCGATCCGGGCGCACTGGCCCGATGTGTGAGTCCAGACCTCCTGCCTGCCGGCCGATGGCCCGCGCCTCCGCACGAACACCTCGCACTTGCCCAGCAAGCCGCTGTCTACCAGATCCGGCACCGCATTGGCCAGGAAACAGGCGATCGATCCCACGGTCTCATGGCCGTGAACGGTCCGCCCGGCACCGGCAAGACCACGCTTCTGAAGGACGTGATTGCCGACGTCGTGGTCGAAAGAGCCAGGAGATTAAGCGCGCTCAAGGATCCCAAGGACTTGTTCGGGACGAAAATCCTCAAGGTCAGCGGCAAGGAAAAGACGTACGATCTGCCCGCCTTGAACGACGACATCGTGGCCGGTACCGAGATCGTCGTGACCAGCAGCAACAATGCAGCCGTCCAGAACATCAGCTTCGAGTTGCCATTTTCTTACGATCACGCCGCTTTCCCGGACGCGTCGTACCTGCCCGCTGTTGCCGTCAACGTCACCAAGGCCTTTGAGTTGAACGGCGCCCCATGGGGTCTGCTGGCCGGTGCGATGGGATCGAAGACGAACAGGGACAAACTCCTGAACGCGGTTTTCGGTTACGAGCCCGCCTACGATCCCGACGATCCCAAAACCCATCCGGATCCTGCCAAACCGGCTTCGTTGAAACCGTGGCTGGATCTCGCAAAAAGCAACCCCGCAGCCGCGGCGGAGAACTGGAGCGGCTCATCCGCCGGCCTTCCCAGGCATGCCGCATCGGGATCTCCGGCCACCAGATCAGTTTCCTGGCGCGATAGATGGAACGAGGCCAAACGAGCATTCGACCTGCGCTTCGCCACCGTCGAGGCCCTGAAAAACGACCTTCTCGCCATTCACGAAGCACTGGAAGAGCTGCCGGCGCTCCCGGCCAAACGGCAGCCGCTGCAGGATCAGCTGGCCAGTCAGCAGCGCGAATTCGCGGAATTACAGGCTGCCGAATCCGCTCGGGTTACCACGCGTGCGTCCGACGATGCGCAAGACCAGGCGACCTTGCAAGCGATGGAGGTCCGGCATGGTCGGCAAGTCGCCCGGTGTGAGCGCTTGCGCGAAAAACTCCGCGACGTTCGAACGGATGAAGATCCGGGTTGGGTCGCCCGCATGCTTAATAAAATGCTGGGCGTGAAAACGAAGGGATATCGGGACTGGCAGAACCTGGTTCGCGACGCACGCAGCGAGCTCGACACCGCCCAGCAGGGTCTGCAGTCTATCGAGGACGGCAGGGAAAATATCCAGCAGCAGCTGGCCGATCGTGAAGTGGACGCCGATGCCGAGAAGCAGGCATTCGACACACGCGCGGCCAATATGAGCCAACGCATCCAGGCATCGACTCGCGACATTCAGGACCTGGACGCCCGTGAATCCATGTTGCGTGCTCGATTGCGTGTCTTGCGTGACGGAGATGGCTCGACGTCAGCGCTCGAGACGCGTGAACCGATCTTGCCGGACCCGGATTTTCTGGCTCAGCCGGTACATGTACAGCACACGAGCAGCCTGTGGGTCTCCCGGAAATTGGATCGTGCACGCTCTGAACTGTTTCTTGCCGCGCTGGCCTTGCATGAAGCGGCGTTGATGGTCAACGCCGCCACTTGGTTCAGAACCTTCCTGTCGGTGCGGAGTGTACTGACGGGTCAATCCAGCGTCAGGACTTCGGACGATCTTCTGACCATCTGGCGTTCACTCTTTTTCGTCGTACCGGTGATCTCGACCACCCTCGCCTCCTTCGGTCGACTTTTCCGGAACCTGGGAGCCAACAGCTTCGGATGGTTGCTGATAGACGAAGCCGGACAAGCCACACCCGCATCGGTCGCCGGGGCCATGTGGAGAGCGCGTCGCACGGTGGTGGTCGGAGATCCGTTGCAAATCGAGCCGGTCATGACGGTACCCAAGGCGCTCGTGGAGCGGCTCGGCCGCAACAACCAACTGGACGATGCGACCGTCGACCATTGGTCACCGTCCCTGCATTCGGTGCAAACGCTCGCCGACCGCACCATGCGGCTTGGCGCGAAGATCGGCGACACGTGGACCGGGATGCCGCTTCGCACGCATCGGCGATGCATGAATCCGATGTTCGACATCGCGAACCTGATCGCCTACGACGGCCAGATGGTCCAGGCGACGGGGAGCAAGAGCATCGATCCAGACCTGTTCGAAAGCTGCTGGATCGATGTTCAGGGGCCAGCGAACGACAAGGTCGTCGCAGCGGAAATCAAAGCGCTGGAGAAGATTCTCAATCATTTCCTGAGCAAGTGGCCACAAGTCGTCAGCAAGGGCGGCGACCGCCAACCCGCCTCCGTTTACATCATTTCCCCGTTTCGCAACGTTGCCAAAGCATGTAAAAAACTCATCTCCAGCGGGAGTCTGGAATCCCGTCTGAAGAAACTGAAAGTAAAGATCGACGCAGGCACGGTGCATACGTTTCAGGGCAAGGAAGCCTCCATCGTGTTCTTCGTGCTGGGCTCATCGCCGGGCGAGGCCGGCAATGGAAGCCGAGGTTGGGCCGCGAGCAAGCCGAACCTGCTCAACGTCGCCGCCACACGCGCGCAACAACGGTTCTATGTTATCGGGAACTACGTGGACTGGTCGTCGCTGCCCAATTTCAAAGCGATGCACGAGTCGCAGAAGCGCATGAAGCGAACCAGGCTGGTCCTCGAATCGGCCGCACAAGTCCGTCTGGAACCTGTATCCGAAGAAATGTCACCGGCGAAGTAAGCCGCCGAGGCGAGCCGTGCTGCGATTGATCGCCCCGGCAGGCACGCGTGCAGCCGGATGCGCGCCGCGATCCGCACGAGCACCGGCTTGGACGGTGTGCTACCGGGCGCGCTGCGCGAGCTGTTCGACGAGGATCACGGCAACCTGTTCGAGCGCATCGAGGACACCGTGATGCGCGTCGCGTTCGAATTCAGTCACCGCAACCAGATCCAGGCCGCACGGCTGCTCGGCATCAGCCGCAACGTGCTGCGCGCACGGCTGATTCGCGCGAAGGAAATTGCGGCGATGAAGTAGCCGCGTATGGGGGCGCACCGCTGCCCGGCTCCGGCGCGATCGCGCAGCGTTCTGTGCATCAACGTTCAAACCTGATGTATCGCGGCGCGAGCCGGAGCTTGAGCAGGCGATCGTACCGTAGCGGTAAACGATCAACTCAGCGTCTTTGTCGGCCATAGGTGCCCACCTCCCCAATCGGTGGACACCCATGCTCGTTGGTCAGCGCACCGTGACATAGACGTCGAGAATGGCCCCTTACGGTCGATCAACCTCAATTGCTATAGATCAGACCGCGAGCGGCGCCGTTGACGTAAATCCTGCCATACGTGTTCCAGTCGCCGGCCATCACGCCGGAGTCGCCGAATTGGTGCGCGTCATCGTTGAAGCGCGCCCACGTTGCACCCCCGTCGTCGGAATGGTAAATGCCCCAGACGCCGTTCAATGTGCCTTCCACATAGACCGCGGCCGAGTACGACGAACCGGTCGGTGCCCTGCCCAACGCGATCACGGTGGCGCCCGGGGTGTCATTGGTCGACGCAAAGACGCCGAGCTTCGTCCAGGTCGCCCCCGAGTCCACCGAGTGGTACACGGCCGTGCCGTCGGCCAGCCAGAGGTCACCCTCGGCGTTCGGATTGACCACCATCGACGTGTCCCGCCACGCATTCCACGCCAGGTTCGCGTTCACCGAGCCCTGGCTCAGCGCGAACGTGTGGCCGCCGTCGTTCGAGACGTAGATCTTGCCGCGCTGCCAGCTCCACGGTGCGCCGCCGGAGTCGTAGGCATAGACCTTGTTCGGGTTCTTGCGGTCCGCGGCCAGACGGTAGGCACGCGGGAAGCCGTTCCATGTGGCACTGAACGCCGGCAGGTTGGTCGCCGTCCAGCTGGCGCCATTGTTCGTCGTGTACGACGGCACCGAGTCCGGCGGTGCCCAGGTCACGTGGTTGCGGGACGGGACGACCAGGTTGCCCACGTTGCTCTGGCTTGCCGCGGCGCCGTTGGGCAGCGTCGCGAACGTCGCCCAGCTATTGCCGCTGTCGCCGGACCAGAAGCCCTTGGTCGCATGGCCGTTGGCGTTGTCGACGCCTGCGGCGGCGATGTACGTCGGATCGGACCACGACATGTCGGCCGAATTGCCGCTGCTCCACGTGTTCAACGGGCCTTTCGTCGGCCTCGTCGAGAGGTCCGTATTGACCCACGTGCCGATGTCGCCGGCGCTGTTGATGAAGTTGTACGACGCGCCGGGCGGCGCCGTGACGAGCGCCAGCGTCACGGTTTCCTCGAGGTTGTCGACCTTGGCGCGCCAGGTTGGCGTGGGCGACGAGGCGTTCATGGTTTCGCAGATGCCGCCGCCGTGGACGTGCATGACGTGATCGCGATTGGCCGGGTCGATGGCGACGCTCTCGACCCAGCCGGCGCAGCCACCCGAGGCAGTGCCGGTATGCGGCATGCCGGCCTCGATTTCGCGCCACGTGCTGCCGCCGTCGTCGGATAGCTGGATGGTCTTGCTGGTGTCGCTCCAGCCGGTCATGCCCAGTGCGATGCGGGCGGACGCGCCCAGACCGGAGACGGACAGGCCGCCAAAGCCGTTGCTGCTGGAGCGGTTGAGCAGCGTCCAGTTGCTGTCGTTGCTTCCGCCGAACTTGTAGAGAGAGCTCGGCCCGCCGATGCCCTGGCCGACGCCCGCGTTGAACACCACGTAGAAGTTGCCGTCGGACGTGCGCACGACGTGCGGGATGTAGTAGCCGGACACCGTCGGCGGGACGGGCACCGGCGTCCACGAGAAGCCGCCGTTGGTGGACTTGTACAGGGTCGACGTCAGGCCCGCCGCGTTGGCGTAATCCGGGGCGACGGTGGCCCACATGATCCAGGTCGGCTGGCCGCTACCCTCGCCCGACGTATCGAAGATCACCTGTTCGACGCCGATCGGGGAACTGCCGCCGCTGATCGTGGTGGAGGACAGACCCGTGACCTGCGTCCAGGTCCGGCCCGAATCGGCACTCTTCCACAGGCCGGCCGTGCGCGATCCGTAGAACAGCGTCGACGGATTGTTCGGGTCGACTTGCAGGCGCTCGCCCGTGGCGCGGCCGTTGTCGTTGCCGCCCACCGGGAACGGCAGGTCGTAGTGCGTCCAGGTATCGCCGCGGTTGCTCGAGATGTAGATGCGGCCGTTGTGACCCTGCGTCACGGTAATGCCGGTCACCATGTAGACGAGCTGATCGTTGTTCGGGTCGAGCGCGAGGCTTTCGACGCCGTGGAAATCGCCCTCGCCCGAGCCGAAACCGACGCCGTCGGTGATGGGCGTCCACGTCGAGTTGGTCGCGTTCCAGCGGTACGCGCCGCCAACGTCGGTACGTGCGTACAGCAGGCTCGCGTTGGCGGGATGGTAGATCAGGCCGGTGACGTAGCCGCCGCCGCCCCACTTGACGCTGGTCCAGCTGGCCGCCGGCTGGTTGCTGCCGCTGCCATTTCCGCCGATCTGACTGCGATTGGCAGCTGAATTGGCGCCCGCATGGATCACACCTGTCGCGCTATCGGATCCGTCACCACAGCCCCATAACGCACACGCCATCGCCGCAACGGCGATCCATCGTTGAGAAAACACGGTCATCAGAAGTCCTTATAGAAATAGGTCCATCGCAGGGCCCGCCATCGGGCCCTGCGTGATCAACTCGTCATGAGCGACGCAATCTGCGCAGCGCTGAGCGCACCGCGATAGAGGCGGAAATCGTCGATCAGGCCGTGGAACGTGGTGTCGGCACCGTATTGCGATTTGCCCAGCCAGTTCTGCGTGGTACTGCCCAAGCGGAACGGCGCCTGGAACATCGCCGTGTTGGTGCCGACGGGCGTGCCGTCCACGTAGATCGTGCCGGTCGAACCCGATAGCGTGATGGCCACATGCACCCATCGCTTGCTCGGCAGCTCGGTGGGGGCGTCGATGATCTGTTCCGGCGGGCCGTCACCGGGGCCGTTGGCCGTCATGGCGAAGCGCATGCCGGCCCAGCCGTTGCGCAACTGCCCGCGCGGCGTGAACATCATGTAGCGGTGGAAGCCCGTGCCGAAGTCGAACAGGCGTGCCCACGTTTGCGCGCCGTTCCAGAACACCCAGCTGGCGAGGGTGAAGTCCGACACGTCGACCAGCAGATCGTCGGGCAACGCGACATACGCGCCCGAGCCGTTGAGCGAGACCGCGTTACCGTTGTGCCCGGCCGCCCACGTTGCGCCGTTGAGCGTGCCATTGCGCCTGTTGCCCGAGCTATCGGCGGCCGTGATGCCGCTGCCTTCATCAAACGTGAGGTGCGCGAGCAGCTGCTGCGCCGTGATCACTTTCACTTCGTTGGAGAACGCCGATTCGCCCGCAATCGTTTGCGCTGTCTCGACATAAAAATACGTGCCGGCAGCGGCTGGCAGATCGGTATAGGTCAGCAGATCGGTGATCCCGCTCTGGATGGTTTTGTACGGCCCGCCGGCAATGGTGGCGCGCTTCACGTTGTAGCTGACGGCGTTGCTGCTGCCCCACCACGACAGCACCGCCTTGCCCGCGCTCGCGTAGCCGGTCAGGCCGGTCGGCGTTGCGGCGGAGGTGCCGGGGTCGAGCGTGCAAGTGAGCGTGCCGTAGCCAAGCTGATCGAAGCCGCCACTGTTGGGGCCGTAGTTGCCGCCGCCGCCTTCCGGTGCCACCAGTTCGGCAGCGCGCTTGGTGTAAGGCGCCGCCAGACCTTTGCGGTTGATGTAATGGTTGGCCACCAATGCCCAGCAGGGCCGCCCCAGGGCGTCGCCTCGCCCGCCGGTGGAGAACTGCGTCTGGGTGACGCCGGCGCTGTTCTGGTACGTGACGAAAGGCACCGTGTAGAACGCGCCGTCCGCCTGCTTCAGGTTGGCCTTGGCCACGTATTCCGCGCCCGCCAGAAAGCGATTGTTGTCATGGCCGTACAGGTCGATGCCCTGATTCCACGCCATCTCGCAAATGGCGCCCGTCAATGCAATGCCGAGCGTGCTGTGGCCCTGGTCCCGGCCGGCTTCCTGCCATTGCCCGAGGTTGCCGGGATGCAGGTAGTACACGGCTTGCCGGATGCAGCCGTTGCTGCCGCCGGTCTTGAAATGGGTGACGGCCTCGTTGACGAGCTCGGCATCGTCGCACAGCACGCCGATGGCCAGGATGCACGCGATGTTGGCCAGGCCCCAGTTGGCCCAGTAGTGCGTGTCCATCGCGGTGTCGATACGGGTCAGGAAAGCATGGCTGACCGGGTAGAAGACCTTGCGCATCATGGCCTGAAACGCGGCAAGCCCGGCCGGACTCCAGCCGCTGTAGCCGCGCATGATTTCGGCTGCGTTAGCGAATTCGTAGCCGTAGATGCCGGCGGCGAGCGCCACGTCGCTGCCGCCAAGCGTCGTCAGCGTCGACGCCCACTGGTCCAGATACTCCACGGCTTTGTCGGCATAGCGTTTGTCGTCCGATACCTTCCAGCGCAGCGCGTCGCCATAGGCGGCGGCGATGTCGTTGTAGAGCGCACCGTAGTTCTGACCATGCGTGGGATCATTGCCGCGATAGATGCCGACCTGCGGGTTCGGTTGGTTCGTCAGGCGCGTGTGACCGTTGGCGACGAGCACGTTCCAGCTGTCGATCCACGGGGAAGCGTGGGCCCCGACTTTAGCGCGCATGCGTTCGAAATCCGCCTCGGTATGCAGCAACCCGGGATGCGTGAAGGCGCGGGTCTGGGCAGTGCCTGCCGACGTCGCCCCTGCGCCGATACCGTCCGAAGCTGGAACAACGCCGGACGCCTGGCTGATGCCGTTTGCCGAAGTACGCTCACCGCCTGTCACCGCGTTGCTTCCGTCGCCGCCGCATCCCGCCAGAAGCGTTGCACCGAGCCCCATCACGAAATGGCGTCGTGCAATATTTTCGATGTCGCCGAGTGGGACGATTTCCTCGGATGGCATCGTCGGTGCTCCGTTGTCTCGCATGTTGGGATCTCCAGTTTTTTAGCTATGGTCGAAGCGAAAAAAAATGTACGAACCGTTCCGTATTCATCAGGAACGCGTAGCATTCTATCCAGCACGATAGGGAGGCAATCAAGCGAAAAAAAACATATTCACTCATGACACGCACTTGTCACATCTGTGATGGATGGATTGAGGGATGCGCGAAGCGGCTGGGCACCGCCGTAGAACAAAACAAAGTCGAGCCTGGGCATGATCTGTTGTCCGTAGCGCGCTTACGGCGGAGCACGCCATCTCGAATCCGACGACCCCCCTGCCAATAGAAGTTCGGCGTTGACGGCTGCGGCCGAACTTGCATCTCTTGTCTCGCTCGGAATACGCGGCCAAAGGCCGCGCATCTCACAACATGCATGGGCGTGCGCCGCACGCCGTGCAGCAACGTCCGAACCTGATGTATCGTGGCGCGAAGCGTGCGCGTCGCTTCGCCCCTGTGGAAGGTCATCCATTCCATGACCGCCTGCCCCCGGCGACAGCGCCCGCACGATCCTGCGCAACACGAAAGGCCGTCCGGCGCCCGTGCGGGCCCGGCCGAGCCTCGTTCACTTGTCCGGAACCCGTCGCCATGAAAAAGCTTGTCAACCGCCCGTCCGATGTCGTGCGAGAAATGCTGGAAGGCATCGCGCGGCAGTCGCCGCATGTCGCGATCCTCGGCGACGAGCACGTGCTCGTCCGCCAGCCGCTGCCCGAGCCCGCGCAGCGCCCCGTCGCCGTCCTCTCCGGCGGCGGCAGCGGCCACGAGCCCGCACACGGCGGCTATGTCGGCGAAGGGATGCTGAGCGCGGCCGTCTGCGGCGAAGTGTTCACGTCGCCGTCCACCGACGCCGTGCTCGCCGCGATCCGCGCCAGCGCCGGCCCGAACGGCGCACTACTGATCGTGAAGAACTACACCGGAGACCGGCTCAACTTCGGGCTGGCCGCCGAACTCGCGCGCGCCGAAGGCATTCCCGTCGAGACGGTCATCGTCGCCGACGACGTGTCGCTGCGCGGCCGCGTCGAGCGTGGCCAGCGACGCGGGATCGCCGGCACCGTGCTGATCCACAAGCTCGCCGGCGCGGCCGCCGCGCGCGGGCTGCCGCTCGCCCGCGTCGCGGCGATCGCGCGCGACGCGGCGGCCGAACTCGGCACGATGGGCGTCGCGCTCGACGGCTGCACGATCCCGGGCGCCGACAAGTCGGGCTTCAGCCTCGGCGATCACGAGATCGAGCTCGGCCTCGGCATCCATGGCGAGAAAGGCGTCGAACGTCGCGCACCGTTGCCTGCCGATGCGCTGGCCGACACGCTGCTGTCGAGCATCGTCGCCGATCTCGTGCTCGACCGCGGCGAACGCGTCGCGCTGTTCGTCAACGGCCTCGGCGCGACGCCGGACATGGAGCTCGCGATCGTGCTGCGCGCCGCGCACGACAACCTGCACCGGCGCGGCCTCGTCGTCGCACGCGCGTGGGCCGGCACGTTCCTCTCGGCGCTGAACATGCCCGGCTGCTCGATCTCGGTGCTGCGGCTGAACGACGAACGCGCGGTGCTGCTCGACGCGCCGACGCAGGCGCGCGCATGGCCGGGCGGCGGCGCGGTGAATACGCAGATCCGCGCGGCCTCGGCCGCCGTGCAGGAAGCGCCGTTGCCGCCGCTCGATGCGGCCGGCCGCGCGTGGGCCGCGCGCCTGCAACCGGCGCTGCACGCGGTCGCGCAGACGCTGATCGATCACGAGCAGACGCTGACCGACCTCGACGCGGCGGCCGGCGACGGCGATCTCGGCGCGAGCATGCTGCGCGCGGCGGAAGCGATCCTCGCACTGCCGGAAGGCGCGTACGGCACGCCGGCCGGCGCACTCTCGGCGCTCGGCGCCGCGTTGCGCCGCGCGATCGCCGGCAGTTCGGGGCCGTTCTATGCAACCGCACTGCTGCGCGCGTCGCGCCGGCTGGCCGAGATCGCCGAGCCGTCGGCGCGTGACTGGGCCGCGGCGTTCCGCGGCGCGGTGGATTCGATCAGCGAACTGGGCGGCGCGCATGCCGGCGACCGGACGATGCTCGATGCGCTGGTCCCGGCCGTCGCGGCATTCGAGCGTGCGCTCGACAACGATCGCGATCCCGCCAGCGCGTGGGCCGCGGCAGTCGAAGCCGCCGAGCACGGCGCGCAGGAAACCGCACGCATGACGCCGCGCGCCGGGCGCGCCAGCTATCTCGGCGAACGCGCGATCGGCATGCCGGACGGCGGCGCGGTGGCGGTGTCGTATTGGCTGCGTGCGTTGCAGGCGCACATCGGGTGAGGGTCGCGAAGGCGCGCCATCGGCGGCGCGCCTTCAATGCATCGGCATGCAAGACGCCATATCGCGTCACGTGCCGATGCTGCGGATCGTTGCGGCACCAGGTGGCGTCACCTGTGTGGCCATCCGCAATCAATCAGTGCATCTTCGTCCGCCCGGGCAACAACGCCGCACCAACCGCCGCCACGGCGAAACTCGCAAGCCAGCACCAATAGCCGATCGCGTCGAGATGCACGGGCTCGACGTTCCCGGCTTCGTCGACGGCAATCTGGTGCTGCGACAGGAAGCTCATCCCGAACAGCAACGCCAGACCGGCCAGCATGACCGCCTGCGCGCGGTAGCGCTTCGCGGTCAGCAGCCAGGCGGCGAACACGAGCGGATTTGCGAGCCATGCATAGATACCGACGAGCACGCCCATCCAGCCCGTCAACAGTACCTGCCAGCCGTCGGCCCATGGATGCGGAGCGGGCGCGCCGGTGCGGAACGGCGCGGTGAACATGGCGACCAGATAGAGCAGCACGCTGATCGCGAGCAACACGGTCGTGGCGCGGCCCATCGGCGGGCGAACGGGCGCGGTGGCGGACGTCGATGGTTTCATCGTCGGGCCGGGCGGCCGGCGTCGCGGCGCGCCGCCGGACACACCGTATGCACGTCGCTCAGACGCCTTCGACCAGCACGGCGCGATAGCGCGCGCCCTTGAAGCGGTGCTGGGCGACGGCCTGATATTCCGGGCCGTGATACCACGCGTGCGCCGCTTCCTTCGACGGGAACTCGACGATCACGACGCCTTCCGGTCCTTCGCCCTCGAGCGTTTCCTGCGGCCCGTAGGCTGCGAGCACCTTCACCGGATGCCCGGCGAGCGTTGCGCCAACCTTGCTCTGGTAGAGGTCGAATTCCTGCTGGTCCTGCATGCTTTCACGTGTAAACACGATGTAGGTGGCCAAGATGCGTGCTCCTGATGCGCTGCGTGGAAAGGGGATGGGACGGCCGCGCATCGCCTGGTCCGGCGAACGGCACGCGACCTGCCAGCAGCTTACAGGGGTTTGCCGACGAACGTCGGGGCTGGCCGGGTGCGCATCCGGCCGGCTTGCCGCGTGCGACAACGGTCACCCGCGTACGGATCCTGCCGCGCGCGGATGACCGGAACGGAGGCCGTCACGCAAGCGTCGCGGTGGCCTGCATCGTCAGCCAACCGTCGCGATCCTTCGCCCACAGCTCGATCGTCCGGCCGTCATCCGACGGCTTGCCGCACAGCGTGAACGGCTCCCCGTCGAACGTCGGGCGCACCGCGCGAAACGCGAAGCTCGCGAGCGTCGCGTCGGGCCGTTCGCGGTGCACGAGATCGACGAGCAGCGTCGCGATCAGCGGGCCGTGCACGACGAGCCCCGGATAGCCTTCCTCCTGCGTCACGTAGCTGCGGTCGTAATGGATGCGGTGACCGTTGAAGGTCAGCGCCGAATAGCGGAACAGCATCACGGCGTCGGCCGTGACCGTGCGCGACCACGTCTCGCCTGCCGGCGCCGCGACCGGCTTCGGCGCCGGCGCGCCCGGCTGCGGCGCATCGCGATAGACGATGTCGTGCTCTTCCTCGACGCACAACGCGCCGTCACACTCGATCCGGTGCTGCACCGTCACGAAGACGAGCCGGCCGCTGCGGCCCGTCTTGTCCTCGATGTTCTCGATCGTCGATTCGCGCGTCGCGCGCCGGCCTGTACGTAGCGGCGCATGGAACGTCAGGCGGCCGCCGGCCCACATGCGGCGCGGCAGCGGCACGGGCGGCAGGAAGCCGCCGCGCTTCGGATGGCCATCGGGGCCGACTTCGGCCAGCGGCGCGACGGGCAGGAAATAGAGCCAGTGCCACATCGGCGGCACGACGTCGCCGGGCGGCGGGCGGTCAAGCGTGGCGGCTAGCGCGTTCAGCGGGAACGCGGCGATGTCGTCGCCGAGCGTTTCGGTCTTGCCCAGCTATGCGTCGAGCGACGCCTGGCCAGGGGGCTGCGAGGATGAAAGGGACACGTGCGGAATCTCCGGGTGGCTTGCAACGGCCTCAATATGCACGCCGCGCGCCGTTTCGCGAAACCGGATTTCCCGAACCCCGGCTTCGAACCTGCCTGACCTGCCGAGCGGCCCGGCCGGACGACTTTCGTCTGACCATTCGATCGCAGCCGCCAAACGCACCACCCGTGCCGGCAAAACCTTACAGCTTGACCATCCCCGGCACGCCGCCTAAATTGCTTCAAACGGGCTGGCCGAACCGCGTGCGACGTGTCATCCGGGTGACAAAAACGATAGTTTGCTATCGAATTAATTTGCCCCTATCATCTCGCCCATGACCAATCTGCACGACCTCCGCCTCGCCGTCAGCAGCCTTCTCGTGCTGTCCGCGCGCAAGTGGCGCCGCACCAGTGACGGCGTGCTGACCGCGTACAACGTGTCCGAGGCGTGCGCGACGCCGCTGCTGATCGCCGGACGCCTCGGCGAAGGCGTGCGCCAGGGCACGCTCGCCGAATACGTCGGCATCGAGGGGCCATCGCTCGTGCGCCTGCTCGACCAGCTGTGCGCGGCCGGCCTCGCGCGTCGCGACGAGGATCCGCACGACCGCCGCGCGAAAACGATCTCGCTGACGGCCGCCGGCCGCGCCGTCACCGCGAAGATGGAGGAAGACCTCCGCGTGCTGCGCGCGCAGGTGCTCAAGGGCGTCACGCGCGCCGATCTCGAAGCGACGCTGCGCGTGCTCGACGCGTTCAATGCGTCCGAGTCGCACACGCCCGCCGCACGCGCCTCCCACACCGGTGACGCCACGTCATGACCTACCCGAGCCTTCGCGACTGGCTGTTCTCGGGCAAGACGTTTGCCGCGTCGATGCTGGCGCTGTATCTCGGCCTGTATTTCCAGTTGCCGCGCCCGTACTGGGCGATGGCGAGCGTCTACATCGTGTCGAACCCGTTCGTCGGCGCGACGCGCTCGAAGGCGCTGTATCGCGCGCTCGGCACCGCGCTCGGCGCGGCCGCCGCGATCTTCTTCGTGCCGCCGTTCGTCGAGACGCCGCTGCTGTTCGCGATCATCGTCGCCACCTGGTGCGGCACGCTGCTCTACCTCGCGATCTCCGATCGCACCGCGCGCAGCTATGTGTTCATGCTCGCCGGCTACACGATGCCGCTGGTCGCGCTGCCGACCGTGACCGATCCGTCCACCGTGTTCGACGTCGCGATCGCACGTACCGAGGAGATCGTGCTCGGCATCGTGTGCGCGAGCGTGGTCGGCAGCGCGATCTTCCCGAACCGGCTCGCGCCGACGCTGATCGAGCGCACCGACGCGTGGTTCAAGGATGCCGCGTTCTATGGCCGCGAGACGCTGTCCGGACACATCGCCGGCAAGGCGCTGTCCGCATGCCGGCAACGCCTCGCGGCGACCATCACGGGCCTCGAATTCCTGCTGAGCCAGCTGAGCTACGACCATGCGCACCCGCGCATCCTCGCGCGGGCACAGGCGCTCGCGGGCCGGATGCAGCTGTTCCTGCCGCTGATGTCGTCGCTCGCCGATCCGTTGATCGCCCTGATGCGCGACCTGCACATCCGGCCGGCCGGGCTCGACGAGTTGCTCGCCGATGCCGCGACGTGGTTCGACGCGCCGCTGCCGGCCGTCCGGGCCGGCACCGACGGCGACATGACCGACGACCCGGTCGCGCAACGCCTGCGCGAACGCATCGCCGCGCTGCAGCCGGCCGACGACGCGCTCGCGAGCTGGGACGGTGCGCTGCTGTCGAACGCGCTATGGCGGCTGCGCCAGGTCATCGACATCTGGCAGGACTGCCGCTCGCTGCGCGCGCTGATCGGCAACGAAGCGGGCGTCTGGCAGCCGCGCTACCGGCACTGGCGGCTCGGCGGCACCGAGCGCTTCTTCGATCGCGGGATGATGCTGTTTTCGACGCTGACCGTGGTCGCCGCGATCGTGTTCGCGAGCTGGCTGTGGATCGCGTCTGGCTGGCACGACGGCGCCGCCGCCGTCACGCTCGTGGCCGTGTCGTGCAGCTTCTTCGCTGCGCTCGACGAGCCGGCGCCGCTGGTGTTCAAGTTCTTCCTCGCGACGACCGCGAGCGTCGTGTTCGCGGGCCTGTACCTGTTCGTCGTGCTGCCGCACGTGCACGATTTCGCGATGCTCGTCGTGATGTTCGCGGGCCCGTTCATCCTGATCGGCACGCTGCTGCCGCGCCCGCAGTTCAACATGGTGACGATGCTCGTCGCCGTGAACACGGCCACCTTCATCAGCATCCAGGGTGCGTACGACGCGGATTTCTTCGTGTTCCTGAACAGCAACCTCGCGGGCGTCGCCGGGCTGTTGTTCGCCTATGTATGGACGCGTGCGACGCGGCCGTTCGGCGCGGAACTCGCGGTGCGGCGCCTGCTGCGCTCGGGCTGGGAAGACGTCGCACGCTCCGCGTCGACACAACCGCTCGACGACCAGCGCAACCACGCGTCGCGAATGCTCGACCGCGTCACGCAGCTGCTGCCGCGCCTCGGTGCGTCCGACGATCATCGCCACCCGTCGATCGAAAGCTTCCGCGACCTGCGCATCGCGCTCAATGCGCTCGACCTGCGCCGCTCGCGCCGCCGGCTGTCCGGCGACGTGCCCGACGCGATCGACCGCGTGCTGGCCGGCGTCACCGACCACTACGAACGCTGCGCCGCCGCGAACGCGCGCCAGCCGGCGCCGCCCGCGCTGCTCGCGACGATCGACGACGCACTGCAACGCGTCGCGGGCCGCAACCTGCCGGGTGCCGCACCGGCAGAAGACGGCGCTGCGCCCGCCGCACCGGCCACGCCTGCCACGCATCGCCGGCTGCGCGACACGCTGCACGCGCTCGTCGGCCTGCGCCTGTCGCTGTATCCGGCCGCGGCCGGGCAGCCGCCGCAGGCGCCGGACGGAGCACGCGCATGATCCCGCTTTCCCATCCGTCCTTCCGACCGCGACCATGATCGGCGAAATCGACATCTTCGGCGTATTCGTGCCGGCCCCGCTCGTGCTGATGCTGATCGCCTACCTGATCAACATCGTCGTGCGCGCCGTGCTCGAGCGCGTCGGCTTCTACCGCCTCGTCTGGCACCGTTCGATCTTCGACCTCGGCATCTACGTATTCGTGTTTGCCGCCGTCGTGATCGTTTCCCACCATCTCGTGGCTACCTAACGTGAAAAAAACCTGGCTCTCGGCAGGGCAAATCCTGCTCACCCTGATCGTCGTCGTCGTGGCTGCCGTCGTGCTGTGGCGCATCGTCAACTACTACATGTTCTCGCCGTGGACCCGCGACGGTCACGTGCGCGCCGACGTGATCCAGGTCGCGCCGGACGTGGCGGGCCTCATCACGTCGGTGCAGGTCGCCGACAACCAGGAGGTCAAGCGCGGCCAGGTGCTGTTCGTGATCGACCAGGCGCGCTACACGCTCGCGGAGCGGCTCGCCGAAGCCACGCTCGCGCAGCGCCGCGCGACGCTCGCGCAGGCGAAGCGCGAGTACGCCCGCAACCTGCAGCTCGGCAACCTGGTCGCGAGCGAGCAGGTCGAGGAAAGCCGCACGCGCGTCGAACAGGGCGAAGCCGCCGTCGCCGATGCGCAGGTGTCGCTCGACACCGCGAAGCTGAACCTGCAGCGCACGACGATCGTCAGTCCCGTAGACGGCTACCTGAACGACCGCGCGCCGCGCGTCGGCGAATACGTGCCGGCCGGCCGCGCGGTGCTGTCGGTCGTCGACCGCAATTCGTTCCGCGTCGACGGCTACTTCGAGGAAACCAAGCTGCGCGGCATCCACATCGGCCAGCCGGTCGACATCATCGTGATGGGCGAGCCGCGTGCGCTGCGCGGCCACGTGCAGAGCATCGTCGCGGCGATCGAGGATCGCGACCGCACGCAGGGCGCGAACCTGCTGCCGAACGTGAACCCCGCATTCAGCTGGGTGCGGCTCGCGCAGCGTGTACCGGTGCGCGTCGTGCTCGACGAGGTGCCCGACGATTTCCGGATGATCGCGGGCCGTACCGCGACCGTCTCGATGCGCGAAGCCGACACGCGCCGCAACGACCAGGCGAAGCCGGCGGCCGGCGCGTCGGCGGTCGCCGCACCGGTATCGACGGCTTCCGGCGCGGCCGCCAGCGCGGCAGGAGCATCGCAATGAAGCGGCACGGTCTGCGTCTCGCCGCGACGCTCGCGCCGCTTGCGCTCGCACTCGGCGCGTGCAAGTCGGTCGGCCCCGATTACACGCTGCCGCAGCAGGCGTACGTGAATGCGCCGCTCGCGAACCATGCGCTCGACGATGCGAACGGCACGCTCGTGTCGCGCGACGCCGTGCCCGGCAACTGGTGGCAGCTCTACGACGATCCCGTGCTCAACGGGCTCGTGCGCGATGCACTGAAGTCGAACACCGACCTGCGCGTCGCCGCGGCCAACCTCGCGCGCTCGCGCGCGGCGCTGGAAGTCGCAAGCCAGCAGGGTGGCTTCTCGGGCGGCGCGGAGGCCGCCGTGCAGCGCGCCCAGGAATCGGCCGAGCAATACCTGCTCGAGAACAAGCTGCCGGTCGTCAACGAAGGCACGGTCGGCATCAACGTGTCGTACGAGATCGACCTGTTCGGCAAGCTGCGGCGCGGCGTCGAAGCCGCGCGCGCGGACAGCGAAGCCGTCAGGGCCGCCGGCGACCTGGCACGCATCACGGTCGTCGCCGACGTCGTGCGGGCGTACGTCGAGTCGTGCTCGGCCGGCGACGAGCTGGCCGTCGCGAAGCAGTCGCTCGCGCTGCAGAAGCAGCGCGTCGCGCTATCGCAGCGGCTGCGCGATGCCGGGCGCGGCAACCAGACCGACGTGACGCGCGGCGTGACGCAGGTGCGCACCCTCGCCGCCGATATCCCGCGCTTCGAAGGCCGCCGCAAGGTCGCGCAATACCAGCTTGCCGCGCTGCTCGCGCGCTCGCCGGCCGACCTGCCGAAGGCCGTTGCCGAATGCGAGCGCCTGCCGAAGCTGCGCCAGCCGATCCCGATCGGCGACGGCGCCGCGCTGCTGCGCCGCCGCCCCGACGTGCGCGCAGCCGAGCGGCAACTCGCGGCCGCGACCGCGCGGATCGGCGTGGCGACCGCCGCGCTGTACCCGTCGATCAGCATCGGTGCGTCGGCCGGCTCGGTCGGTGTCGCCGCCGACCTGTTCTCGTCCACGACGAATCGCTGGTCGTTTGGCCCGCTGATCAGCTGGTCGTTCCCCGTCAACGGCCAGCGTGCGCGCGTACGCGAGGCCGAAGCGGCGACGGGTGGCGCGCTCGCGCACTTCGACGGCGTCGTGCTGAACGCGCTGCGCGAAACGCAGTCGAGCCTCGCGACCTATGCCGCCGACGTGCAGCGCACGGAAGCGCTGCGCACGGCGTATGAATCGGCACGCAATTCCGCCGACGAAACGCATCGCCTCTATCTGGCCGGCCGCGAGTCGTTCATCTCCGATCTCGACGCGACGCGCACGCTGACGAGCGCGCAGGCGCAGGTGGCGGCAGCCGAAGGCCAGGTCGCGACCGACCAGGTGCGGCTCTTCCTCGCGCTCGGCGGGGGGTGGGAATCCGACGGTACGACGGCCGCAGCGGACGCCCGTCCCGCCGCGACACGCACCGCCGCGACACCCGCGACCAGCGAGTAATCACGGCAGCGCTGTCATCTTCAGTACATCACGCGCACCTGGCGAAGCGCTCGGTGGCGGCGGGCTTTCCTGATTCGCGCCATAGCGCCGGAAGGACGACGAACACCCACGTTGACGGTAAACTGGCAAATGCATTTCCATTCATCTTTCGCCGCTGAACCCCCAGCGGCATCCACCCGGAGATCCATCATGCGAACCAGCGCCCGCAACCATTTCGCCGGCCAGGTCAGCGCCGTCAAGACCGGTGCCGTCAACGACGAAATCACGCTCCGCACGCAGGACGGTCTCGACATCGTCGCCGTGATCACCCACGGCAGCGCGGCGTCGCTGGGCCTCGCGGCCGGCTCGAAGGCATTCGCACTCGTGAAGGCGTCGTCGGTGATCGTGATGGTCGACGTCGACAGCAGCAAGGTGTCGGCCCGCAACTGCGTCGCGGGCACCGTATCGTCGGTTGCGAAAGGCGCGGTCAATTCGGAAGTCGTGATCAAGGCCTCGGGCGGCGCCGAAATCGTCGCGATCATCACCAACGACAGCGTCGATCGCCTCGGCCTCGCGAGCGGCACGGCTGCGTCCGCGATCTTCAAGGCATCGAGCGTGATCGTCGGCGTCGAGTGAACGCGTGAGGATCGCGATGGCGAGCCGTTTGGCACGGCGCATTCACACGAATCGCGCCGTGCGGCTGCCGGTCGGATGCATGCGATGACAACCGCGTTCGATCACGTTCGGCAACGGGCGCTGCAGTCGTTGCTGTCCGCGGCGGCCAGTGCCGACACACCCGATGCACGCCTGTTCGGCGCACTCGTTGCGGCACGCGCGCGCCGCAATGAACTCGGGCTGCTCGGCCTGTCTCGTCGCCAACTGGCCGGCCTGCTGACGCGGCAGTTTCCGCACCTGCCTGCGGCCGAGGTCGCAGCGCTCGCGCCAACGGCCGCGACGGCCGTGCTGCCATCCACTCACGCGGCGTTCGTCATCACGCTGCACACGCGGCTGATGAACGACGCGAATCCCGCCGCCGACCGCGACGACGCCGGCTGTCTCGCGTCGATCATCGCGCACGCCTGCCTTCGCCCCGATCATCTGTGGCGCGATCTCGGGCTCGACGGGCGCGACGCGGTATCCGCGATGCTCGATCGCTATTTCCCCGCGCTTGCCGCGCGCAACGTCGCTCACCTGCGCTGGAAGAAATTCCTCGCACAGGAAGTGGCCGCCTCGCTCGATGTGCCGCCCGGCCCCGCCCCCGGGTGCCCGGGCTGCGAGGATTTCGGCTTCTGCTTTCCTCACGCGCGATAACCACCACGGCTGCGTGGCCGCCCATTCGAGTCGTCGCATCGCCATCCGGAGAAACCGCCCCATAAACGGTTACCTTGCACACCGTATCGCCTGCTGTTCATGACGCGGTCAATGCCGGTGCCGGTGATGAATGTCCGGAAAATGCGCATGGCTGTGCGTGATCGGCAGATGCACATGCGGATGCGTGTGCGGCTCGTTGCCGTCGTACGCAAAATCGTGCGCGTGCTGGTGATGTTCGTCGTGCCGATGCCGATGCGTGTGCTCGAGTGGCTCGTGCGTGTGCGTGTGTTCATGCCGTTCGCGAACGTGCAGCCAGATCCCGAGCGCCATCAGCACGGCCGCGATCCAGAACGTCGCGGGCGGCGGCGCGGGCCAGATCAGCAGCGACAGCACGACGCCGAACAGCGGCGCGATCGAGAAATATGCGCCCGTGCGCGCGCTGCCGAGATGACGCAGTGCGACGACGAACAGCACGAGGCTGATCCCGTAGCCGCCGAGCCCCGTCAGCATCGCGGCAGCCGTGACCGGGACAGCCGGCAGCGTCGTGCCGGTCGCCAGCGCGATGCCGATGTTCACGGGGCCGGCGATCAGCCCCTTCGCGCACGCGATGACCATCGCATCGTTTGCGGCCACCTTGCGGGTCAGGTTGTTGTCGACCGCCCAGCACAGGCATGCACCGACGATCAGCAACGCGCCGACCGGCACGCCTGCCTGGCCCGGCGTCCACGACAGCAGCGTGCCGCCGGCGACGATCGCGACCATTCCGAGGAACACCTGCGAATCCACGTTCTCGCGAAACACGACCCACGCGATGACAGCCGTCAGCACGCCCTCGAGATTGAGCAGCAACGCACTCGTCGCGGCTGGCGTGCTCGACAGCCCGAGCATCAGCAAAGCCGGCCCGGCCACTCCGCCCGCCGCAATCGCGCCGGCCAGCCACGGCAGGTCTGCACGCTGCAGCGGCGCGGCGCCTGCGGTCGTTGCATGCCGGTTGTGCAGGCGACGAAGCAGGATCCCGATACCGAGCCCGACACCGCTGCCGAGATAGAACAGGCCAGCGACCATGAACGGCGACATCGCGCCGATCAGCGCCTTGGCGAGCGGTGTCGCGGCGCCGAACAGCGCGGCAGCGGTGAGCGCGACGAGAATCGCGGAATGTCTCGAGTGCATGATCCGGTTCGAATTGACGTTGAAAGGCGCTGGTCGTCGCAGCGGGTTGCGTCGCGGTGGGCTTTTCGACCCTTTCGCAATGTAAGCTGCATTGCAGCCGGCCAGCTTGCGCGCAACCTGGCGACCTCGACGCGATTATCGCGCGTCGTCATGTCACGATGACCGAGTGCGATCGTCCACGCGCCAGTCGATGGCTTCGACATGCCGCTATTTTAGGAAAACGAATTAATCGAACGAAGCGTTGCCGTGTTCGGTGTAGGCGTACCGTTCATGCGCAAACGACAAAGTCGAAACAACGCGCGCGCGGCATCGATCGGCGAACTTTCTTCGTCCGGTCGCGTGGTCTGTTCGAGGTGGGATAGGTGAGAGCCCGGCACGTCGAGCACCGGTGGGAGCAGTCCTGACCTGCCTCGGTCGAGGCAGGCCAGTCTGTCGGGTCATTCACCGCAGGCGATGTGCCTGCGGGACGGCGCCGTGCGGTATGCAGCGGCGCGGTGCGGATTACGCGTTTCCGGCCGTTTGCTGCTCGACCTGCGGCGCTGCGTCGGCTTGCGCTTCCACGTTTGCCGCTTGCGGCTCGGCGGCGGCCTCGGCCTGCTGCTCTGCCTTCGGCTGCTGCGGCGCGCCCTTGGCCGATTGCCCCGCGCCCTTGTTGCCGGGGCGACGAGCCTTCAGGCGGCGTGCCCGAGCCGCATCGTCATGCGTGACGCGCCCTGCTTCGTTACCCTGCAGATCGACCCGCACGGCGTCTTCGACGAGGCACGACCAGTAACGGTTGCCACGGCACCACGTCGACATCGCTTCACGCAGTTCGGCTTCGCTGAGCCCGACGGCCTGTGCTTCACGTGCGAGGTCGTCCCAGATACCGACCTTGAGCGGCACTTTGGGGGCCGGATTCTTCGGGAACGCACGCGGAAACTTACGCTGCAGTTTGCCGATCGCAACGATGACCGGATCGACCGGCGCCGCCGGCTTCGCCGAAGCCGGCTTCGCGCGGTGCGCCGCTTTGCCGCCGGCCGCAGCCGGCTTGGCGCCACGCTGCGGCTGGTCGCCGGACTTCGGCTTCGCGCCGGTGTCCGCCGGCGCTGCCGGCCGCTTCGCGTTGCGCTCCTGCTTGGCCTTCGCTGCGAGCTGCGCCCGCAATTCGGCAAGTTGTTCAAAACCCATAAATTCAATCCACCAGGAATATAAGGTGTGGTTCGTGCGGTCATGCCGCGCGGCGCACAAGCTTCGCCGCCATGCGTGCGACCCGTCTGCCGCCGATGCGGAACACTACGGGGCCGCATCGCGCACGCCACTCTGTTTTCAGGCACCCGGCCACGATGCCGGACAAGGCAGGAGTGGAAGTATACCGGTACGCGCGGCGGCCGGTTGACTCACTGGTCTGCGTTAGCCCGATTCGGGGTACCGGAAATGCGTCCATGCGGTCGTGTTGCGCATTATATGGATACGTTTCCGGAAGTCACGCCGTTCACTCTCGTTAGCGGAAATCGTGGCCATTTTCCGTGCTGCGATTGCCCCGGCGGCACCGGTCGACGCCCGACACGTGGTATTCCGCCTCGGGACGTCGAACGCGATCCCGCCGCACCGGTGCGTCGCGGGCCCGGGCTGCGATTCTGCATCCCGGGCAGCGGCGTCGGCTGCGTGCAAATCAACGATCACCGCGATGGAGCGGCGCAAGTGCCGTACCTATTCGACAGCATCGGTGCCCGCACACGACTCGTTGCGTCCGCATCCATCCCGTGGCGCACGAAGAGGCTGAAAAGTGCGTAGTATGGCCGGATCGATATCGTCGGCAGCGTACCCCAGCCGGTTTCGCCGAGCCCCACCGGCGAGCCGCCGATATCCCGCTTGCCTGCCAAAAGAACGAACCGGTTGTACGAAACGGAGCAGAGACATGGTTCCCCCACACGACATCCCGCACGACGGCATCACGCGCGAGGAGATTCACCATCGGCAAATCGACATGCGCGGCTATCGGCGCAGCGACGGCCGGTTCGAAGTGACGGCCTGCCTCGCGGACCGCAAAACCTTTGATTTCACGCCGCCGGGCGGCACGCGGACGGTCGCTGCGCTGTCGCCGATCCACGACCTCGGCGTGACGCTGGTCTTCGACGCCGACATGGTCGTCCGCGCCGTGTCCACGTTCCTCCGGTCGCATCCGTATGCGCAGTGCCCGGGCGGCGGCGACTCGCTGCAGGCGCTCGTCGGACTGAGCATCGGCGCGGGCTGGAACAGCGAGATTCGCAAGCGCCTGCCGTCCTGCGATACGTGCACGCACCTGAAGGAGTTGCTCGGCCCGATCGCCACCACGGCCTATCAGACGATGGTCGGCATGCGGAAGTCGTCGCTCGAGGCGCGCGACAGCGACGGAAAACCGCTCAAGATCGACAGTTGCCATGCCTATGGCGCATCGCGCGATCTCGTGAAACGTCTTTGGCCCGAATATCACCGGCCTTCCGAGGCGGCAAAGGGCGGCTAAGGGCCGGGCATTCGGCCAGCCCCGTAGCCCGCACGATCGGTGCTGCTCGAGAACGCGCGCGTCGCGTGCACAAACGTGCGTCGACCGGTCATCGCAGTCGCAGTTGCAGCGCTGGCGATCAAAAAACGCCCAGCGAGAGTCCCGCTGCAAGACCGGCGCCCAATTCGGCGCAGCGCGCGAGATCGTCGCCGTCGATCGTCTTCGCCGCGAGGATGCGTTCCGGCGTCTGCGCGTGCGTACAGACGATCAGGCCCGGCGCCACGTTCTTCAACCGCCATCCGGTCGCGATCCGGTCGATCTGGCGCAGCGCGTTCTGCCCGTCGCTTCCCGCGCAGATCATCACCGCATACGGGCGGCCGTTCACGCGATCGAGCGCCGCGTAGTAGCAGCGGTCGAAGAAATCCTTCATCAGCCCGGACATTGCCGCGAGATTCTCCGGCGTGGCGAACAGATAGGCGTCGGCGGCCAGTACGTCGTCCGCGCTCGTCGCGTCGGCGCGCTGCAGCCTCACGTCGACGCCGGTTTGCTCGCGCGCAGCGCCGGCGGCCGCTTCGGCCATCTGTTGCGTGCCTCCGGTCATCGTGTGATAGACGATCAACAGCGTCTTCATTCGTCGTGACTCACGTTCGGTTCAGGTGCGCTGACGGCATCGCCGATTTCCGCTGAATGGCCGGAGATCCGATGAAGCAGTCCCGCATTCGCTTTCGCGGATCTGCCGGTTTGCCGGCGCGTCGTTGCGAAGCACGTTCCGATCATGCACGTTGCGTCAGGTTCGATTCGCACAAGTTCGACCGTATACACGATCAGTCCGTTACGCCGCGCGACGCGTCGGTATGTTCCGGCTGCGCGTAGTACGCGAGAAACATGTCGGCCGCGGATTCAGCGACTTTCTGTTGCTCCGGCTCCGCCAGCGGCGGCTGGCCCATCGTTATCTGCGGCCAGAACGCGAATGCCTTCACGACACCGTGCAACTGATGCGCGGCAAACACCGGATCGGTGACCGACAGGCGGACGGCCGCCGCGGCCGTCCGCACCCAGACCGTCATGTCTTCCTCGCGTTCGCCGAGGCGCTCGACCATGTCACGCGCACGTTCCGGCGAATGGATGGCCGCACCGATCGCGACGCGTGCGAGCGACAGAAATGCCTCGTCGCTGAGCAGGCGCATTTTGCGATCCAGCAATGCGAGCAATTGCTCGCGCAGCGGCACATCGGCACGATAGGTTGGCGAACTGCCTGTCCGCGTTGCATCCCACAATTTTTGCAGGATGGCGGCGAACAACGTTTCCTTGCCCGGGAAGTGGTTATAGACCGTGCGTTTCGACACGTCCGCACGCGCGGCGATGCGGTCCATGCTGGTCGCGTCGTAACCCGACGCGAGAAATTCCTCGATGGCCGCGTCGACGATGGCCGCGCGCTTTCGATCGGTCAAGCGCTGAGGGGGAGTGCTGGTGTCCATTCAGAAATTTTACACCGGGCAGTTTACTTATCCCAAAAATAAACTACACTGTTTAGTGTACTTTATCCTCCGGACGAACCGACATGGCATCGCCTCTCGTTTTGATTCATCGCATTCTGGGTTTTGCGGCCGCCCGGCGCGGCCGCGCGCTGTCTGGCGGCTCGCCGCAGCACAATGGCGAGCGTTTCAGCAATGTCGCGCCCCGTCCGGTCGAGGGGTTGGGCAAAACGCTCGGGATCGCCTGGAACGTGCTGTTCAACAAGCCGCGCAATACCGTGCCCGCAGGGCAGTTCCCCGTCGATTCGTTGACGCGCGCGGAGCTCGACGCGGCCCCCGATCGCAGCCTGTACCGGCTTGGCCATTCGACGCTGCTGCTCAAGCTGCGCGGCGAATTCTGGCTGACCGATCCCGTGTTCGCCGAGCGCGCGTCGCCGTTTCGGCGCGTCGGCCCGAAGCGCTTCCATGCGCCGCCGATCGCGCTTGAAGATCTTCCGCCGCTGCGCGGCGTGATCCTGTCGCACGATCACTACGATCATCTCGACCGCGACACGGTGCTCGCGCTCGCGGCCACCACCGGCGTGTTCGTGACGACGCTGGGGGTCGGCGACCGCCTGATCGAATGGGGCATCGACGCGAAGAAAGTCCGCCAGCTCGACTGGTGGCAAAGCGTCGACGTGGCCGGCCTGACGCTGACCGCGACACCTGCCCAGCACTTTTCCGGGCGCAGCCTGTTCGACGGCAACAGCACGCTGTGGGCGTCCTGGGTCATCGTCGACGACGACTTGCGCGTGTTCTTCAGCGGCGACACCGGCTACTTCGACGGGTTCCGGACGATCGGCGAGCGCCTCGGGCCGTTCGATGTCACGCTGATCGAAACAGGCGCATACGACGCGCAATGGCCGTATGTGCACATGCAGCCGGAAGAGACCGTGCAGGCGCACATCGATTTGCGCGGACGCTGGCTGGTCCCGATTCACAACGGCACGTTCGATCTCGCGATGCATCGCTGGCAGGAACCGTTCGAGCGCGTCACGGCACTGGCGATCGTGCGAGGCGTCGATCTGTCGACGCCCAGGATGGGCGAGCGCCTCGCACTCGACGAACCGCATCGCGGCGAGCGGTGGTGGCGCACGGTCGACGAGCGCGTGACCTCCGTTGCCACGAAATCGCGCCGCTGGACGCTTTGCGCGTCGCAGGCCACGAAGAACCCGCCGATCGTTGTACATTTTTCCCGGAGCGCGGCGCTGCCGCGACTCCGGCAGGCGCGTTGCCGGCGTACCCGCACGTCGACGGGCTGTCTGTAGACCCGATTACCTGAGTAGAGAAGTCATGCATCCGGCACCCGTCCGATACGCACCCGGCCACCCCGTCGACGACGCCACCCTCGCCGCATTCAACCCCGTTGCCTCCCGATCGACGAGCCGCAGCCGGGAGAACGACCTGCGGCAGACGCTCGCAGAGCGTGTCGCGAGATGGACGAAAGACGTCGATCACCTCACCACGGCCATTCCGAACCTGAGCCTCCATCGAAGGGAGGTGACAACGCAGCCGATGGATTGCATGGTCGAGCCGAGCTTCGGTCTCGTCGTCCAGGGCACGAAGCGGCTCATTCAGAGCGGCGATGTGTATCTCTGCGACGCCAACCGCTTTCTGATCACGTCCCTCGACTTGCCCGGTTCGACGCAGGTCATCGAAGCCAGCCGCGAAAGGCCGTTTCTCGGAATCGGGCTCAAGCTTGATTTTCGCGTCATGGCTGAACTGATGGCGCAGGTCGCAGCGGATCACGACGAAGCCCCGGCAGGCCGCGGCCTCGTCGTCGGCGATATGAACGAACCTCTCTACGACGCGGTGAATCGCTTGCTAGCGTTGCTGGATGATCCGAACGCCATCGCAGTTCTCGCACCGTACGTCGAGCGGGAAATCTATTACCGGCTACTGACGAGCGACCAGGGTGCCCGTCTGCGTCAGATTGCGTCCGCCGGCAGTCAGGGCAACCGCGTGTCGCGGGCGATCCAATGGTTGCGGACCCATTACGACGAGTCGCTTCGGGTCGACGATCTGGCGGCGCAGGTACAAATGAGCAGTTCGACCTTCCACCACCACTTCCGCCAGCTCACCGGCATGAGTCCGCTGCAGTACCAGAAATGGATACGGCTCAATGAGGCGCGTCGACTGATGTTGTCCGAGCGGCTCGACGCCGCGTCGGCCTCGTTCAGGGTCGGATATGCGAGCCCGACTCAGTTCAATCGCGAATACAGCCGGCTGTTCGGCAATTCTCCGCGGAGAGATATCGATAGCCTGCGAAGCGGAGCAGATGTCGTTCTTTCGGTAGCGGCGACGTATTGATCATCGGAACGGCACCGGAGATGTGAGATGCCGCGTTTGGTGGTATCCGCAGAATGCTTGGGTCGCCCCCTTCACGCGTGAAGGGGGCGACCCGCTTGAGCCCGACGCGCGCAGCGAGATGCGCGCTTGTTGTTTTCCCCAAATTGATTGCTCGGCAGCCAGCCGCGAATTCAAATTGGGTATCGAGCGGTGCGTGGGCGCCTCGCGGCGGCGGACCTGTATCCGAAATCGCAAGTATTCATCGGCTAGAGGCAGTCGTCTCCTGCCGACCTCTTGAATTGATGAGGGACTTTGCCGTCTCCGCAACCAAGTCGTCTCAGTGCCCTCCGGAGGCTCGGCCATAAACTCTGCAGTGTGGGGAGTGTCGCGCCATGCTGCGAACCACCGATGTGCGCGGTGAGCGTGTGCGTTGTCACGTGACAACTCTCGCTGATAGATCGGCGCAGACACCCAAGAAGGCGCTCGACGCCTTGTCGAGATGCATCTGATTCGCCTCGTTCGATTTATCTCGGCATCAGATCGACTGATTTCGTTTTGAATACCACAAATTACGTATCATCGATTACACATCGAGTCTTGCTCACACCGCCCCTGGCTCGAAGATTGCGAAATGGCCATACGCCCCTATTTACAGGGTTGATCTCGGCGATTTTGCGTGAAACAACATGAAGAATATAGCGCAACCCACTGCCAGATAAGGATTTCCGCGAACATCGAATTTCTTGGAAATGTTTCACGATCCGTCCCGTTTGAGTTGTGATGTGGCCATCAACACTGAAGTTCGTCGCAAACCGAAGCCACATTTGCATAGCTGGCGCGCAAAGGCCCCGGAACTCGAGGGTACGCGCGGCAAAGCCCGCACCCTCCCCTTCCGTACGACACTCTCGCAATGTTGACCCGACCACTCCAATTAAATGGGGCCATATCATTGGCGTCCATGACACTCACTCGTGGGCGCGACCCAGCAAGCTGACCGGCGTCTTTCCTCTCGCACGTGACTGCAAATAGTGAGCGATGTAGCCTCCGCGTCTGCAGACCTATTGATGACTAAGGCTCTTCGACATAGGTGCCCCGCCCGACATACGGCGCAGCGCGACGCTTCGTCACGCAAGCTCCCCGATACAACGCTTCAGTTGTCACGTGACAACGCCCCAGTCAACTCATCCAGGAAACTGCAATTGCGACGACATCGCGATGCGAATCTCTCCTTTGGCGATCCAACCGCTCACGCTCTATGAAGTTCGATCAAAACTCGTCCGGAGGGGCGACTCGGCACCGACGCGACCTCCCGCTCCGAACCGATTGTCACGTGACAACTCATCGCACGAGAAGCGGTCATGCCAAAAAACTGCACCAGATTTCGAACGTCGAATGATCTCGCCATAGCTTTAAGTGCAGTCGAAGGAGAGATTTCCTGGCGCCGGATTACGTCGAGAAGGAACAAATGCCTGCTACTTGTCACGTGACAACCGAGTTCCCTTGCGACGCCTATGAAGTGACTACCGGAAACCGTGGCGATTTTTACCGCGAACACCGCGACCTCGAGGTTCTCGTCTCCATTTGCCAACACTGCCGTCGACATTAGGATTGATCGAAGTTTCGCTCGAGCTTCGTACTTACTTTTCAATCTCGGTCGTCAATTTTATTTTTACTCGACCGTCAATCGCGAATGACTCATTAGCCATTCGGCCCACTTGTCACGTGACAACCACACCGATCCTTAAGGCATACATCGCGTCGAAGGCTTTTCTGGACATTTCGACAATAACTGCATATATTACGCAAAACTCCGAGGAGGAATTTAATGGCTTTCAAGATCGCCGTCAGTAATCAAAAAGGTGGGACTGGAAAGACAACCATCTCCGTCAATATCGCGGCTGCGTTCGAAGCCGGCGGCAACAAGGTCGCCCTGATCGATGCCGACCCTCAAGGCACGTCCGTCCGGTGGGTGACGAGTGGCGAGAACACGCTGCCGATGACGGTTCTCTCTCTGGCTCCTGCCGGTCGCGGCATCGGCGGCGAGATCAAGAAGCAGGACGCGAACTTCGACGTGATCGTTGTCGACTGTCCTGGCAACCTCGAAGACCCGCGAATCGCCTCCGTGCTCGAGGTCGCCGACTTCTGCCTCGTGCCGCTGTCACCGTCGCCAGCCGACCTCTACAGCACGGTCGCGATGATCCGCATGATCGAGTCGATGCGGTCCGTTCGTAACCCGAATCTTTCTTCCGCATTAATGCTGAATAGTGTTAATGGAAAAACTAAAATGCGTGAAGAAATTTTAAAAATTCTACGTGCTGAAGAAATAGGGGAGCATCTGCTCGACAGCCAGATCGCGCAGCGCGAGGTCTACCGTCAGACGTTTGCGCTCGGCACCACGATCCATCACCACAATCGCTATCTGAAGGGCCTGAAAGAAGCCCGTGCGGAAATCGAAAAGCTGGTCACGGAAATGGCCCAATACATCGCGTCGACGCGCGCTACCGGAGCCGCCCATGGCTAAGGACACATCGAAAGACAAGAAGCCGACCGGCAACCTGCATCTCGCAGCCGGCCTGCTGCGCGGACTCGCGCAGGAGAATGCGGCGCTCGAAACGCGGCTGCCCGAACCGGCAGCTGCACCGAACGTCGTCAGCGAAGCGGCACCCGCCGGCGCTCCGGCCGCGGCCACGCCGGCCAGCACACCGGATCTTGGCGCGCCCCAGAAGGTATTGGTCAAGGATTGCATTCCGAACCCGTTCAACCCGCGCGTGTTCTACTCGGAGTCGAGCCTGCACGAGCTCGCCCTGACACTGAAACGGGAAGGGCAGATCGAGCCGATCAAGGTTACGCGGCTCCCGGAGTTTCCCGGCAAGCTCGTGGTGATCGACGGGCAACGCCGGCTCCGCGCGACGAGCATCAACGGCGATGAAACCATCAACGCCACGTTCCGCACGGATCATACGCCTGAGCAGCTCTACACGATCGCGTATCGCGCGAACCACGACCACGAACGCCAGACGATCTTCGACGATGCGGTCGCGTGGAAGCGTCTCCTCGACGAGAAAGTCTTTTCCGACCAGAACACGCTGGCGGAAAAGATCGGCAAGGACAAGGCATCGATCAGCAAGACGCTGTCGCTCAACGCACTCCCGAACACACTGCTGGAACGGATGGCGAGCGCGAACGACGTGGTCGGCCTGCAGGCGGCGTACTTCCTGAAGCTGATCTTCGAACGCCTGGGCGAGCCGACTGCCGACCGGCTGTTGACGGCCGTGATCGACCGGAAAAAGTCGGTTCGTGATCTGGAGAATTTCCTGCGTGCGCAAAGCGACGGCAGCAAGAAAGCGGGACGTACGCGTTACAGCGTTCGCCATGACTTCGCGCTCGAATCGCGAGCGATCGGCCAGTTGAAAACCTATCCGGACGGACGTCTGGATCTGCAGCTCAAGGGCGTCGACGCATCGCATCAGGAAGCGCTCGCCGACAAGCTCAAGACCGTCATCGACGCGTACGTTGCCGAACTGGCAACGGCCACGCAACAGTAACGCGCGAAAAGCAGAAGACCTCGCATCCGCGTAGCACCGCGAAGCCGGACGACGACGTCCGGCGCGCGACGCACATCCGGCTGCGAGGCCTTCGTTCAGTTGCCGGCGAGACTGCTTTTCAGCAGGAATTCCAGCAAGTCGTCCGAGGTCGGTTCGCCCCATGTATCCAGTGCGAGCCACCGGAAGAAGCTGGTCTGCGCGAGCTTGCTCGCCTTCTTCTTCGGGGACAGCGTCAGGTCCTTCGAGCCTGCCACCGTCTCGTTGTAACGCTCGATCAGCTTGGTCTGGTCGTCGATCTCCAGTTCGCGGAAGTACGCGCCGGCTTCCTCGACTTTCGCCGCCAGATATTTGTCGCGAATCTGTTCCTGCTTGCTCTGCGCGGATTCCTTCGCCGGGGCCGCCGCTTCCGTTCCCTGCCCGTCGGACAGCGTGTAGCCGTGCGTCAACGCCTTGCGGAAATACGCGGCCACGTTGTCGACCGGAGCCGCATTCTTCTTCGTAGTCCGATTGAGCGTATAGGCAATCGCCGCCTTGATGCGCTGCACGCCATATTGCGTGATCAGCCGGCGCGCTTCCGAGCGCGGGATGCCGAACTTGGCGACCTCCTCGACCAGCGCTTCGTTCTTGACGTCGCCATCCTCCACCGTATCGGTGCTCTGCTTGCGCGTCACCTTGAACTGAACCGCCTCCACGCTCCGGCCGGACTTATGTTCGATCAACTCGAGCGTGTGATCCGAAACTTCGTTCACCTCCTGAATGCACGGCACCAGGACCTTGCTCTTGAACAGCTTGTATTCCTTGTACGACTGCGACGCCTTGTCCTGGCCGAGAATGAGGTCACGAAATTTCGGCAGCGGGATCTTCGCGGTGATGCCGATCCCCTCGTAGCGCACCGTGTTTTCCCACAACGCGAGCGAGTGCGACCGCCGGAACTCGCGGGCGATCCGCATATCGATCAGTGCGTAGATCTCGGGGTTGAGCAACTCGCTGCGAATCTGGTCGGAGAAGCTGTACTTCAGCACCGATTGCTCGAGCTCCGCGCCGGCGAGCAGGCCCGACGCTTTCCAGACGGTCGACCGATCCGCGGCCAGATAGTCCCAGTTGACGACAGTACTGATCAGCGAATTGACCGTGTCCTTCACGTACTTCGTATTGTTGCTGTTCAACCCGCTCTCGTGCGAAAGCGACGCAAGCGAAATCGAAAAGCTCGTCCGGCCTGGCTCGAACGCCTCCTGTCGAAGCGCGTTCTTGATCAGCGAGCTGAACATCTTGCGCTGCTGCAGGCCGATCTTTCCGGACTTGGGCGCGATATGAATCGCCTGGACCGCCTTGCGCAGCAAGTCGGGAGGCTCGGGTGTCTGAAACAGTGAAACCTGTTTGTCTGAGCCTTTGCTTGCGGGCTTGCGCGGCATCGTAATGTCCGGATAAGGTGACCTTGTTGAGAGCGGACTTTATACCTTTTCGCGCCGCGGAGCAACGTCCTTGTTCCGGCTTTACTTGCACTATCTCCGCTAACCTGCAGATATAAAAGGAAAATTCACAATCAGAAGTTATGTGCGGAACCCCATATCCAGCTACCTTTCGACAAAAATGCTTCCCACAAGCCGCTACCTTTCATGCCCGGACGTGGAAACCCGGCATGAGATTTGCCCTTGGCAAGGTAACCATCCATGGGAAGCAAATGAGGAGAATCGGGATCATTGGGGAAATTCGTGGTGCCCTGCAGCACAGACCGACTTTCTTCCCATAACTTGCTACCTTCACCAATTCCCACAGGAGGGTACCTTTTGACAGGCTCCGGCCGCGTTGGCTGCGTTGATTTCAGCGCTGAAGGCAACCATCGCCCCCATAAACGGCAACCCATTGCTTTCCCCATAAAAGGTTACCTGTCGATCCCATCGATCCTGTCCATGGGAGCCAGCCGCGGGAAATCCTGGAGAAAGGCAATCGAGCAGTCCCAAATGTGACCCATAACTGGCTACCTTTGAGGTGCCCCATAACCGGCTACCTGAGAAAAATCACTGTGCGAGGCGGCGGTCCACGGATCCCGAAAGGCGACCCATAAAAGGCTACCTACCAGCATCCCCATAGACGGCTACCCAATGCGTTTCCGGGCCGATTTCCCATAACCGGGTACGCTTGCCCCATATCCACAACCCCGATTCCCCACAACGGGGTACCCGAATCCCCAAATCCACAGACCTTTACTCCCAATCCCTTACACCTGTGCCCCCATAAATGGGTACCGAACACCCCTCAAACCCTTGTCAGGTAAGGCTGAGAGCCGTCTAAAAGTAGTTAAAGAAGTAAACGTGGTTTACAAAAGATGTAAACACACGTGCGTCTCTGCAGAAAGACGAACCCCATAAACCGCTACCAATGGGAGCCGTCTATGGTGTTGCCGGCATCTCAAACCATCGATTCACACCTGGAAACAGTGACTTGGCGCCCTGTTCTACACAGGCTCCAGGCCCGACAAGGCTTCCGAAAGAGGTGAGTACCCACTCACATGAGCCTGAAAAGTAGAAACCTATGGGAGAAAAACGGGAAGAAAGCCCCGCTTCCAGGCACAGGTTCCCATTTATGGGATCAAAAAAGCGGCTTCGTGAACTCGACGGCGCCCGTTGTCGACGCGCAAAGCAGACCGACGATCCGGAAACATGAATCTCTCTGGCTTCGTTCACAGCAGTTTCAAATCATCCCGGACGGCAGCCGAAGGGTTTTTTTGCACTCACGCTTCGCTGTCCATGGACAAGTTTTTCCGTTCGCCCGCGCGCGTCTCTCGTCAAATTTAGCCTGTGGACTGTGTACAGAGGAAATAGACGCCGTTCGCTTGGCTGTCTCTGTGGTCGTCCAACTTTCTACCTTTGGAGCCACCAACCGAATTTCGATGCTGTGCGCCACGGTCGCAAGGAGAGGCCCTGGAACGGCTTCCCGCAGACGAATTGGTTGCCCGCACTGTCGACACGCATCGTCGGCTTCTGGGTCGATCTAGGGCACGTCGCGAACCAACGTGAAGATGCGCGCGACCACGAAGCTCACCGCAATCGAATTCGAGCGATGATCCCGAACATGCTCACCTTCCGATAGCTTCGCATCCTGTAAAAGCTCACCAACCAGGCAAGGCCACAGGAATCGGCATGCTGTGCAGGCACCGACACCCGTCTGGATGGCGGGCAACCCAAGCTGCGGAATGAAAAGCCTGTGACTCGCGCACGTTGTGCGATGCGTTCCTGAGCAGAATCGGACGGGCCACAAGCGTGGCCGCGACATCGCAACCCAACGTGCCACGGTCACCAGACGAGCGCCGCGACATCAGTGCGGCACCGTCGGCGCAGCCGTGAAGTGAATGCCTCCGATGTCTTCACCGCACGCAATGTGTTCACACCATTCGTCATACGGACCACAGGCCCGCGCGGTGACGCGTTGTACCGGTTCAGGTAACGCTTGGCATCACAGTGCGGCGATGGGTTGCCGGATCGAATGCTGCGCGCCGTGGCGATGCAATCGTGCATGCCTTGATCGCTGCAAAACCGAATCGTGGTCGTTTATGGGAGGAACCGCCGCTTGAGCCGCGTCGACCGGCAACGCGGCACACAGTTCGACTGCTGATGCTGTGATCGCGACTGGCTTGATAACAGTCACATCAGACGTGAGCATGCCGGCGACACCACCTATGAAACAGTCCTGGGTATTTCACCTCGCACTGTGCCGCGCGTACATCGCCCATCCTCGTCGCTGAATCGCGGGGACATCGACCGCTTCCTGTCGCCGCCGCAGCGCGATCGGCACACGCATCGATACGTGCGACACAGTTCGTCCTGTCCGTGACAGTCGACCGGCGTCCACGTTTTCTCCCATACGTGTATCCCCAATTCCGTTCTCACGTTGGCGCCACATTTTTCGCGGCGCGGTTATGATGCACAGGTCCCGAACGCGGCATGACAACCGATCGGGGCAGGGGCGGTATCTCGATGGTCTTTCAATCCGTGATAAACCAGATAAGAGAGTTCAGCGATGCAAATCCAGATCAGAAAACTCACGCTGGCTGCTACCGCAGCCGCGTTCCTGTTCGGCTCGGCAGTTCCTGCGTTTGCGCAGACCGACGCCAGCGCCCCCGCGGCACAGGACGCGAAGGCAGCGAAGAGCCAGGCACGCAAGGCGGCCCGGGCCCAACGCAAGGCAGAGCACAAGGCAGCGCGCGCGAAGAACAACGCCGAGCTGAAGAAACTCGAAGACGCCGGTTACAAGCCCGCGGCCAATGATCCGAACTATCCGCAGAACCTGCAGAACGCGGAGAAGAAAGCCGCCGGCGCTAGTCAGTAAGCGCCGGCCGGCGGCAAGCCACGGTTCGATCCGCGGCTTGCCACGTGCGTCGCGGCTCCGCGGCGCACAACGAAAACAGCATTCCCGGCACCGACGAAGGCAAACGCGATCCAGGCGCTTGCGTTATTTGTTTCGCATTCCTGTATGTCTTGGCGCATGCGCTCCGCACACCGACACAGTCAGTTCCGCACGCCTGGCGCGGCCGTATTTCCCGCCACCTTCAACCATTCCTTGAATGCCCGCACCGCGTCGTCGTTCGCGCGTGCCGAGGCCACGTACGTGAAGTAGCGCCACGGCGGCAGTGCCGGTTCGCTGAACGGCTGTACCAGCCGACCTTCTGCGATGTCGTCCGCGACGAGCGCGATCGGTCCCATCGCGACGCCGAGGCCGTCGAGCGCGCCTTGCAGCGTCAGGTAGAAGTGCTCGAGCGTCAGCGAGTGGCGCGGCACGAGATTCGGCTGTCCGGCTGCCGCGAGCCATTCAGGCCACATGCCGGGATAGGTGGCGGCGTGCAGCAGCGTGAAGCCGGCCAGATCGGCAGGCGCATGCAACGGCCGGCCCTCCAGCAGCTTCGGCGCACACACCGGCAGCCGTACTTCGGACAGGAATTCCTCGGCAATGTAACCGTCGATGGCCTGCGGGCCGCCGCGAACGATCAGGTCGACCTTGTCGCGCAGTTTGTCGATCGGCTCGTTCGACGTCGACAGCCGCACCTCGATGGCCGGATGGGCGACCTGGAACGACGACAGCTTCGGCACCAGCCAGCGCAACGAAAACGTCGCGGGTGCGCTTACGCGCAACACGCGCTGCTGCACATGGCCGAAATGCTGCGCGGTGGCGAGCGCGATTCGGTCGAACGACGCGCCGACCTCGGCGAGATACGCGCGGCCCGAGTCGGTCAACTCGACCCGCCGGTTATGGCGTTCGAACAGCGGCCGCCCGAGCCAGGCTTCCAGCTGTTGCACGTGCCGGCTGATCGCGCCGTGGGTAACGCACAGTTCGTCCGCGGCCAGCGTGAAGCTGCCGAGGCGCGCGGCGGCTTCGAACGCACGCAGCGAATTCAGCGGAGGGAGTCGTCGGGCCATTGCATCGTTCGTGTGAGTTTTACTCACACGATGGTTCAGGTTTAATCGTTTGATCGGGTACTCAAGCTCCCCCAATATGGTACACAAACGTCCGGCTCGGCCGAACGATTGTCTGAATTTCTCACATGGAGTGCGGAGCATGCCGAACGTGGTGGTCGTGGGCGCCCAATGGGGCGACGAAGGTAAGGGGCGCGTCGTGGACTGGCTGGCGGCACAGGCCGATCTCGTTGCACGCTACAACGGCGGCCACAACGCGGGTCATACGCTGGTCGTGGGCGGCAAGACGTACAAGCTCGCGCTGCTGCCGAGCGGTGTCGTGCGCGGCAAGCGCGGCGTGATCGGCAACGGCGTGGCGCTCGATCCGGAAGCGCTGCTCGCGGAAATCGGGCGGATGGCCGAGCTCGGGCTGCCGGTGACGCCGGATAACCTGTCGATTGCCGAGAACGCAACGCTGGTGCTGCCGATCCACCGCGCGATCGACCAGGCTCAGGAGCGTCTGCGCCGCGAGCCGATCGGCACCACGCTGCGCGGGATCGGGCCGGCCTACGAGGACAAGGTCGGGCGTCGCGGGCTGCGGGTCGGCGATCTCGCGGAACCGGGCCAGCTCGCCGCCAAACTGGATGTGCTCGTCGACCATCACAACGCGTGGTTCCGCGGCCTGGGGCTCGACGAATATTCCCGTGAAGCGATGCTGGCGACGCTGGTCGACCTTGCGCCGCGGATCCTGCCGTTCGTGCGCCCCGTCTGGGCCGATCTCAACGACGCGACCGACCGCGGCGAGCGCATCCTGTTCGAAGGGTCTCAAGCCGTGATGCTGGATATCGACTGGGGCACGTACCCGTTCGTGACGTCGTCCGGCACCGTTGCCTCGGCGGCGGCGGCCGGTACAGGGCTCGGTGCGTCGAAGCTCGGCCACGTGCTGGGCGTCACGAAGGCGTATGCGACGCGGGTCGGCGGCGGCCCGTTCCTCACCGAGCTGTCCGACGCGACCGGCGAAACGCTGCGTGCGCGCGGGCAGGAGTTCGGCGTGAATACCGGCCGGCCGCGCCGCTGCGGATGGCTCGACGCCGCGCAGTTGCGTCAGGCCGTCAGGATCTCGGGCATCGATTCGCTGGCGCTCACCAAGCTCGACGTGCTCGACGGTTTCGAGTCGATCGAGCTGTGCGTCGGCTACGAACTCGATGGTGTGCGGGTCGATCATCTGCCGGCGAGCCTCGATGCGCAGTCGCGAGCGAAACCCGTGTACGAGCGGTTCGACGGCTGGCGCGGCACCGTGAAGGGGGTACGTGAACGTGCGGCGCTGCCGCGCGCCGCGCAGGATTTCATTGCGCGCGTCGAAGCGGTCGCCGGCGCACCGGTATCGATGATCACGACCGGCGCGGAGCGCGACGACACGATCGTGTTGCGTAATCCGTTCGATGCGGCCGCCGGGGCTTAGTACGTCATCCATGCCGTGAATCGCGCGGCGGCATTGGGGTCGCCGGGTAGTTTTTGCCGATCCGATGCCGGTCGTGTGCCGGTGCGACGGGGTGCGTATGCGCGCGGCCCATACCCCGTGCGCACGGCGGCCCGGCGACACGATTCGGCGTCCGGATCACGCCGCATACGGCAAACTGGACACGTCTGCACTGCTGCTGTACTGTTCCGCACAATTCGCGCCAGACCGGCCTGCGCCGGCGCTGCCGGCACCATGGCCGCGCGGTGGCGCGACGTGATCTCAATCCCGGGGACAGGTCGATGGACACGTTACAGATGATGCGCATTTTCGTCCGGGTGGCGGAAGAGGGCAGCTTCACGAGCGCAGCCCAGCGCCTGGATATCACGACGGCTTACGCATCGCGGTCGGTCGCGCAGCTCGAAACGCACCTGCGCACGCGCCTGCTCAACCGCAGCACGCGCCGCATCGCGCTGACCGACGCCGGGCAGCGCTATCTCGACCGCTGCCAGCGCATCCTCGGTTATATCGACGAAGCGGAAGCCGAGGCGGCCGACGCACAGGCAAAGCCGTCGGGACGGCTGCACGTTCACGCGACGACGAGTTTTGGCCAGTCCTACGTGGTGCCCGCAGTCGTGCGCTACCGTGAGCGCTATCCGTCGGTTGCGGTCGAACTGACGCTGTCGCAGCATGTGCCAGACATCATCGACGAAGGCTACGACGTATCGCTGCAGTTGAGCACGACCGAGTTGCCCGATTCCGGGCTCGTGTCGCAGCGGCTCGGCGAAGTGGGCAGCGTGCTGTGCGCGTCACCCGCATACCTGAAGGCGCGCGGTACGCCGCACACGGTGAGCGACCTCGACGGGCATGCGTGCCTGCAGATCGTCACGCCGCTCTTTCCGCGCGACCGTTGGCATCTCGATGGCCCCAACGGACGCGAAACGTTCGAACTGCCATTGCCGGATTTCCAGGTGAACATCGCCGATGCGCTCGGCGCCGCGCTGCGTGCCGGACTCGGCATCGGTTCGCTGCCGATGTCGGCCGCACTGCCCGGGCTCGCGAGCGGCGCGCTGGTGCGCGTGCTGCCCGACTACCGGTTGCAGAAGCTGACGGTCTATACGCTGTACGCGTCGCGTCAGTATCTCGACGCGAAGATCCGCACGTTCGTCGATTTCCTGCGCGAATGCGTGCCAGAGTTGCTGGCTGCCGACGAGGCTGCGCTGGCCGCTTCCTGCAAGTCCTGAAGTCGAACCTTCCGCATGTAAGTACGACGTTGCTCGTCGATCGCACCAATAATACGCAGTCCTGTATTTGACGCGGATATCGGCCGCATCCCCACGACCGACCCGGGCAATGACGCCCGGGTGACCGGCGTGCCCTTATGAAAGCGCTTGCTTTCGATATCGAACATCGTTGGTTCGGTGCGTGGTGCCAACCCCCTAGAATCGGTTCGACCGGCTTCATCGCATGCGTGCGCGAAGCTGCATCCTCTTCATCGAACCCGATACGACATGGCAGACCAACACTCGACAACCCGCCGCCGGCTCCTGCATGCCGGCCTGGCGATCGCGGCGGGCGCCGCCGCGCATCCGGGCTTCGCGCTGGCGAGCACCGCCGGCGCGCGTACGTTGCGCATCGGCTATCAGAAAGGGCCGCTCAGCCTGTTGAAGGCACGCGGTACGCTGCAGAGCAAGCTTGCGACACTCGGCGTGACCGTCACGTGGACCGAGTTTCCGTCGGGGCCGCCGCAGCTCGAGGCACTGAACGCGGGATCGATCGACTTCGGCGATGTCGGTGAGGCACCGCCGATCTTCGCGCTCGCGGCCGGCGCGCCGCTCGTCTATTACGCGCAAACGCCGGCCGGCCCCGCGGCCGAGGCATTGATAGTTGCGAAGGATTCGCCGGTGAAGACCTTCGCGAACCTGCGCGGCAAGCGCATCGCGCTGGTGAAGGGATCGAACACGCACTTCCTGCTCGTTCGGCTGCTGCAGTCCGCGAAGCTCAATTACACCGACATTTCGCCAGTCTGGTTGTCGCCGTCCGACGCGCGGGCCGCGTTCGAGAACCGCTCGGTCGATGCATGGATCATCTGGGATCCGTTTCTCGCGGTGGTCCAGCAGGCGTTCGGCGCGCGCATCGTCGCGGACGGCACCGGGCTCGTCGAGAATCGCAGCTATTACTTTGCGTCGCGCACCTATGCGCAGCGTAATGCCGACGTGCTGGACGCGGCCGTGTCGGAATTGACGACGGTCCAGCGATGGCTCGATGCGAACCGCGCGCAGGGTGCGGCCGAGTTCTCGAAGCTGTGGGGGATTCCGGAGCCGGCGGTGGCGCTCGCATTTCGCCGCGCACGCTTCGGTGTCGAGCCCGTCACGCGTGACACGCTCGCGTATCAGCAGCGCATCGCCGATGTGTTCTACCAGACTGGCGTCCTGCCGAAGCGCGTCGACGTCAGTCTGGCCGCGCCACCTGCACTTGCGTGACCGCACAGCCGGCCCGGAACGTCGGGCTCAGCGGCGGAACGGCAGCGCCACATCGTCCGGAATCGGGCACACGTACGGCCGGCCGCCACGCCGCTCGAGCAGTTCCGCCTTCGCCTGCGCAAGCGTGTCCGGCGCGCCGAACAGGTCGATCGCGGTCGCGGCCATCGTCTTCGCTGCCAGCAGCATCCCCTTGTGTGCGAGCGGTGTCTTGCCTTGCGCGACCCACTGCCACGAGTGCGGCGGCGTACCGAATGCGTAGCAGCTCGTATGGCATTGCGCGGTCGGCGTGACCCAGCTCACGTCGCCGACGTCGGTCGAGCCGCAGATCGGGCGCCCCTTGCCGGGCTCGTACGGATCGATTCCGTCGAACAACGCCTTCGGATCGCGCCACGCCTGGTTCAGCGAACGCGAAGACGTTTCGATATCCTGAGCAGTGAGCGTCTGGCGCTGGTACGCATCGGCGAGCGCTGCGTCATCCGCGTCGAAGCCGGCGGTGCCGATCGACTGCAGATGCCGGTACATGACCTGGTTCAGCACGGCATTTTCCAGCAGGTTCGAGCAGGCTTTGTCGAACACGATCTCGAGCCGGCAATCGGTCATCATCGCCGCACCGCGCGCGACGTTCTTCACGCGCTCGAACAGCTCGGCCGCCTGATCGTTGCGAGCCGCGCGCACGAGGTACAGCACTTCCGCATTGGCCTGCACGACGTTCGGCGACAGGCCGCCCGTGTTTGTCACTGCGTAGTGCACGCGCGCTTCGGGCAGCATGTGTTCGCGCAGGTAGTTGACGCCGACGTTCATCAGCTCCACGGCATCCAGTGCACTGCGGCCGAGGTGCGGCGACGCGGCGGCGTGTGATGCCTTGCCCGTGAAGCGGAAGTACGCCTGGATGTTCGCGAGCGAACCGGCCGGAAAGATGCCCGTGTACACGTGCGGATGCCACGACAGTGCGGCGTCGAGATCGTCGAACACGCCGGCACGTGCCATGAACGTCTTGCCGGATCCGCCTTCCTCGGCCGGGCAGCCGTAGAAGCGCACGGTGCCGGGCTGGCCCGTGCGTTCGAGATGCGACTTCACCGCTGTCGCGGCGAGATGCGCTGCGGTGCCGAGCAGATGGTGGCCGCAGCCGTGGCCGTTGCCGTTCGAGATCTCGCCCGACGGCTGGCAGGTGAATGCGCCGGCTTCCTGGCTGAGTCCGGACAGTGCATCGTATTCGCCGAGGATGCCGATCACGGGGCCGCCGTGACCGGCTTCGGCGATGAACGCGGTCGGAATGTCGGCCACGCCGCGCGTCACGCGAAAGCCGGCTTCTTCCAGCATCCGGATGTGCAGGTCGGTCGACGCGAATTCCTCGTAGCGCAACTCGGCGAGGTTCCAGATCCGGTCGGACAGCTCGGTGAATTGCGCACGCTGGCTGTCGATGAAATCGAGGGCGAGTGAAGTCATGAATTGCTCCTGTGAAGAGACTGGCGCGGTCAGAATTTCTGCCGAAGGCCAAGGGCGAAGACGGTGCTGCTCATGCCGGGGGCGGATATGGGCGCGGAGCCGAACGACAGCGCTGACTGTCCGGTGTTCCTGAAGCCGCCGAGCCGTATGTACACACCGGTGAGTTTCGAAAACTGGTAGTCGTAGCCGAGCAGCGCACCGAGCGCATGGCTCGCCTGGCCGGCGATCGTGCGATACGCGAGGTCGGCGCGGATCGCGTGCGGGCCGCGCTGCCAGATCGCGCCGAGCGAATAGACCTGCGCGACGAGCGTGCCGGGCGCGGTGGGGCGCATCAGCGTGTACGCGAACGACGCGAGCGTCGGGCCGAACGCATACGACGCGCTGGCCATCACCGAGTCGGTACGCGCACCGTCCGGAGCGCCGCCCGGCGTTGACGACGTGGCGGCCCACATCGCGTTGTACGCACCGCTCAGCATCACCGGGCCACGCGCGAAATTCGCGACGGCACCCGCGTTGCTGGCGATCGGGCTCGCGCCTGCCGCGTTGCGGAACGCGTAGAGCACGGTGACGTCGAGCCCGCCGTAGGTCGGCGTCTTGTAGCTGATCGCGTTCTCGATGCGCCCGGGCAGCGAAGCGGCACCGCGCCCGAGATCGCTGCCGATCAGCGCGGTGCTGGCGAACGGCGACAACTGGCCGACGAGATAGAACGGATCGGCCGCTTCCGGCACGATCGCCGGATACTGCTTGCCGAGCTTGATCGTCCCCCAGTCCGCGGAGCCGATCGCCACGTTGGCTTCGCGGTTGTAGAACGATGCCGCGCTTTGCGGGCGGCCGGACATCAGGTCGAAGCCGCTTTCGAGGCGGAAGCTCGCGCGCAGGCCGCCGCCGAGATCCTCGCTGCCGATGAAGCCGAAGCGCGACGTCGATGCACCGCCGCTCATCAGGCCGACGCTCGTCTGGCTGCCGATGCGCGCGTATTGCAGGAAGCTGTCGAGCGCGCCGTAGATCTGTACGTTGGCGCGGGCCGGCGCGGCCCACATGCAGGTTGCCGCGCAGCACGCGGCCATCAGGGTTGAATTGCGCACGTTTGTCTCGTGATGTCGCGATCGTCGGCGCGCGAATCGCGGGCGTGCAGGGGCCCGCCCGCGCACGCGTCGACGTCGCGGATTCTGTTGTCTGATTGAGGGGGCGCGGCCGGGGTCCGGCGTCGCCGTGAATGAAGCGGTGCGCCGCTCAGCGGCCGTCGTGATGCGAATCGGCCGGGCGCTCGCGGAAGCGCCACAGCGCGATCATGCTGACGGCGCCGCACGCGAGCACGTACCACGCGGGCGACATCGGGTCGCCGGTGCGATGCAGCAGCCACGTGACGTTGAACTGCGCGAAGCCGCCGAAGATCGTCACGCCGAAGCTGTAGATCGTCGCGAGCGCGGTGGCGCGCACGCGCGGCGGGAACGCCTCCATGATCAGCAGCAGGAATGCGGAACTGCCCGCAGTGGCGAAGGCCATCACGACAGTGACGATCGCGACCATCAGCCCCGCCGACGGCGCGGCGATCAGCAGCCGGAAGGCGGGATACACGCACGCGAGCGACAGCAGCCACGTGACGGCGATCAGCGGCTTGCGGCGCGGCAGGCGATCGATGATCCACAGGCCCGACACGAGCGCGGCGACGATCATCGCCAGCCCCGACGCGCAGCCCGCCAGCAGCGACGTCGCCATCGGCAGGTGAAGCGTGCGTACCGCATAGGCCGGCATGTAGAACACGAAGATGTAGAGCGTCGACGTGCCGCCGATGATCATCAGCGTGCCGAGCACGACGCGGCCGAGGTAGCGCGTGAACACTTCGCGCACCGCACTGCCGTCGGCGTCACGCGTCGACACATGCGTTTCGTCCAGATGCCGGCGGATGTAGAAGCCGACCGGGCCGAGCAGCAGGCCGAGCAGGAACGGCACGCGCCAGCCCCAGCTTTCGAGCGCGTCCGCCGACAGCACGGCCGACAGCAGCGCACCGCTGAGCGCGCCGAGCAGCGCCGCGACGCCCTGGCTGATCATTTGCCAGCTCACCATGAAGCCGCGGCCGGACAGCGGGCCCGATTCCATCAGGAACGTGGTCGACGCACCGATTTCACCGCCGGCCGACAGGCCCTGCAGCAGCCGGCCGATCACGACCAGCGCCGGCGCGATGACGCCGATGCGTGCATAGGACGGCGTCAGCGCGATCAGCGCGGTGCCCGCGATCATCAGCTGGATCGTCAGCGTCAGCGCCGCGCGCCGGCCCGCGCGATCGGCGTAGTTGCCGATCAGCACGCCACCGAGCGGGCGCATCACGAAGCCGACGCCGAACGTCGCCATCGCGAGCAGGAGCGGGCCGGCGCCCGAATCGACCGGAAAGAAGGTCTTGCCGATCAGCGCGGCGAAGTAGCTGAACACGGTGAAGTCGAACATCTCGAGCGCGTTGCCGGCCGAGGTGGCGATGATCGTCCGGGTCTGCGCCGAGCGGCGGCGCGGGGCTGGCGGCGCGTCGATGAGCGGCGTGGCGGCGTCTTGCATCGGGGTTGTCTCCATGGGTATCGGTATCGTGAGCGCCGCATGGATCGTCAGGCATCCTGCGAGAGCTGGCCGCATGTTAAAACCGGGCAAAACATCGCGATACGCGCAAATTTTTATCCTGATAACATTTGTTTATTCCCTGATGCCTTTCGTCTGCCCCGTTCCATTCGTCGCATGAAACTCCACCAGCTCCGCGCGCTCGTGGCCGTTGCCCGCTCGGGCAGCATCCATGAAGCCGCGCGCACCCTGCACCTCACGCAACCGGCCGTCACGCGTTCGCTGCGCGATCTCGAGGACGAACTCGGGCTGATGCTGGTCGCACGCAGTTCGTCGGGCGTGACGCTGACCGATGCGGGGCGCGCGATGTTGCAGCGGGCCGAACTGGTCGTCAACGAGGTTGCGCGCACCGAGGAGGAAATGGCGCAGTTGCGCGAGAACCGGCAGGGCCGGCTCGCGATCGGGATGACACCGCTGGCGGGCATCACGGTGCTGCCGGCTGCGTACAACCGCTTTCGCCGCGCGATGCCCGACGTCCAGCTCGAATTCGTCGAGGGCAGCCCGTCGCAGCTGGTCGAGCAGTTGAAGAACGGCGCGCTCGATTTCGCGCTCGGTGCGGGGGCGGATGCGCAGGACTTCACGTCCGTGCGCTGCGAGCACCTCGACACGTTTCCGATGTGGTTCGCGGTGAGCCGCAAGGGCAAGCTGGCCGGCGCGACTTCGCTGGCCGATCTGCAGGATGCGGAATGGCTGCATACGGGGCCATCCGCCGAATTCCGCGCGTTTCTCGCGGAGCTGTTCGCGCAGGCCGGCCTGCCGGTGCCGCGCCGCGTGACGCGCTGCGCGTCGCAGACGCTGTTCTACGCACTGGCCGTCAACAGCGACGTGGTGACGGCGTGGACGCAGCTCGCACTGCGCAGCGAAGATGCGTCCGATACGCTGAAGACGCTCGATCTCGTCGGGCAGCCGCCCGCGCGCAACCTCTATCTGTTGTTCCGCGACAGCGCGGTGCTCACGTCGTCGGCCGAGTACTTCGTCCGCTGCATCGATGAAGCCGTGCAGGCCGAGCGTGCGAATGCCGGCGGGAAGAAACGCGGCACGCGCTCGCGTGCGCCGCGTGCGTGAGATGCCGGCCTACGGCGCGACGCGCGACAACGGCACCGCTTCGTCGCGCAGCTTCAGCACATCGCGGCCCGGCGCATCGCCGAACAGGCGCGCGTATTCGCGGCTGAACTGCGACGCGCTCACATAGCCGACACTGCGGCACGCCTGCCGCGCATCCATCGCCGACAGGCACATCAGGCGGCGTGCCTCCTGCAGCCGCAACACCTTCTGGCATTGCAACGGGCTCATCGACGTGACCGCACGGAAGTGGTAATGGAAGGTCGACGGGCTCATGTCCACCTGCCGCGCAAGCGATTCGACCGTCATCGGGTCGAGGTAGTGGTCGCGTATCCAGGCGACGGCGCGCGAGATGCGCTGCGTCGTCGAATCGGCCTGGCCGACCTGCGCGACGCGCGCACCCGACGGGCCCCGCAGCAGCCGGATGAGGATTTCGTCGACGATCAGCGGCGCGAGCAGGTCGATGTCGTCGGGGTGCGCGATCAATTGCATCAGGCGCACGACGGCGTCGACGATTTCAGGCGGCGTATCGTGCGTGTCGAGCGCGCTGTAGTCGGCGGCTTTCGGCAGCCCGTGCGGAAACACGCGCGGCGTGAGTGCCGCGATGCGGTCCGGGTCGAGATCGAGTTGCACGTAAAGGAACGGCTCGGCCGGGTTCGCGCGTATCACGCGGCCGGTGACGGGCAGGTCCGCTGTCGCGACCATCATCCGCGATTCGTCGGTCACGTAGGTGTCGTCGCCGACCCGCGTCGATTTCGCACCTTGCCCGACGATGCTCAGGCACGCGTGGTGCACGCCATGGTTCCAGGGCGGTGGCGACGCGGACGCACGCCCGATGCGCATGCCACGTACCGGGAGCTCGAACGTGCCGTCGTGCGGTGCATAAGCGGCGATCAGCGCGGCGAGCCGGGCCGTGGGCGACCGCGCCGGCAACCGAGGGTCGTGATCGGGCGTGATGCGCTGAAGCGGCGGCGTTCGGGCGTCGATTTCCATGGTGCGTGAGTGGATGGCGGAGTGGTCAGTGCAAGGTGCGCGGCTGCGATTCCCTGTTGGTGTCCCGGCAGGGGTGCCGGCACGGCGGTCACATCGTACGGCGAGTCGCGTGCACGTGATTGCCTAAACCTGTGGGAAATTAGCCCGATCATCCGGATCTGCATGGCGGGTGGCCGCATCGCTGGTCACTGCGCGGTGTGCAGCGCACAAATTCGGAAATTAAGGCAAAACAATCGCAGGATCGGGCAAGCCATTTTCCGGCCGTTTTCATACCATTGCACCTGCTGAAACAAACGTGATCCAGTGCATTCCGGCGATGCGGGTATGACCGTCGCATGGCCGGTGGATGCCGCCGGCATTGCCGCAGCGAACCACTGGAAAAGACTCAGGACTGCTATTCGAATAGTCATGCATCGGGCCAGTCGAGGCCGGCTTGCGTCCGTTGCATTCCGGCTCGCGTCTGGCGCGAGCGTGCCGACCGACCCGGCGTGGCTGGCGTCGGTGCAGCCGCATTGGCCGGGCCGTTGCATGTCGGTCGCGATGCGGCGACGGAGGTGCGCGTCAAGGCAGTCGACCGCGCAGGGGAATCCGGACAAATGGACCAACTTCAATCGATTCGGGCATTCGTGACGGTGGCAAGGGAAGGCGGCTTTCGCCGGGCGGCGACCCGGCTGCGCGTGTCGACGGCGATGGCGAGCCGGCTGGTCGATGCGCTCGAGACGCGCCTTGGCGCACGCCTGCTTCAACGCAGCACCTGCCACCAGTCGCTGACGGAAATCGGCGAGCTGTACCTCGCGCGCGTCGAGCGGATTCTCGGTGCGATCGACGAGATCGACGGTCGTTTCGTCGCGATGGGCAGCAAGCCGGAAGGCGCGTTGCGCATTGCCGCGCCGGTCGCGTTCGGGCTCAGCCAGTTGAGCGCATTGCTCGATCGTTTCGTCAACCGGTTTCCGGACGTGCGGCCGACCGTCACGCTGACCGATGCCCATGTCGACCTGACATCCGAAGACATCGATGTCGCGTTTCTGACCGACGGCATGCCGGTGACAGGTGCGCATGCGCTGCACACGCTGGCCGCCTACGAATCCGTGCGCGTCGCGGCGCCGACTTATGTCGACGCGCATGGCGGCGCGGTTGCGTCGGGCGACTGGCCGGACATCACGGCCGTGCGGCTCGATCTGCCGGCGACCGGCGATGACGATGCGGCCGCGTTTCGACTCGACACGGCGCCCGGCGGCAGTTTGGGTGTCGGCCATCTCGAGATGGCACGGCGACTGGCTGTGGCCGGCATGGGCGCCGCGGTGCTGCCCGCGTATCTCGTCGACGCCGATCTGGTGGCCGGCACGCTGGTGCGCGTCGCGCCGATTCGCCCGCTCGCGCCCGTCACGCTGAAGCTCGCGCATGCGCGCACCGCGCATCTGCCGGCCGCTGCACGGGCATTCATCGAATTCGCCGGCGCCGCGTTCCAGCCGGCGAGCTAGCGGCCCGGTTGATAGCCGCGGCTATGCCCGCCCGCCAGGGCAGCGGGCTCATGGTTTTTTCCACGGAAGCAGTTCGACGAACGAACGCTCCGCAGGGCGCAACGCACGCCCGAAATACGTGACCTCATTCGCGGCAAACAGGAAGCGACAGCATTCCGGCCGCGCGTGCAGGTCACGAGGAGATCTGGTGATTCCCATTGAAGGTCGTCTATTTGCGAGAGGTCGCTCCATGCGCGTCGAACGGGTTCCATACCGCTTAATCACTGCTGCAACAGCTGCCGTTTTCCTGGCCGCGTGCGGAAAAAAAGAATCGGCACCGCCGCCGCAAACGCCGGAAGTCGGCATCGTCACCGTCCAGCCGCAGGCCGTGCCGGCGGTAACCGAACTGCCGGGCCGCACCAGCGCATTCCTCGTCGCGCAGGTCCGCGCGCGGGTCGACGGCATCGTGCTGCGTCGTGAATTCACCGAAGGCACCGACGTCAAGGCCGGCCAGCGTCTGTACAAGATCGACCCGGCGCCGTACGTCGCCGCGCTGAACAGCGCGAAGGCGACGCTCGCGCGGGCACAGGCGAACCTCGTCACGCAGAACGCGCTGGTCGCACGCTACAAGGTGCTGGTGGCCGCGAACGCGGTCAGCAAGCAGGACTACGACAACGCGGTGGCCACGCAGGGACAGGCCGCGGCGGACGTCGCGGCCGGCAAGGCGGCGGTCGATACCGCGCAGATCAACCTTGGCTATACCGATGTCGTCTCGCCGGTTTCAGGCCGAGTCGGTATCTCGCAGGTGACGCCGGGCGCGTATGTGCAGGCGAGCCAGGCGACGCTGATGTCGACGGTGCAGCAGCTCGATCCGGTGTACGTCGACCTCACGCAGTCGAGCCTCGACGGGCTGAAGCTGCGCCAGGACGTGCAGAGCGGCAAGCTGAAAACGAGCGGCCCGGGCGCGGCGAAGGTGTCGCTGATCCTGGAAGACGGCAAGACCTATTCGGAAGCCGGCAAGCTGCAGTTCTCGGACGTGACGGTCGACCAGACCACCGGCTCGGTGACGATTCGCGCGATCTTCCCGAATCCGGGCCGCGTGCTGCTGCCGGGCATGTTCGTGCGCGCGCGGATCGAGGAAGGCGTGAACGAGAACGCGTTCCTGGTGCCGCAGATCGGCGTCACGCATGACCAGAAGGGCCAGGCGATCGCACTGGTCGTGAACGCGGCCAACAAGGTCGAGACACGTCCGTTGACGACGGCCGGCACGTACGGCCCGAACTGGATCGTCGAAGGCGGTCTGCAAGCGGGCGATCACGTGATCGTGCAGGGCGTCGACAAGGTGCGCCCGGGTGCGACCGTGAAGACCGTCGCGGCCCAGCTCGCACCGGCGCCGGACGCTGCGTCCGGCACACCGGCAAGCGCCGCGAATGTGTCCGGCGCCGCGCCGGCGAGCACCGTCGCCCATGCTGCCGCGGGTTCGACCGCTGCGTCGTCCGCGCAATAACAAGGAGTCCGTTTCATGGCCAAGTTCTTTATCGATCGCCCGATCTTTGCGTGGGTGATCGCGATCGTGCTGATGCTGGCCGGCGTCGCATCGATCTTCAAGATGCCGATCGCGCAGTATCCGACGATCGCACCGCCGACGATCCAGATCCAGGCGAACTATCCGGGCGCTTCCGCGAAGACGGTGGAAGACACGGTGACGCAGGTGATCGAGCAGCAGATGAGCGGTCTCGACAACTTCCTGTACATGTCGTCGACGAGCGATGACTCGGGCAACGCGACGATCACGCTGACCTTCTCGCCGGGCACGAATCCGGACGTCGCGCAGGTGCAGGTGCAGAACAAGCTGTCGCTCGCGACGCCGAACCTGCCGCAGGTCGTGCAGCAGCTCGGCATGCAGGTCACGAAGTCGAGCAGCAACTGGCTGATGTGGTTCGCGTTCAACTCCGACGACGGCAGCATGTCGAAGGAGGACCTGACGAACTACGTGGCGTCGCACGTGCTCGATCCGCTCAGCCGCGTGAACGGCGTCGGCCAGACGCTGCTGCTCGGTTCGCAGTTCTCGATGCGCATCTGGCTCGACCCGGTCAAGCTGACCAACTACAGCCTCACGCCGACCGACGTGTCGGCTGCGATCACGCAGCAGAACGTGCAGATCGCGGGCGGCCAGATCGGCGGCACGCCGGCGAAGCCGGGCACGATGCTGCAGGCGACGATCACCGAATCGACGCTGCTGCGCACGCCCGAGCAGTTCGGCAACATCCTGCTGAAGGTCAACCAGGACGGTTCGCAGGTGCGCCTGAAGGACGTCGGCCGCGCGGCGCTCGGCTCCGAGAACTACACGTTCGACACGAAGTACATGGGGCAGCCGACGGCCGGCCTCGGCATCCAGCTCGCGACTGGCGCGAACGCGCTGGCGACTGCCACCGCGCTGCGGGCCAAGGTCCAGGAGCTGTCGAAGTACTTCCCGCACGGTCTCGTCGTCCACTATCCGTACGACACGACGCCGTTCGTGCGCCTGTCGATCGAGGAAGTGGTCAAGACGCTGCTCGAAGGTATCGTGCTCGTGTTCCTCGTGATGTACCTGTTCCTGCAGAACCTGCGGGCGACGATCATCCCGACGATCGCGGTGCCGGTCGTGCTGCTCGGCACGTTCGCGATCATGGGAGTCGCCGGCTTCTCGATCAACACGCTGTCGATGTTCGGCCTCGTGCTAGCGATCGGCCTGCTGGTGGACGATGCGATCGTGGTGGTCGAGAACGTCGAGCGCGTGATGGCGGAGGAGGGCTTGTCACCGAAGGAGGCGACCCGCAAGGCAATGGGCCAGATCACCGGCGCACTCGTCGGCGTGGCGCTCGTGCTGTCGGCGGTGTTCGTGCCGGTGGCATTCTCCGGCGGGTCGGTCGGCGCGATCTATCGTCAGTTCTCGCTGACGATCGTGTCGGCGATGGTGCTGTCGGTACTCGTCGCGTTGATTCTGACGCCGGCACTGTGTGCGACGATCCTCAAGCCGATCCCGCAAGGGCATCACGAAGAGAAGAAGGGTTTCTTCGGCTGGTTCAACCGGACGTTCGACCGCAGCCGCGATCGCTACACGAGCGGCGTGAACCACGTGATCCGGCGCTCGGGCCGCTGGCTCGTGATCTACCTGGCCGTGTTCATCGCGGTCGGCGTGATGTTCGTGCGCCTGCCGAAGTCGTTCCTGCCGGATGAAGACCAGGGCTACATGTTCATGATCGTGCAGACGCCGTCCGGCTCCACGCAGGAAACGACCGGCAAGACGCTCGACAACATCAACACGTACCTGACCACCACCGAGAAGGATGTGGTCGACTCGGTGTTCACGGTCAACGGCTTCAGCTTTGCGGGTCGCGGCCAGAACGCCGGTCTCGTGTTCGTGAAGCTGAAACCGTACGAGCATCGCCAGCGTTCGGACCAGAAGGTGCAGGCGCTGATCGGCCGGACGTTCGCGCACTACGCGCAGTACAAGGACGCGATGGTGATTCCGTTCAACCCGCCGTCGATTCCCGAACTCGGCACCGCTGCCGGCTTCGACTTCGAGCTGACGGACAACGCCGGTCTCGGCCACGAAGCGCTGATGGCCGCGCGCGGGCAGCTGCTCGGGATGGCCGCGAAGGATCCCGCGCTGGCACTCGTGCGCCCGAACGGCCTGAACGATACGCCGCAGTACAAGGTCGACATCGACCGCGAGAAGGCGAATGCGCTCGGCGTGACGGCTGCCGCGATCGACCAGACGTTCTCGATCGCGTGGGCGTCGCAGTACGTGAACAACTTCCTCGATACCGACGGCCGGATCAAGAAGGTGTACGTGCAGTCGGACGCGCCGTTCCGGATGACGCCGGAAGACATGAACATCTGGTACGTGCGCAACAGCACGGGCGGCATGGTGCCGTTCAGCGCGTTCGCGACCGGCCACTGGAGCTACGGTTCGCCGAAGCTCGAACGCTACAACGGCGTGTCGTCGATCGAGATCCAGGGGCAGGCCGCGCAAGGCAAGTCGACCGGGCAGGCGATGGCGGCGATGGAAGCGCTCGCGAGCAAGCTGCCGGAAGGTATCGGCTACTCCTGGACGGGCCTGTCGTTCCAGGAAATCCAGTCCGGTTCGCAGGCGCCGATCCTGTACGCGATCTCGATCCTCGTCGTGTTCCTGTGTCTCGCGGCGCTGTATGAAAGCTGGTCGATTCCGTTCTCGGTGATCATGGTGGTGCCGCTCGGCGTGGTCGGCGCGCTGCTCGCGACGATGCTGCGCGGTCTCGAGAACGACGTGTTCTTCCAGGTCGGCCTGCTGACGACCGTGGGCTTGTCCGCGAAGAACGCGATCCTGATCGTCGAGTTCGCGCGCGAGTTGCAGGCCGGCGGAAACATGGGGCCGGTGCGCGCGGCGATCGAGGCGGCGCGCCTGCGGCTGCGTCCGATCCTGATGACGTCGCTCGCGTTCATGCTCGGCGTGCTGCCGCTTGCGATCAGCAACGGCGCGGGCTCGGCGAGCCAGCACGCAATCGGTACGGGCGTGATCGGCGGGATGATTACGGCGACGTTCCTCGCGATCTTCATGATCCCGATGTTCTTCGTGCGGGTTCGCGCGATCTTCAGCGGCGAGACGGAAAACGTCGACGACGCATGGCGTCTCGTGCAGGGCGACCTGCAGCGCGGTCACGACGACGCACACGATTCGAAGGGGCAGTAACGATGCAAAAACACGCTTTGACTACAATCGCGGTCGCGCTCTTCGCCACGGGCTGCACGATGGCGCCGCATTACAAGCGGCCCGATGCACCCGTCGCGCAGGCGTACCCGGCTGGCGGCGTCTACGCGACGCAGCCGGGTGCGGCCGGCGCGCGCAGCGCGAACGGGCAAGCTGCGACCGCCATCGGCTGGCGCGAGTTCTTCGTCGATCCGCGCCTGCAGCGGCTGATCGAGATCGCGCTGAAGAACAACCGCGACCTGCGCGTGTCGGTGCTGAACATCGAGGCGGCGCGCGCGCAGTACCAGATCACGCGCGCGGGCCTGTTCCCGACGCTCGATGCGACGGGTACCGGTAACCGTCAGCGCCTGCCGAATGCGCTGTCGGTGGCGCCGGGCCGCAACATCACGACGACCTACAACGTCGGCCTGTCGGCGTCGTGGGAACTCGACCTGTTCGGCCGCGTGCAGAGCCTGAAGGACCAGGCGCTCGCGCAGTACCTGTCGACCGCGTATGCGCGGCAGGCGTCGGAGATCTCGCTGGTGTCGCAGGTGGCGGATCAATACCTGACGCTGCTGTCGACCGACGATCTGCTGAAGGTCACGGAGAACACGCTGAAGACGGCGCAGGACTCGTACAACCTGACGAAGCTGCAGTTCGACAACGGCACGGGCTCCGAGCTCGAGCTGCGTCAGGCGCAGACAGTGGTCGAGCAGGCGCTGTCGAACCAGCAGGCGCAAGCACGGGCACGTGCGCAGGCGTTGAACGCACTGGTGCTGCTGATCGGCGAGCCGCTGCCGGACGATCTGCCGGCGGGCATGCCGCTCGACGCGCAGAACCTGCTGACGGACGTGCCGGCCGGCCTGCCGTCCGACCTGCTGACGCGTCGCCCCGACGTGATGCAGGCCGAGCAGTCGCTGCTCGCGGCGAACGCGAACATCGGTGCGGCACGCGCGGCGTTCTTCCCGAAGATCTCGCTGACGGGTGCGTTCGGTACGGCGAGCCCGACGCTTGGTGGCCTGTTCAAGGCCGGCACGGCGGCGTGGTCGTTCGCGCCGAGCATCGCGTTGCCGATCTTCGAAGGCGGCGCGAACATCGCGAACCTCGATCTTGCGCACGTGCAGAAGCGCATCGAGATCGCGAACTACGAGAAGGCGATCCAGTCGGCGTTCCGCGACGTGGCGGACGGGTTGGCCGCACGCGGCACGTACGACCAGCAGATCGCGGCGCTCGAGCGCAACGAGCACGCGCAGCAGCGACGTTTCGATCTGTCGGACCTGCGTTACAAGAACGGTGTCGACAGCTACCTGTCGGTGCTGACCGCGCAGACGGACCTGTACAGCGCGCAGCAGTCGCTGATCAATGCGCGTCTGGCACGCTGGACCAACCTGGTCAACCTGTACCGTTCGCTGGGCGGCGGGTGGATCGAGCGGGCCGGCGAGACGCCGCGCGCGCCGGATGCACCGGTCGACTACGACAAGGCGGCCGCTCCGGCGCCTGCGTCGGCAACGGCGACGAACGGGTAAGCAAGACCAAGGGCAGGGGCGAGCCATTGCCCCTGTTCGCGGAGGCTGCCCGACGCGAAAACAAAAACGCCACGGATGAAAATCCGTGGCGTTTCTTTTTGCGCAGTTTACGTAGCCGCTCGCGCCTGAAACGGCGTTACGTTTAACCCTGCTTTTCCCAAAGCGTGCGGCCGAAGAACGTCAGCGTGCGATCCCACGCCATTTGCGACCACACCGGATCGAACTGCGTGCCGGCGATACGGCCGGGGCCGACAGCCGTTTCGTTCGCGAATGCGTGATGCGCGAGATAGCGATGGAATTCGACATTGACCTTCGCATCGGTCAGCTTCTTCTCGAGTGCATCGACCTGGTCGATCGCAAAGAACGCATCCTGCGTGCCCCAGTGGCCCATCAGCGGCACCTTGAGCTTCGCCGGATCGAGGTAGTCGAGCGGCGGGAGGCCGTACCACGTGACGCCCGCGTCCGCATCGGCGAACTGCAGCGACAGCAGCGTGAGTGCGCCGCCCATGCAGTAACCGGTCACCGCGACACGCGAGGCGAGCGTCTTCAGATGCGTCACGGCGCCCGGAATGTCCTGCGAAGCCGCGTCGCCGAAATCGAGCCCGGTCATCAAGTGGTGCGCTTCCTCTTCCTCGACCGTCGACTTGCCGCGATACAGGTCGGGCACGAGCGCGAAGTAGCCGCAGCGCGCGAGGCGATCCGCGACGCCGCGGATCTGGTCGTTCAGCCCCCACCATTCCTGGATGACGACGACCGCGGGCGCGCCTTCGGTCTTGGCCGGCGTGGCGAGATAGCCCTGCAGTTCCTGGCCGTCCGGGCGTCGAAACGTGATCATGGAACCGGATGTTTGAGACATGAAACCGCTCCTTTTCGAAAAATGCGATGAGTGCGGCATCGGGGCCGGCCTGCGGGCGCGGCGACGATCGGGCAAGCCGGGCGTCGTGGTTCCGCTCGCGTTCGTTTTGGCCGGCACCGACCACGCGGCCATTCTATGCGCAAACACCGGCTGCCGTCGTGAACGGAGCCGCGCGGCACGCGACTCGCGAGACCGCATCGATCGGGGCGCTCAATCCGTTCCGGGCGCGGACGACCGGAAAACAAACACCCCAAAGGTCGGATCAAAAATCCAACTTTTGGGGTGCAGTTCAGAGCGGGGTGTTTCGTTTGCTGCGCGCGTATCGGAATACGCGGTCGCGTGTCCGGCTTACTGGCCGAAATATACGGAGTCGCGGCCATCCTGCTTGACTGCGATCGCGCGGCCGGCGCGTACGCCGGCGGAGGCTTGCGCGCCGTAGCCGGTTTCATCGGCGTTCGTCACGCGGGCCTGGGCGGTCTGCAGCGCGCGCGGGTAATACTGATCGGAGACTTCGGGCTTGTAGCCGGCCTGTTCGAGTTGGACGAGTTCCGCGCGCACCTGGGCACGCGTCAGTTGGCCCGACGGATTCGATTGTGCCAATGCGCCGTACGAGGCGGACAGGGCGGTTGCGGCGACGACAGCGTAGATGAACGACTTCATGATGACCTCCGGTTTCATTGATTTCGCGCTTCGCTTGTTGCGTTCAGCGGTTGATTGCATCGTAGCGATCGCGTTACCGGTCGGAAATACGCGTTCCAGCGAATAATTATTGCAACTGGGTAAACGATCTGGGGCGGCGGGCATTTCATCTGATGATTGCGAGGCTGTCCGGTGCTGGATAGGGACTGCGGACGGAGCCATGAGTGCGGCGATGCCGTCGATCGGTCGGTGCAAAAAAACGTCAGTTAAATCGCATTCCGAAGTATTTGAGTGAGGATGTTTATATCGTTCGTGCCTTATTTCTGGCATACGGCCGCGTCACTCGACCAGGACTGCCTGCCGTTTCCGGTATTCGGCGGGTGTGATTCCGACGCGCCGGGTGAACGACCGCCTGAGCGTATCGACATTCGCGAAGCCGCATTTCGCGGCGACCTGTTTCGGCGTGTCGTGACCGTTCTCGAGCAAGTGGCGGGCGGCCGAAATGCGGGTCGCCTCGACCCATGCAGCCGGCGTCATGCCGACTTCCGCGCGGAACAGGCGTGCGAAGTGGCGCGGGCTCATGCCCGCATGCTTGGCCATTTCCGCCACCGAATGCTCGAGTTCCGGATTCGCGGCGATCCAGCGCTGGACCTCCTGCAGTACCGAACGTCCGGCAGGGCGCGCCTCGCCCTTGCGGCTGAACTGGAGTTGCCCGCCCGGGCGCTTGAAGAACATGACCAGTTGTGCGGCGACGCGCCGCGCGATCTCGCGGCCGAGATCTTCCTCGACCAGCGCGAGCGCAAGATCGAGCCCGGCCGTGACGCCGGCGCCGGTGCGCAGCTTGCCGTCGCGCACGTACAGTGCGTCCGCGTCGACGGCGAGCGATGGATAGGCTTCGGCAAGCGCATCGGCCGCAGCCCAGTGCGTGGTCAGGTGACGACCTTTCAGCAGGCCGGTGGCCGCGAGGATGAACGCGCCGGTGCAGATCGAGCCGTAGCGCTTGCTCTGCACGGCCGCCGCTCGCAGCCACGCGAGGACGTCGGTGCGCAGTACGATCCGGCCGGCGCTCGGCGCGCCGGCGACCAGCAGCGTGTCGATGCGCTCAGGAATGTCGGGAACGATCCAGTCGGGCAGTAACTGCGCACCTGACGAACTGCGGATCGGACCGGACTCGCTTGCAATGATCCGCAATGTATAGAACGGCTTCCCGCATTCGGCGTTCGCTTGCGCGAAGACGTCGAGCGGTGCGGAGACATCGAGCAGTTGAACGCCCGGAACGGCGAAAATTCCTACGACCTTCGGCATGATCGATGGTGTGGTGTGTCGAACGTGACGGGTAGCAGTATAGAGGCGCCAGTGGCGCACGATGCGCGCAGACGGGGCCTGTTTCCGGTGTTCTTCCCGCTGCGCGGGCGCCGTGTCCGTCCGTCGCGCAAAATGGCAGGATCTGACGTAACACGTCTATTGGAGACAACTATCGGACGCCGGAGAATCGAGGGTGTTTTCAATGGAGGTCGATCATGACTGAGAACGTTGCAGGCATCACCATTCCCGATAGCCAATTGACGCGCGAGATCACCGAGCTCGTTCGCGATACCGCGTCTCCGTTGCTGTTCCATCATTCCAGCAGGGTGTTCTATTTCGCGGCGCTTGCGGGCCAGCGGCGCGGGCTGAAATACGATCCCGAGCTGCTCTACTGCGGCTGCATGTTCCACGACATGGGGCTCACGCACAAACACAGCAGCGCCTGCGAGCGTTTCGAGGTGGACGGCGCCAATGCCGCACGCGATTTCCTGAAGGGCAAGGGCATTTCGCAGCAGGATATCGACGTCGTGTGGACCTCGATCGCGTTGCATACCACGCCGGGCATCCCGCAGCACATGCATCCGGTGATCGCGCTCGTTACCGCGGGCGTCGAGATGGATGTGCTGGGCCTGACCTATCCGGAATACAGCGATGTGGAGCGCGAGGCCGTCGTTCGTGCGCATCCGCGTACGCCGCACTTCAAGGAAGACATCATTCAGGCGTTCTACGACGGGATCAAGCACAAGCCTGACACGACGTTCGGCAACGTGAAGGCCGACGTGCTCGCAGACAAGGATCCGCATTTCCACGCAGGCAATTTCTGCAGCGTGATCCGGTCGTCCGCGTGGGTTGGCTGATTGCTCGCGGTGTGGCGCACGATCCCGGATATTGAGCGGAGGTCGTGCGCGAAAAGTGAATCGCGGTTCCTGAATGACTAGGTAGTGCGACTGTATATGGCAACTGCGCGATCGAACCTGGGCACCCGTGAGCGCGGTATCGTCCGGCGATAAGACCATCATTCGGACAGCCGGCCCGGGCGGCCCCGCACCGTTGTCGGACGCCTGGCGCGATCGCGCAGTGATCCTCATGGCGCGGGCATCGCGACGACACAGGTTCGGCTGGCGGCGTCGTCGAGGCAAGCGGCGCGGATTCGTGTTGTGGCATCGGCAGCGTCGCGGGCGGAAAGGTACCCGTGTATGGGAGCGTGATCGTAACGCTGCCGGATTTTCAACCGATACGAGCGTTCCAATGGCTTCCACACTTCACGACTTACCCGACAGCCCCTGTGTCGGCGTGTGCTCGACATTGTTCGACGATGTCTGCAAGGGATGCGGCCGAACGGCCGACGAGGTCTCGCACTGGGTGTTCATGAACGATGACGAGAAACGCGCGATATGGGAACGTATCCGTCACGAGTGCACGGCGATGCGATTCCATCGCGACGGACGGTGAATCGCCAGAAGCGGCGTTCCGGGTGACGGGGGCACGCTTGAAGAACATCTCCTTGTCCTGATCGAACCACTCGACCTTGTCCGGAAGGATGAGCCTGCGAAATCGGAGAAAATGAAATCAGTTAAAAAGTTGTTACGTGACAACCGTACGACGTTTGGCTGGACTTTATATACTGAATAATTGCATCCCATCCCCCGGGCGAATCTTCGATTCGCGGCCACAGAAGCTTGCCTCCAGGTAGATGGGGCACGTCCGCGCCTTCGCAGGCACCCCGGCGAGCACCACAGGCGCGCCCCTCATCCGCGTCCGCAGGTTTTCGGCAAAACGCCTATAATGATTGGGCAAATTGCCGGGAGAGGTCATGAGCACCATTGCTTTCCATCCTTCGGGCGTCGCGCATCCGCGTCAGGCCGAATTCACGATTCTCGAACAGCTGCTGGCGATCCGTGTCCGATCGGGGGCCGATCTTGCCGAGCTGGCGAGCGCCCGCATCGACGTCTCGGTGATCGACCGTCTGTCCGAGCGCGGGCTGAAATCCGACGAGCTGGCCTTCATCATTCCGCGTCGCACGCTGAGCCATCGTCGCCAGGCGCACGAACGCCTGTCGCAGGAGGAATCCGACAAGGCGATCCGTCTCGCGCGCATCGTCGCACAGGCGACCGCCACGTTCGGCGACCAGGAGAAGGCGATGGCGTGGCTGCGCAACGGGCTTCAGCGCTTCGGCGGCCGCACGTCGCTCGACATGGCGAGCACCGAGCATGGCGCGCGGCTCGTCGAGGAAGCCCTCACGCAGATCGACGAGGGGTACTTCGCTTGACGACACTGTGGCGGATCAGCAATTTCGCCGACCTGAAAGGGATCGGCGGGTTGCGCGCCGGCGGGCGCTGGCATTTTGCCGGGCAGCCCGTCGTGTATCTCGCCGAGCATCCGGCGCTCGCCCTGCTCGAGACGCTCGTTCATTTCGAAATCGCCACGGTCGCGCAATTGCCGAGCGGATACCAGTTGCTTCGCATCGAGGTGGCCGATTCGGTCGATATCGCCGAAATCGCGGAGGGCGACGCGCCGGAGGACTGGCGAACCAACGTCGACTGGACCCGCAGCGCCGGCACCGAGTGGCTGCATACGCAGCCGAGCGCGCTGCTGCGCGTGCCGAGCGTCGTCGTGCCGCACGCGCACAACTTCCTGCTGAATCCGCTGCATCCGGCCGCTTCCGAGGTCCGTATCGCCGAAGTCATGCATTCGCCGTACGACACACGGATTCTGCGGCTGATCCAGTCGCCGTCGGGCGAATAGGGCGCCGAGCGCGGGCCGGATCAGCGCTCGTGCGCGGCGCGGTCCGCGGCCGCATCGGGCGGCAGCGTCTGCCGGATGCGCGTGACTGTTCGCGTGCTGACGAGACCGAGCATCGCACTGACGTCGGCATGCGCGTGGCCTTCAAGCAACTGGCGGCGCGCATACGTATTGCGCAGCACGCGCGGGCTCATGTCCGCCGCGTGGAAACCGATCGCGGTCAGCGCGTCGCGCACCACGAGCAGCAAGAACATGTCGTTCATCGCGCCACCGCCGCGCGGCGCGGGAAACAGCAACGCGGATGCCGGCATGTCTGCCGAGCGCACCCGCCATGCGGCGAGCGGCGCCAGCGCAAATTCGGCGAGCGTGATTCGGCGCGCCGGCCGCGCCCGATCGCGCGGCACGGCGAGCGCAGGCGGCTGTGCGTCGAGATCGGGCGCGTCGCAGGTCGTCGCCCGTATCTCGGCCGACGTGATGCCGCTCGCCAGCAGCAGCGCGATGATCGCGCGATTCCGGCAGTCGGTGGGCGTGTCGTTTGCCCGCGGCTGCACGTGGCGCTGCAGCGCCGCGTCGACATCAGGCGGCAGATAGCACGGCTCGGGTTCGCCGTCCGGCCATGCGAAATCGCGCGTCGTCCGGCCGCCCGGATGGATCGTGCGCACGCCGGCGTCGACCAGATGCCGGCCCAGCCGGTCGATCAGCTTCGCGTAGCGCACGCGGGTCGACGTGCCGGGCGCGCAGGTGCGATCGAGTTCCGCCAGGAAGGCCGCGACGTGGTCGGGTCCGAACGTGGCCAGCGACACGCGTCGTTCGGTCAGGTAACGCAGGAACCGTTCGAACATCGCGACGTGCTGCACGACCGATCGCGGCGCGAACGGCCGGCGATCGGCGCCGGTCGCGGCGGTTTCCTGCCACGCGCGAAAGGCGCCGACGGGGTCGTGAATCCAGCGATTCGTGTCCATGCACGATTTATAGCCGGACGCGGTCACGCCGGCAATCGTCCCGATGTCCTGTTGGCCGCCCGGCCCGATGCAAGCGACGTGTCAGTGCGCGGTATGCGTGTCGTCGATGCCGTCGTTGTTCATCGTCAGGTAGACCAGCACGAGCAGCAGCGTGATGAAGAAGCGGAACGCGTCCGGCACGCCGTTCCATTGCTTCGACATCCACATGCCGAACCACTCGCCGCCGACCGACATGAAGGCGACCTGCCACGTGAGGAAGCCGAGCGTCAGGCCGGCGATCGCATACGCCTTGGCCGCGCGGAATGCCGTATCGCCGGCGCGTCGCGCGCGCAGCAGGCGGACACCGCCGATCCAGCACAGCACGGCCGTCAGCGTTTCCATCGAGATGATGCCGACATAGCCGGCGTGATGAACCCACGTCGTGCCGATCGCGCGATACATGATCCCGTTGCCGGGGAACGTCGTGTCCATCAGGAACACGTGATGCACGAACGCGAAATTCGTCGCGTAGTCGGTGATGTTGCCGAACGCGACGAGCGACGCGAAAAAGGCCATGGCAAGCACCATGGCTGCCTTGGAAAGACGAACCATCATAATGGACTCCGAAATGAATGGGCAGGCGAAAGCGCGACCGCGCGGCGATCAGCCGGCGTTCGGAGCGATACCTGCGTGAGCGTGTCCGGCGGGGCCGGTGGTTTGCGTGCGTGGCACGGCGGCGCGGAGATCGGGACTGGAAAACCTGAAGCCGGGGCGGCGTCGAGGAGACGCACACGCCGGCTGGATCGAGTGCCCGCGCCAGGAGGGAGCGGCGATTGTCGGTCGAACGACGGGAGTCGTCAAGCGGGGCTTGCGCGCGTGTCGCGCTGCCGGCCGTCGCCGTCAGGCGTCGCGCGAAGGCGCAGTTGCCGCTGCCGTTCCCGCCTGTCCGCTCAGTCGCGCCAGCGCAGCGAACGCCAGTTGCGTTGCAATGGCCGCGAGCGTGCCGGCCGCCATGCCGTTGCCGAGCACGATCTGCACCGGCGAGCCGAAATGGCGATACAGGTTCGGCACCAGGATCGGCGCAAGGCCGACGACGAGCGCGGCCGCGAGCGTGTACTGGTTGGCGCGCGCGTGCAGGTCGACGCTGGCGAGCAACCGGATGCCCATCACGCCGATCATTGCGAACACGACCAGCGCGGTGCCACCGACCACGGCGGCCGGAACCGCATAGGCGAGCCGCGCGAGCGGCGCGAACAGCGCGATGACGATCAGGATCGCGCCGGCGGCGGCCGTCACGTAGCGCGAGCGCACGCCGGTCGTCTGCACGACACCGATATTTTCGGCGCTGGTCACGATCAACGGCGTGCCGAACAGCGCGCCGGCCAGCGACGCCAGCGCATCGCCGCGTATCGTCTTCGGCACGTCGCGCGACAGCGAGATCGCCTTGCCGCACGTTTCACCGACGGCGACCGTCTGCGCGGTGGCCTCGGCCATCGAGATCGCCGTGAAGATCAACAGCGGCAGCGCGGCCAGCACGTCGAAGCGCGGCATCCCGAACGGCAGCCATACCGGATGAGTGAACAGCGGGCCGTGCCACACGTCGGCGAGCGCCGGCATCGCATCGAGCGCCCAGCCGAGCGTCGCACCGGCCGTCAGGCCGATCAGCACCGCGAGACGCCCGAGCGTGCCGCGAAACGTACCGGCCACGACGACGGTGGCGACGATCGTCGCCAGCGCGAGACCGAGCGCGCGCGGCTGGGCAAAGTCGGCCGAACCGGGCTGGCCGACGACGATCACCGCGTAGATCCGGATCAGGTTGACCGACACGAGCAGCAGCATCGCGCCGACGACGATGCGCGGAAAGAGCCGCAGACAGCGCGTGAAGACGGGCAACAGCACCCAGTAGAACGCGCTGGCGAGCAACGCCGAGCCGGCCGCCGTCGGCAGGCCCGATTGCGCGGCGATGCCGGCGAACAGCATCGTTGGTGCACCGCCGGGCACCATCACGAACGGCATGCGTGCGCCGATCGCGCCGACGCCGAGCGATTGGACCAACGTGCCGATCCCGCACGCGAAGAACGTCGCGCCGATCAGCTGGACCGTCAGGTCCGCCGGCAGCGCGAGCACTTTTGCGATCAGGAACACGGCCGTGATCGGGGACGCGGCCATCGACAGCACGTGCTGCAGCCCGAACAGCGCGAGTTGCCAGGCGGGCAGCCGTGCGTCGATGGGGGTTGAGATCGGATCGTGCGACACGGCAGGCCCCTTCGAAGCGAACGGCGACGAGCGCCGGAAACCGGCGGTGAACGAACGGTCAGGCCCGCAGCCAGGGCAGTTGCGCGGCGCTGTAGCGGAACGTCTGGAATACGCTGTTGAGCTGCCCGGGGCCGGTCTTGCGCGCGGCTTCGTCCGGGTATTCGGCGAACCACGGAATCACGTATTCCCAGACGACCTCGCCGGCGGGCGTCACTTCGAACAGCCGGCCCGTCGACGATTCGGTGACGTGCGTGTTGCCGTTCGGCAAGCGTTGCGCGTTGCCCATGAACGGCGTGTAGAACAGGTTCACGACGTCATCCGCATACGACCACACGACGCGCTGCGTTGCCGGATCGATCTCGACGACGCGCGAGAACACGACGTGCGCGCCGTGGCGGAAATTGCCGTTGTCGAACGCGAGGATGTTGCCGTTCGGAAGCGGCACCGGCGCATGCTGGTGCGACACGACGTCGGGCCCGATCCGCAGGTCGACGCGGCCGGTTTCGCGATTCACGCCGATGATGCCCGACGTCGTGCGCAGGCTCATCAGCACGCGGCCGTTCGCATCAACCGCGAGGCCGTTGACGAGCGGCCAGTGATAGCGCCCGAAACCGGCCGCAATCGGGAAATCCTCGGGCCGCAGATGGTCGCGCGCATGCCATTCCCAGACGATCTGCCCGGCCCGGTTCACTTCGCGGATCACGTCCGCATACATCACTTCGTCGTCGCCGTGCTGCGTGCCGCCGGGCACGCGCCGCGCGAACGCGGCGTCGACCGGCTCGCACGCGGCGTAGAGCAGGTTGCCGTTCGGCAGCCACTGCGCATCGTGGTGGTGCGCGGGATCCTCGTAGCGCCATACGGTTTCGCCTTGCGGCGTGACTTCGTAGAAGTCGCCGCCATGCCACATCGACCACGGCGCATAGCGCGATTCGGATTGCGGATGGTTGCCGTTGTAGCCGAGGTTGCCATTCGGGAGGATCACCGCATGGCGGCCGGGGCGCACGGGCATCTTCCACTGATGGACGACTTCGCCGTCGATGCCGACGAGATAGACGTTGCCGTCGGCCGTCTGCGGCGCGATGAGCGTATAGCCACCCGCGGACAGGGCGGGATCGTGGGCGATGAGGCCGACGCCACGGCGGCGCTGGGTAATCTGGTCGACGGTTGTCACTGCGGTCTCCATTCGAATCGGATGCGGGGATGCAGCGGAATCTAGACGATCCGGACGGTCAGTAAAATTGGATTATTCTTGACGGCCTGTTCGGAAAAATCTAACGGACCTTGCATGCGTTCGATATCGCAGACATTCCGCTGTTTCGACGAGGTCGCGAGGCGCGGCTCGATTCGCAAGGCGGCCGACGCGCTGCACCTGACCGCTGCGGCGGTGCACCAGCAGATCCGCAATCTCGAGGATCAGGTCGGCGTGCCGCTGTTCGACCGGCTGCCGCGCGGCATGCAGTTGACGCTCGCCGGCGAGATCGTGATCGCGGCCGTGCGGCGCGGCCAGCGCGACTTCGACAACGCGCTCACGCAGGTCGAGGACCTGCGTGCGCTGCGTCGCGGGCACGTGAACCTGGCGGTACCCGCGTCGACCGCGGAAAGGCTCGTGCCCGACGCGATCCTCGCTGCGATGCAGCGCTATCCGGGCGTCACATACAGCGTGCGTTCGGGAAACGGCGAGAGCATCGTGCGCTGGGTCGAGACAGGCGAGGCCGACATCGGCTATGCGTTGCGCCGGCGCACGGCGGCGGGCGTCGTCGAGGTGCGCGCGTTCGCACAGCCGCTGGGTGTCGTCACGGCGCCCGGCCATCCGCTCGCGGCGTCCGGCGGCAAGGTGCGGCTGCGCGACTGTTTCGCGCATCCGCTGATCCTGATGACGCCCGACACGGAGCTGCGCGCGATGTTCGACCAGATCGATGCGCGGCAGCCGCGCAACGTGCGGCCGCTGATCGAGACGGGCTCGGTGCCGATGGTGCGGCGCCTCGCGGCCGAAGGCGCGGGTGTCGGCTTCCTGATCGCCGAGAACGTCGCGGACGACGTGGCCGCCGGCCGGCTCGCGTGGACGCCGCTTGCCGATGCGGGGGCGCGTTCGTTCAGCTGCATCTATCAGCGGGCCGACATGAGCGCGACCGTCGCGATGACGATGTTTCTCGATTTCTTCTCCGAGGCGATCGAAGCGATGGAGAGCGGATTCGCGCGCGCCGGCGGCGCAGCCGGCAAGCGCCGACGGGCAGCAAAGTAACGCCATCGGCCGCGTGGGCGCATCGCATTGCGATGCAGTGCAGCACGCGAACCCGCGTGCGAAATCGGTGACGTTGCGTACATAACATCCGGCCGCGCTACGCCAATCCCTTATTGCGGAAAAAAATTCGTTCATGGGACTATCGAACGCGTTGCCGGCGCACCGAGGGGGTCGCAGGCAGTGTGATGTCCATCGCAACGACCTACGAGAACATCGGCAGACAATGAACAGAACAGCGATTTTTCCGTATGCGTCCGCGTTGCTCGCGGCCGCCCTGTTGACGGCATGCGGCGGCGACGTCGAGAACGACGCAGGCCGCACGCCGACACCTTCCACCGATGCGAGCTGTCTCGCGGTCGACAACAGCGGCGCGACGGTCGTGGTGGGCTCTAACCAGCCGGGCGACCCGTCGCTGCCGGAAGCGTCGTCGGGCTATCGCACCGGGATGAAGCCGGTCTATGCGAAGACCTATCTGGTGGCCACGTCGAACGCGTACGCGAGCGCGGCCGGCTGCGCGGTGCTGAAGAAGGGCGGCACGGCCGCCGACGCGGCGGTCGCCGTGCAGGCCGTGCTCGGCCTGACCGTGCCCGAGGCAACGGGCCTCGGGTCCGGCGGCGTGCTGCTCTACTACGATGCGCGCGGCAAGACGCTGCAGGCGTACGACGGCCGGGAAACCGCGCCGGCGGCCGCGACGGAGAACTACCTGCGCTACGTCGATGACGCGACCGACCACTCCGCGCCGCTGCCGAACGCACGGGCGAGCGGCCGCTCGATCGGCACGATCGGCGTGCCGAGGCTGATCGAGGCGCTGCAGCAGGATCACGGCCGCCTGCCGTGGCAGAACCTGTTCGGCGATGCGATCACGCTCGCGACCAACGGCTTCCCGATCGGTGGCCGGCTCGCCGACGCGATTGCGGCGAACGCCGCGAACCTGAAGCGCGACCCCGAGGCCGCCGCGTATTTCCTGAACGCCGACGGGTCGCCGAAGACGCTCGGCACCGTGCTGAAGAATCCGGCCTATGCGCGCACGCTGACGCTGATGGCGCAGTCGGGTGCGAACGCGCTGTACACGGGGCAGATCGCGCAGGACATCGTTGCGAAGATCGCGACGACGAAGGGCGCGGACGGGTCGACGCTCACGCCGGGCAAGACGACCGTCGCCGACCTGGCCGCGTACCAGGCGAAGCGCCGCGATCCGGTGTGCACGACGTATCGCAGCTACTGGGTATGCGGGATGCCGCCGCCGTCGTCGGGCGGCATCGCGGTCGCGTCGGCGCTCGGCATTCTCGAGAATTACGACCTGAAGTCGCTGAAGCCGACGGCGATCGATCTCGAAGGCGGCAAGCCGACCGTCGCGGGCGTGCACCTCATCACCGAGGCGGAGCGGCTTGCGTATGCCGACCGCGACAAGTACGTGGCCGATACGGATTTCGTGCCGCTGCCGGGCGGCACGTGGAACACGCTGCTGAACAAGCCGTATCTGAAATCGCGCGCGGCGTTGATCGACCCGACCAAGAGCATGGGCACCGCACAGCCCGGCAATCTGGGCGCGGTGCCGCTCGGCGTCGACACGACGCTGATCGAGCACGGCACGAACCAGTTCACGATCGTCGACGGCGACGGCAACGTGCTGAGCGCAACGACGACGGTCGAGTCGAGCATGGGCTCGTTCCACATGACCAACGGCTTCCTGCTGAACAACCAGCTGACCGATTTTTCCGCGAACCCGGTCGATAGCGCGGGCAATCCGGTGGCCAACCGCCTGCAGCCGGGCAAGCGGCCGCGCAGCTCGATGGCGCCGACGATCGTGTTCGGGCAGGCCGCGGACGGTTCGCGCGGCGATTTCGTGATGGCGACCGGTTCGCCGGGCGGGGGCACGATTCCGCAATATGTGGTCAAGACGCTCGTCGGCGCGCTCGACTGGGGGCTCGACGCGCAGCAGTCGGCGGGGCTCGTCGACTTCGGCGCGAGCAACAGCCCGACGACCACGATCGGCGGCGAGCACCCGAACGTCAACACGGCGAACAACGGGGCGAACGATCCGCTGATCACGGGGCTGCTCGCGCTCGGGCACAAGGTGTCGACGTCCGCGCAGGCGAGCGGCGTCAATACCGTGATGCGCGTAACGGTCGGCCAGTCGCCCGCGTTGCAGGGCGGCACCGATCCGCGGCGTGAAGGCGTCGTGCTCGGCGATACGTTCCGGCCGTAACCGGGCAGGACGCGCGGCCCCGAACTGCCTGTATGCATCAACGGGCAGTCGGGGCCGCGCATCGTGAAGGAGTCGCAATGACGAACGCGCATCTGCTTGACATGGATGCCATCCTGTCGGTGCCGGGCTTTTTCGATTTCCTCGGCGACCTGGATTGCGACCGTGCGCTGGACAGTCGCGATGCCGAGCCGTTCGATGCGCAGTGGATGGCGTCGTTCGACGAAGTCGACGGCGATCCCGGCACAGCGGTCGACCAGCAGGCCGTGAGCGCGCTGACGGAAAAGGCGTTCAAGCTCGCGTTCGGCGCAGCGGGGGACGCCGGTGCGGTGGCATGCGTATCCGACGATATCGAACTCATCGCGAGGAGCGGGTTGTCGGGCTGCACTGATGGCTGGCCGACACACGTTCTTTGGAATGCTTATCGAAGCGGCCGGTTTCCCTGCGAGGCGTTTTGCCGGCCTGTTTTCCCGATCGGCTGCGGCGTGGTCCACGCGGCACGCCTCCAGGTTCACTCGATCCACCGCCCAATTCCGCCGCAAGCCCCCGATTGTCAAACTATGTGAGGCAATCGTCAGCATTTGCAACGGAAGTAACAGTCCCCGCAAATCAGTCGTTTTGCTCGTCCGCGCCGCTACATTAGCTCCACCTGCCGCACGTCGCGGCAAGGCATGCGACAAGCCGCACGAAGGCGGCCCGCAGCAACAACGTCTTTGGGGAGAATGACCATGAACACGATTCGTACGATTCTGGTGGGTGCTGCACTGACGGCGATGGCGACTTCGGCTGCGTTCGCACAGACGGCCCAGACCGGTGCCCAGGGTTCCGCAGGTGTCGGCGCGCAGGTTCAGACGCCGCTGCTCGGCGGCGGCGTGGGCGTGCAGGCTGGCGCCGGCGCGAATGCGGCAGGCTCGGGTTCGGGCGCGGGCAACGTCGTTGGCGGCGCGCTGAACGGCGTCGGCAAGACGGTCGGCGGCGTGGGCTCGGCGGCCGGCGACGCGGTTGGCGGTGCGACGCATGCGGTCGGCTCGGCAGCGGGCACCGCGAAGGATGCCGCCGCATCGGCCGTCCACTCGACGAAATCGCACGTGAAGCACGTCGCCGGCACGGCAAAGAGCCATGTGCAAGGCGCGGTGTCGACGGCAGGCGACGTTGCCGGCGGCGCGAAGGCGAAGGCCGGCGAGGCGCTCGACGGCGCGACGAACTCGGTGCAGGGTGGCGCATCGGTCGGCGTGAAGGGTTCGGCGTCGGCGCAAGGCGGCGCGCTGTAAGCGTCACGCTGCCCGACAGAGCCCGGCCCGCTTCGATGCGGGCCGGGCTTCTTTATGGGCGCGCGCGGCGCGCCGTTCATCCCTTCCTTGATACCGGGATGCGTCGGCGCTCGCCACCCATCCGGCGCGCGACGGGCCTGCCCGCCTGCCGGCACGCACCGGCAACGGGCGGCGTGTGCACCCCCTGCCCATCGCCCGCCGGCCATGCTTAAATAGCGAGGCTCCCGGTTGCCGGGCCGCCGCGATCGCGGCGCCGTCCGATACGGGCCAGCATGTCCGATCGACATCGTGACGACAGACGACACCAAAACGCCGTTCCGGCCAGTCCGGCGCGGCCCGATAACATTCCGAGGCCTCACGTCATGACCATCCTGTTCCGTCTTCTCGCGCTCGCCTGCGCGCTCTGGCTGGCCGCCTGCGCAGGGTCGCCCCCGCCGTCCGGCAGTACCAGCGCATCCGCCGCCGCACCGGACGCCAGCGAACGCCGCGGGCTCGGCACTGCATGGGGCGAGTCGGTGCGATCCGAAACCCGCCAGGTCGATTTCGAACGCGCGGATCCGGCGAAGCCGACGGATCTTGCGTCGGTCTACTACAACGACGCGTTGCCCGGACATCCTCCCGCGTCCCAGGTTCGCCGGTTGCCGACCCGCGTCGCGCTCGCCAACGGCGACATCGCGCTGTCGTTCACGGACGAAAAGGGCGCGCCGTTGCGTCTGGCACGCAACGACGGCCGCTGGCACATGGCGGGCGTCGAAGGTTCGCGCTACATGATCGTGCTGCGCAACCAGGGGCGCCGTACGTTCGAGATCGTGTCGAGCGTTGACGGGCTCGACGTGCTGTCGGGGCGGCCCGGCAGCTATACGAACGGTGGTTACGTGCTGTATCCGGGCCGCACGCTGACGATCGAGGGTTTCCGCAAGAGCCGCGACGAAGTGGCCGCGTTCCGCTTCGCGGCGGTGCCCGACAGCTATGTCGCGAATTCGAAGTATGGCGATGCCGCGAACGTCGGCGTGATCGGCGTCGCGGTGTTCGCGCAGAAGGAGAACGACGAGGAAGCGCTGCGCCGCAACGCGAATCCGTTCCCCGGCAATGACAACGGCTATGCACCGCCGCCGGTGCCGCGCGGCGAGTGACGGCACCTCGTGGATCAGCCGCGTGCGTCGTGACGAACGACGCGCGCGGGGCGTTCCTGGATCGGGGCTGCCCGAACGGCATGCCGGCGCATGCGATGAACTTCACGACCCTCCTGCGCGATTGATGCGGACACGGATCATCCCGACGAAATCGATGGCGTTGAAGCTCGCGGCGCTGGCGCTGCTGGCCTCGAATGCCGCCGTTGCCTTCGCCGAAACGCCGGCGCCCGAATCGGTGCGGCTCGCCAACGGTCACGCGATCGAATGGGCGCGCCCGGGGTTGTTCGAGGTCGATGCCGCCCGCCACCGGAAATCGGCATTGATCGTGCCGGCCGCGCTTCGCCACGCATTGCGCGATGCATCGAGTGTTGCATTCCCGTCGGACCGTTCGAAGCGAATCGACGGCAAAGACTATCTGCTGGTCGTCGTCAACCGCTCGTCGAGCAGCCACCCGACAGGCTATTGCGGCGCGGGCGAAGAAGGGGCGCTGTACGTGCTGGAGCTGCACGGCGCCCATGCCGTGCAGCGTTTCTCGCTGCCGGTTCAAAGCTGCCTCGACTCCGTTTCGCTCGACACCGACGGTGGCGCGCAATCGCCCTACCTGGCGATCGCGTGGCGCGACGACCCGGTCGGCATCGACATCCGGTGGGAATTTCTTTCTCACGGCGGTGCAACGCATCGCGTCTATCGTTTCGTGAACGGCACGTTTGTCGAGACCGGGATTCCGCAGTAACGCGGCCGGGCTGCGGCACAATGGCCGTTCGAATTTGCATCGCGTGCACTCCCACCATCCGGATCGACGGAGAGCCTCATGTCGTTACCCGCTTTCAGGTACCATCCCGACCCGCTGGCAACGGGCAGCGTGATTCGCTCGGACGCGCGCTGCGTGTGTTGCGGCGATGCACGTGGTTACGTGTACGCGGGCCCCGTGTATGCGGTCGACGAGTACGAGCAACGCATCTGCCCGTGGTGCATCGCCGACGGTTCGGCACACGCGCGGCTCGATGCAGTCTTTACCGACACCTATGGCATCGGCGGCGGCGAATGGGATGAGGTGCCTGACGCGGTCGTCGACGAAATCGCCTGCCGCACGCCGGGCTTCCAGGGCTGGCAGCAGGAACGGTGGTGGACGCATTGCGGCGATGGCGCGCAGTTCATTGGCCGGGCAGGTGCAGGCGAACTGACCGCGCTCGACCCGCAGGCCGTTGCATCGATTCGGGCATCGACCGGACTCGCCGAGGGCGCCGAATGGGAGCGCTTTTTCGCCGCACTCGACAAGGACGGTTCACCGACCGCGTATATGTTTCGCTGCATCCATTGCGGTGAACTCGGCGGCTACCAGGATTGCGATTGATGGCCCGGCTGGCGGCACCGCACGTCGATCGCTGGCCCCATCGTCATGAAACAAAGGAATCTTCGTGAAGTTCATCCACGCGGCAGACATACACCTCGACAGCCCGTTGCACGGCCTGAGCGCCTATCCCGACGCGCCGGCCGCGCAGTTACGCAACGCGTCGCGCGAGGCGCTGCGGCAGCTCGTGGATCGTGCGATCGAAGAGGACGTCGCGTTCCTCGTGATCGCCGGCGACCTGTACGACGGCGACTGGAAGGACCACAACACAGGCATCTTCTTCGGCCAGCAGATGGGGCGCCTGCGCAAGGCCGGCATCCGCGCGTTCGTGCTCGGCGGCAACCACGACGCCGAAAGCGAGATGACGAAGAAGCTGACGCTGCCCGACAACGTCACCGTGTTCGGCCACCGCAAGGCGGAAACCCACAAGCTGCCCGAATTCGACGTCGCGCTGCATGGGCAGAGCTTCAAGGACAAGGCTGTCGTCGACAATCTCGCGATCGGCTATCCGGACCCGGTGCCCGGTTACTACAACATCGGCGTGCTGCACACGGCGCTCGAAGGCTATGCGGCGCACGCGAACTATGCGCCCTGCACGCTGGCCGAACTCCATGCGAAAGGCTACGACTACTGGGCACTCGGCCACGTGCACGAATTCCAGCAATGGTCGGGGCCGTCCACGGTGGTGTTTCCCGGCAACCTGCAGGGGCGCCATATCCGCGAGACGGGCCGCCGCGGCGCGGTGCTCGTGACGGTCGAGCAGGGCCGCACGCAGGTCGAGCGCCTGTATCTCGACGTGCTGCGCTGGGAAGCCGTGTCGGTCGACGCGTCCGATTGCCTTACCGTCGCCGACCTGTCGAGAAAAATCGGCCAGTCGCTGGAAGCGCTGCTGACCGTCGACGGCCATGTGCCGCGCGCGGTGCGCGTGACGGTCACGGGGCGCACGCCCGCGCATGGTCTCTTTTTCGGCCGCGCGCCGCAGTTGCGCGCGGAGGTGCTGAACCAGATCGGGATCATCGGCAACGAGCGGCTGTGGCTCGAGAAGGTTCGGCTCGCGACGTCCGCTGCCGATCATCAGCCGGGCGAAAGCGAGCAGCTCGAAGCGCTGGAGGACCTGAAGCAGATCTTGGCCGACGCCGCGCGCGATCCGGATTTCCTCGAACTGCTCGAGCGCGACCTGAAGCCGTTCGTCGGCAAGGTGCGCAGCGACGTGAAGGAAGAGGTGCCGTTGTTGACGATGGCGCGCGCGGGTGAGCTGACCGCACTCGTCGAGCAGGTCGGGCCCGCGTTGCTCGCGCGGCTGGCGAGGGGGGAATAAGCGATGAGGATCAACCAGCTCGATCTGATCAAGTACGGCAAGTTCACCGACGAGACGCTGCGATTCCCGTCGGCCGGCGAGGATTTCCACGTGATCGTGGGGCCGAATGAGGCCGGCAAGTCGACGATCCGCACGGCGGTGTCGGAGCTGTTGTTCGGGATGAAGCTGCAGACACCGCTCGATTTCCTGCACAGCACGCCTGAACTGCGGATCGGCGGCGTGCTGGAGAGCGGCACGGGCGAACTCGCGTTCCACCGCGCGCGCGGGCGCAGTCCGTTGCGTACACCCGCCGACGACAAGTTGCCCGACGATTATCTCGCCGCCGTTCTCGATGGCGCCACGCGCGAATTCTTCGAACAGATGTTCGGGCTCGATCACGGGCGTCTGGTCGACGGCGGCCGGAGCATTCTCGACGCGTCCGACAAGCTGGGCCAGGTGCTGTTCGAATCGGCTGCCGGTGTCGGCAGTCTCGGGCCGGTGCGTGAGGAGCTCGAGGCGCGCGCGGTCGAGCTCTGGGCGCCGCGCCGCAGCGGCAGCGCGTTTGCACTCGCCGAATCGTCGTTCAACGAAGCCGTGACCGAACTGAAGACGGTTCAGGTGCGCACACGCGACTGGGTCGAACGCAAGGACGCGCGCGAAGCGGTCGAACAGCAGATCGAGCAGGCACGCGCGGAACAGCGTCGGCTCGAAGCGCTGCGCTCGAAGCTCGAACGCGTGCGACGGCTGGCACCGTACCTGAAGGAGCTGACGGTCAAGGACGCCGCGCTGGCGGAACTGGGCCCGGTCGTCGAGTTGCCGCCCACCGCGTATGCGGACCTGCTGAAGGCGCAGGGCGATCTCGCCGCCGAACAGAAGGTGCTCGAGGAGCGGCGTGCCGACCTGCTTGCAAAACGGCAGGCGCGCGATGCGATCGACGCCGACGCCGACACGCTGGCGCTTGAAGCCGACATCGAAGCGCTCGACCGGCTGCGCGGCGCGTGCATGAATCACGCGCAGGATCTGCTGCTGCTCGGCGCGGATGTCGAGCGGCACCTGTCCGCCGCGTTTGCAGCCGCCGCCCAGCTCGGCTGGCCGACGGACGAAGCGTCGCTGCGTGCGTCGCTGCCGACCGCGTTGTCGCTGAAGACTGTCGCAAACCTGTTGCGCGAACACGGTGCGCTGCACCAGGCGCTTGCCGGCGCGCGCGAATCGCTCGACGAACGCACGCGCGAGCTTGCGCAGGTGCAGGAACAACAGGCGCGCCTGTCGACCGTCGACGTGCCGGAGGCGCTGCGTGCGGCGCTGGCCGATGCGCAGGGCTTTCGCAACAGTGGCCAGCGCGAGCAGGCGCTCGAACAGGAAATCGCCGCCGCCGAGCGCACGTTGTCCGGCGCACTCGATGCGCTCGGCCAGTGGCGCATGCCGGTCGATACGCTGCGTGCGCTCGACGTGCCGTCGGCGGCGCGGCTCGGCACGCTGCTGAAGGAAGACAGCGAACGCGCGAGTGCGGTCGCTGCTGCACGCGACGCGCGGGACGGCGCACTCGAAGAGCTCGAGCGGCTCGAACTGCAGGAAAAGCACTTCGCGGAGAACCACAAGGTCGTCACGACCGCCGACGTGCTGGCGGCGCGCGCGCGACGCGACGGCGCGTGGGGCGACATCCGCAGCGGCGCGGTCGATCTCGCAACGGGCGCACCTGCGGTCGACGACGCGATCCGCCTGGCGGACGAACTCGTCGACGCACAGCTCGGCGCGACGCAGGCGGCGGCGATGTTGCAGTCGCTGCGCCAACAGGTCGAATCCTCACGTGCCGGCGTGACGCGCAAGCAGGCCGCATTGGATGAGCGCGAGCGTGAGCTCGCCGCGCATCGCGACGCATGGGCCGCGCTCGCGACGACGGCCGCGGTGCCCGGCATGCCGCTGGCGGCGATGGGCGACTGGCTGGCGAAGCGCGACACGGTGTTCGCCGCGCAAGCCGATCTCGACCGGCTGCGCCGCGAATTCGACACGATTCGCGCCGCGCGGGCGGGTGCCGAAACCACGCTGCGCACGGCACTGCGTACCGTGTCGCGCGGCGGTGAGTCGGATGGTTTGGCGGCGCTCGTCGCGATCGCGGAGACCTTCGTACAGTCGGCCGAGAAAGCGCTCGCGCAGCAGGACAGCCTGGAGGATCGCGCACGGGAGGCGGAACGCGGATGCGCGACGGCACAGTCGCGTGCCGGCCACGCGCAGACGGCCTACGATGCGTGGCATGCGCAATGGCGCGACGCGCTGGCTGACGCAAAGCTGTCCACGAGCGCGGCGACGCTGGCCGCGGCGGAAGGTGCGCTCGGGCTCGCCAACGCGGTGACGGTCGAACTGGCCGATGCCGATGCGCCGCGTAACCGGATCGTTGCGATCCGTGCGGAGCTGTCCGCGCTCGAGTCGGGCGCACGAAGGCTCGCCGAAGCGCTCGCGCCGGAATGGTTGACGAGCGGCGACTGGCCGGACGTCGCGCGTCGGCTGACGATGCGCCTCGCGGCTGCCAGGGAAGTCGCGCGTGCGATCGATCGCGCCGACGAGGCCGTGCGGCAGGCCGACGGCAAGGTCGCGGATGCGGCCGCCGCGGTGGCCGGTGCCGATGCGCGTATCCAGCCGCTGCTGCAACTCGCCGGCGTAGCGTCGATCGACGCGGCGCTGCCGCTGGCCGAACGCTCGGATCGCCAGCGCCAGCTTCGGCAGGCGGTCGATGCCGCGCACGAGGCACTGGTGCGCGATGGTGACGGCCTGTCCCGGTCCGCCGTCGAAGCGGAAGTCGCGGAACAGGACATCGCCGACGTACCGGCTCATCTCGAAGCGGTGAAGCAGTCGCTCGGCGACGTCGGCAAGCGGCTGAACGAGCTTGCCCAGCAGCAGGTCGTGGCCGATCAGGCGTTCGGCGCGATCGACGGCCAGTCGAACGCGGCCGTTGCCGAATCGAAGCGACAGGAAGCGCTGGCGGCGATGGGCGAGGCAGCCGAGCAGTATCTGGAGGCGGCCACGGCGAGCCGGTTGCTGAAGTGGGCGACGGATCGCTATCGCGACCAGAAGCAGGGGCCGATGCTCAGGCGCGCGGGTGAGATTTTCGCGGGGCTCACGCTGGGTGAGTTCGCGCGGCTGACCGTCGATACCGAACGGACGCCGCCCGCCCTGTATGCACGACGGACGCAGGGGGCATCGGTCGAGGTCGCCGGGTTGAGCGAAGGGACGCGCGACCAGTTGTTCCTCGCACTGCGGATCGCGGCGCTGGAGTTGCAGCTCGGCAGCCGGACCGCACTGCCGTTCGTGGCCGACGACTTGTTCATCAACTTCGACGATGCGCGCGCGAAGGCCGGCCTCGATGCGTTGCGCGATCTGTCGACGCGAACCCAGGTGCTGTTCCTGACGCACCACGACCATCTGCTGCCGCTCGTGAGAGATGTATTCGGCGCGCGGGTCAACGTGGTCGAGCTCCAGCGCGCACCGGTGGGCGCGTGACGCAGGGCATGCGTGAGTGCCGGCGCACGGGCAGGGTCATCACGAACAGGTAGTATGTGCGGTTCCGAAATGCACGCGGCCGGTTCTGCCGGTCGCGGGCCAGGCCACACGAGGGGGGAATATGAAAAAGCTGGTAGCCGCCATCGCGTTCGCGGCGGACAAGCATCGCAATCAGCGGCGCAAGGACGAAGAAGCGTCGCCGTACATCAATCATCCGATCGCGCTCGCAGATGTGCTGGCCAACGAGGCCGGCGTCGAGGACGAACGCGTGATCGTCGCGGCCGTGCTGCACGACACGGTCGAGGATACCGAGACGACCGAGCAGGAACTGCTGCGACTGTTCGGCAAGGACGTGGCGGACATCGTGATGGAAGTCACCGACGACAAGTCATTGCCGAAGGAGGAGCGCAAGCGTCTGCAGGTCGAGCATGCGGCGACCATCAGCCGGCGCGCGAAGCTCGTGAAGCTGGCCGACAAGATCTGCAACCTGCGCGACATCGCGCGGCATCCCCCCGCGGACTGGCCGCTCGAGCGCAAGCAGGCGTATTTCGACTGGGCGAAGTCGGTCGTCGACCCGATGCGCGGGGTGCATCCCGGTCTCGAGGCGATCTTCGACACCGCCTACGACGCACGGCCGGCGGACTGAGGCGCCCGCATGCGATCCGCTCGATCCTTCGGATCCGCCACGTGGCAATCGCCGGTCGTGGCGGGTGTCGATGTGGGTGGCGAAAAGAAGCAGTGCGATCTCGTGATCCTGCGCGGACGGACAGTCGTCTACCGCGAGGAACGGATCGCGCCCGAGGCGGTGCCTGCGCTGTGCCTCGCCCATGACGTCGTGGCCGTGGGTGTCGACGCACCGAGCCTGTGGTGGACGGGGAGCGGGCGTCGCGCGGCCGAACAGGCGCTCGCGCGCGAACGGATCTCGTGCTTTCCGACGCCGTCGCGGGAACAGGCGGTTGCAAGCACGTCAGGCTTCTTCGACTGGATGTTCATGGGAGAGCGTGTCTACCGCGCGCTCGCGGATGCCTATCCGCTGCTGACCGGCGCCCGCTATGCGGGCGGGCGCGCGAGCTTCGAAACCTATCCTTATGCGATCACCTGCGCGCTGCTGGGGAAGGCCGTCGCATCGGCGAAGCAGAAACGCAACCAGCGCCGGCAATTGCTGGAACGACTGGGCGTCGACGTGTCGACGTTGAAGTCCGTCGATGCGCGAGACGCGACCCTTTGCGCGTTGACGGCGCAATGCGTCATCGACGGGAATGCGCACGCGTATGGCGATGCGGAGGGCGGATATATCCGCGTGCCGATCGTGAGCGAGACGATCGTTCTCGACGCACTGTAGTCGTGTCGCGCGGCCCGGGCGAGGGGTGTAGCGAAAAGGTGAGCTTTTGCGGGAGGGCGGCGGCCCGCGTGACGGCGAAGGCTTCAGGCCGGGACTGCAGGCCGGCAAACATCGGGATGGCTGGCGCACACGACATCATGCCGGTGCGCTACGCGATCCCGAGCGGCGTCGCTCAACCCTCGAGGATGGCTTTCGGTATGCTGGACAGATCGCAGGCGTCCGCCTGTTCGAAGTAGCCTTCGGCATCGTCGATCATCACGACTGCGACGTCGATCAGCTCGTCGAGCCGTTGCAGCAGCGACTCACGCCACTCGATGTCTTCGTCGCGCTCGGGCGTCTTGTCCAGTTGCTCGATGATCGAGTCGGCCGTCTGCAGGAAAGGAATCGCCTGCTGATAGTTTTCGATCGAGACCATCGCTGCGTTGCGCGCGCCGACGAGTCGCTCGCGATGCTCGTCCGCCAGTTCGGATTCACCGCTGATCCGCGGCAATACATCCGAGATGCGCTGCAGAAGCGGTGGGGCCTGTTCTTCCAGGATGATGGCGCGCTCGCGCAGCGCTGCATATTCGTCGCGAAGGTCGGCGTCGCCGGATTGAGAGGTGCTGTCCATCGTGGATATGAATGCGTGGTTCGGTCGCGGCATGATACTCGACGGCACCCGCTTCCTTGTCCGTTCCGCGACCTCATATATAGAGGGGGACGACAGGCATACGTCACATCAATAGAGGGGGCTCGCGTTGCGATGCGTGGCCCGTCGAGCCCCAAGCCCCCGTGCGCGTGAGCGCACGGGGGCTTTTCAAAATATTTTCACAAAGGGGCTTGCGTAGACGGGGGCGGGTGCTTAGAATCACGCCTCTTTCGCGCTAACGGAAACGCGGCGCGGGAGAAGGGAAGCAAGGTGGGCGGTGTGCTGAAGTCTGGAGCGCGCAGCTGGCCTGGAAGTTGAGCCCCGCAGTCGCAACGATGCAGTAAAAAAGTTGTTGACGAACTGCGAAACACGGTTCATAATCTCGCTTCTCTGCTGCTGAAAACGCAGCGCTGCTGGGAAGCACGAAGTTCCTCGCAGAATGCTCTTTAAAAATTAACAGCCGATAAGTG